>NZ_JBXWNE010000019.1:0-76439 GCF_059610225.1 Ruegeria sp. YTSA105
GCGTCCGGCCGTCTCTCCAACCCGTCCCACCGTCTCTCCAGTGTGTCACAAGCGCCTCAGCAGCGCCGGTGAAGGGGTATTTACGGATTAGGTCTGGGACCTGCAACCCCCAATCTGAAAAAACTTTGCATTTCTTAACAGAAACTTCTCTATGTTAATAAAAACAAAATGTTAGCTTAATAATTCTCTCTTCCGAGTCGGTAACGGACCGCATGGAACAGCGGAAAGAACAGCCCCTGGGCGGAATCGTACCCATTGCTGGGTATGCGCCCGGAACCGGGGCAAGGAAACGCCGCCCGAGTCTCCTCGGACGGCGCAAATTCTGCGAAGGTCACAGGCTTACTTCAGATCGAACCTGTCTGCATTCATGACCTTGTTCCAGGCCGAGACGAAGTCGCAGACAAATTTGCCTTCTGCGCCTGCCTGACCGTAGACCTCGACCAGAGCCCGCAGCTGCGAGTTGGAGCCGAAGACCAGATCGACGCGGGTACCGGTCCACTTGACCTCACCGCTGGCGCGGTCCCGACCTTCATAGACGCCTTTGCCCGCGGGTTTCCATTCGGTGCCCATGTCCAGCAGGTTGGTGAAGAAGTCGGTGCTGAGCGTGCCGACGCGGTCGGTCAACACACCATGCTTGGTGTCACCAAAATTGGCGCCGATCACGCGCAGACCGCCAACCAGCGCGGTCATTTCAGGCGCCGACAGCGTCAGCAGCTGGGCTTTGTCGACCAGAAGCTCTTCGGGCGAAACCGAATAATCCGTCTTCTGATAGTTGCGGAAGCCGTCGGCCTCGGGCTCGAGCACGGCAAAGCTGTCCACATCGGTTTGATCTTGCGTCGCATCGGTACGGCCCGGGGTGAACGGAACCTCAACCTCCTGACCGCCGGCCTTGGCGGCCTGTTCGACACCCACATTACCGGCCAGAACGATCACGTCGGCCAGAGACACTTTCTTGCCCCCGGATTGTGCGCCGTTGAACACCGCCTGAACGCCCTCAAGCGCGGTCAGTGCCTTGGCCAGCTTCATCGGTTCGTTCGCGTCCCAGTCTTTCTGCGGAGCAAGACGGATACGTGCGCCATTGGCACCGCCGCGCTTGTCCGAGCCGCGGAAGGTCGAGGCCGAAGCCCATGCGGTCGAAACCAGCTCGGACACCGAGAGGCCAGTGGCCGCGATCTTAGCCTTCAGCTCGGCCACATCCGCGTCACCGATCAGCTCGTGATCCACGGCGGGGACATTGTCTTGCCACAGCAGTTCCTCGGCCGGAAATTCCTCGCCGATGTAATTCGAACGCGGGCCCATGTCGCGGTGGGTCAGTTTGAACCATGCGCGGGCGAAAGCGTCAGCGAATTCTTCCGGGTTCTCGTGAAAACGCTTTGAGATCGGACCATAGATCGGGTCCATGCGCATCGCCATGTCGGCGGTGGTCATCATGGTTTTGACCTTCTTCGACGCGTCATGCGCCGCCGGGGCCATGTCTTCTTCTTTGACATTCACCGGTTCCCAAATCCACGCGCCCGAGGGGCTTTTGGTCAGGTTCCAGTCATATCCGAACAGCAGGTCGAAATAGCCGTTATCCCATTGGATCGGATTTGCGGTCCAGGCGCCTTCGATCCCTGATGTCGTGGTATCGTCACCCTTGCCGGACCCAAACTTGTTGATCCAACCAAAGCCCATCTCTTCGATCGGGGCGGCTTCGGGTTCGGGGCCGACCAGATCGGGATCGCCCGCGCCATGCGCCTTGCCGAAAGTGTGACCACCAGCAACCAGAGCAACGGTTTCCTCGTCATTCATTGCCATCCGGCCAAAAGTGTCGCGGATGTCACGACCCGAAGCCAGAACGTTGGGCTCTCCGTCCGGACCTTCAGGGTTTACATAGATCAGGCCCATCTGCACTGCGGCCAGAGGGTTTTCCAGATCGCGCTCACCGGAATACCGGCTCTGCGGATTGTCGGTCGGGGCCAGCCATTCTGTCTCGGTTCCCCAATAGATGTCTTCTTCGGGGGCCCAGATATCGGCACGGCCGCCGGCAAAACCAAAGGTTTTGCCACCCATGGATTCGATGGCGCAGTTACCTGCCAGGATCATCAGATCAGCCCAGGAAATCTGGTTTCCGTATTTTTGCTTGATCGGCCACAGCAGACGACGCGCCTTGTCGAGGTTACCGTTGTCCGGCCAACTGTTGAGCGGCGCAAAACGCTGGTTCCCGGTCGAGGCCCCGCCACGGCCATCTGCCGTCCGGTAGGTGCCTGCACTATGCCAGGCCATCCGAATGAACAGACCGCCGTAATGGCCATAATCCGCCGGCCACCACTCCTGTGAATCGGTCATCAGCGCATATAGGTCTTCTTTCAGCGCCTTCATATCCAGCTTTTTGAACTCTTCGGCATAGTCGAAATCCGAACCCAGAGGGTTCGAAGCCGCTCCGTGCTGGTGCAGGATCGACAGGTTTAGCTGGTTCGGCCACCAATCCCGGTTGGAACGGGTTCCAGCGCCGTGCATCACAGGGCATCCGCCTGCTTTGGGGTTATCACTTCCGTCCATATCGGTCTCCAATCCTAGCTAATATCCGGCGATCTTGCGCAGTGAAATTCGTGGTAATCAAGAACACAGATTCAAGACACGTCTTCCCCATCCAAATACGCTGAGCATCTGGCAAGGGTATCGGTATTCCTGAAGTCCTGACCTAGTCAGAAATAGCAAATTGCATTCATGCATAAAAGTTTTGTTTAATGATGAAAACCATAGGAAATAATTATGAAGAGAACATCCCCGGATCCCGTGCAATCGGAGCAATTTTCAAATCCCTGAATAACCTTGGGTCACATATAGACCACAGCCCTTGTTTTTCATCCGTATGCGACCACTGTCTTTATGAACGACATGAGCGCGGGTTCTTTTGTTCGGATCCGCGCCTAATACAGATTGACCGGCGTATTTGACTGCCGGTTCCGAAAATTTTTGGAGTCTGAATGCAATTTGATTATGTAATTGTCGGCGCAGGATCCGCCGGTTCGGTTCTTGCCGGTCGCCTGAGCGAAGATCCTGGAATACGTGTCTGCCTTCTTGAAGCCGGAAACGGCGGCAACGGCATGCTTACCAGATTGCCCGCGGCAACAGTGGCCTCGCTGCCGGGGCGGCCGAAAATCAACAACTGGGCATTTGAAACCGCGGCCCAACCGGGGCTGAACGGCCGCAAAGGATATCAGCCGCGCGGCAAAACGGTGGGCGGGTCCAGCGCGATTAACGCAATGTTGTACGTCCGGGGTCAGCGTCAGGACTATGATGGCTGGGCTGAACTGGGCTGTGCCGGTTGGGACTGGGACAGCGTCCTTCCCTATTTCAAGATGTCCGAACATAACGAAGATGGCGCCGACGACCATCACGGCGACAGCGGCCCTCTGCACGTGTCAAACCAGAAAGAGCCGCGCCCGATCACGCGTGCCTTTATTGAAGCTGCCGAACAGATGCAGCACCGCCGAAGCCAGGACTTCAACCGGGGCGATAACGAGGGCGTTGGTCTGTATCAGGTCACACAGTTTCACGACCCGTCGAAGAATGGCGAGCGATGCTCGGCAGCGGCGGCCTATGTCTTTCCGGTCATGGACCGCCCGAACCTGACGGTCATTACCGACGCCCATGCCAAAGAGCTGACCTTTGAAGGAAAGCGGGCCACCGGCGTGGTGTACAGGAAAAAGGCCAAAGGTGCGGATATCACTGTCTCCGCCAGGCGCGAGGTTCTGGTTTGCGCCGGTGCACTTCAAACTCCGCAGTTGTTGCAGCTATCCGGGATTGGTGCCGCTGATGATCTGGTCAAACATGGGATCGAGGTGCGGCACGACCTGCCGGGCGTTGGCAAGAACCTGCAGGACCATCTGGATTTCACGCTGCTCTATAAAACCCGGGACACCAACACATTCGGCATCGGTGTCGCTGCCGCATTGAATTTGGCAGGGCATATTTGGCGCTGGCGTAAGACCGGTAAGTCGATGGCGGCCACGCCATTTGCCGAGGGCGCCGCGTTTCTGAAAACCTCCCCGGCTTTGGATCGCCCCGACATCCAGCTGCACTTTGTCATTTCCTTGGCCGATGATCATGCAAGGAAGCTGCATTATGGCTATGGGTTCGGCTGCCATGTGTGCAAATTGCGCCCCGAAAGCCGTGGCACGGTCGGGCTGCACAGCGCCGATCCCTTTGCCGCTCCGGCCATTGATCCGGCTTACCTGTCCGATGACCGCGATCTGGACACGCTGATCAAGGGCGCGCGTATAACCAAAGACATTCTGCACGCGCCGGCCTTCAGTAGATTCCGGCACAAAGCGATGTACGGCATAGATGACGCTCAAACCGATGCGGATTGGGAGCACCATATTCGCGCTCGCGCAGATACGATCTATCACCCGGTCGGAACCTGCAAAATGGGTGTGGATGCGATGGCCGTGGTTGACCCCGAACTGCGTGTGCGCGGGATCGAGGGGCTGCGCGTGGTCGATGCATCGGTCATGCCTACTCTGGTTTCGGGAAACACCAACGCCCCAACCATCATGATCGCCGAGAAAGCCGCGGACCTGATCAAAGCCACCGCCCGATAAGGGCTCAGCCGTCCTTCATCAGGGCCTGCAGTCCAGCGCGGTAATCCGGATACAAAAGCCGGATACCCAGTTCATCCTTGATCCGGTCATTCCTGACCCGCTTGTTTTCATTATAGAAACTTCGGGCCATCGGGGACATATCGGCCTGGTCGAACGGAACCGCAGCGGGCAGAGGCAGGCCTTGCAGTTCAGCCGCATAGGCGATGACATCCTGTGGCGGCACCGGCTCATCGTCACAGACATTGTAAATCGCACCTGGGTTCGGCGATGCCATCGACGCCGCAAGCACCTGCGCGATGTCCGCCACATGGATGCGCGAGAACACCTGCCCCGGTTTGATTATGCGGCGCATTCCCACCCGTTTAAGTTTGGAAAATGGGCCGCGCCCGGGGCCATATATCCCGGCAAGGCGAAAGATGTGGACGGGCAGGCCCGTAATGTCTTGCCATTGTGTCTCGGCCCGGACGCGCCACCTGCCGCGCTCGGCCATTGGTGAAGGAAGGGTCGCCTCGTCCACCCAACCGCCTTTGTGGTCCCCATAGACTGCGGTTGTGGAAAGGTATCCGACCCAATCGAACTGACCTGCGCGGTCAGCGATTTTGTCGCCAAGCGCCGCCAGCACCGGATCTCCGCCCGCATTCGGCGCGGTCGAAATCAACAGATGTGTTACCCCGTCCAAATCAACCGTCTGACCGGGCCAGATCACCGGTTCGGCACCGGATGCGCGGACCGCACCCGATTGCGCCGGATCGCGCGTAGTTCCGAATACGCGCCAACCCGCCGGTTCAATGTGCCGCGACAGGGCCTGCGCCGAATATCCGTGACCGAATGAAAAGAGTGTCTTAACCATATCCTTCTTGATGATCGCCAATGGTCCAAGATGCAAGCACCCGCTACTGGATACTTGATTCGAATCCCCACATACGCCTTTCATGAGTCATGAGTACAAAATCGCCAGACCTGCATGCAGCTTATGCGCTAGACAGCCCCGAGGACCACAAACGGCTTTATGCCGAATGGGCCGGCGACTATGATGACGGTTTTGCGGCGCGCGAGGACTATCAGTTGCATATCCACACCGCGCGCGCCTTTGTCTGCGCCGGGGGACAGGGTCCGGTTTTGGATGTCGGTGCAGGCACCGGGCTTTGCGGTGCGGTACTGGCCGGGTTGGGCGTTGGTCCGATCGACGCCACCGATATCAGCGCCGAGATGCTGGATCAGGCCCTGCGCAAAGACATCTACCGCGACGCGATTGAGGCTGACCTGAACCAGGGCATCCCGGTGCCGCGCGACAGCTATTCGGGCATTGTGTCCTCGGGCACATTTACCCATGGCCATCTCGGCCCCGAGGCCCTGCCTGCGCTGTTGAACGTGGCCCGGTCAGGCGCGCAATTCGCTCTGTCGATTAACGCGAAACACTACGAATCTCTGGGATTTGCTGACGCACTGCACCAGCTTGCCCATGGGCAGATACAAAACCTGTCCCTGCCCGAAGTTCGAATCTACGGCGACCTGGCTGCCGGACCCAACCGGGACGATACCGCCCTTATGGCAATGTTCGAGAAAATCTGAACCCGCTCAGCGCCCTTTCCAGACCGGGTCGCGTTTCTCGGCAAAGGCGCGCGCGCCTTCGAGGTTGTCTTCAGAACCATATAGAATGTCCACCGTCGGCAACTGCCGCCCGGTGATCCGGTTCATGGCATCCTGAAACTTGGAATCTTCGGCGTCGCGCACGATCTCTTTGATCGCCGCGTAAACCAGCGGGGGGCCGCTGGCCAGTAAACGGGCCAGTTCCCATGCCCGGTCTAAAAGCTGATCACCTGGGACGATCTCGTTGATCAGGCCCCACCCTTTTGCCTCAACCGGATCGAACCAGCGGCCAGTCAGCAGCAGTTCCATCGCGATATGGTAGGGGATGCGTTTTGGCAGCTTTACACTGGCCGCATCGGCCACGGTGCCCGACCGGATTTCGGGCAGGGCAAAGCTGGCATGCTCTGCAGCGATGATCATATCCGCACTCAGCGCCAGTTCCAGCCCGCCACCACAGGCAATCCCGTTCACCGCGGCGATGACAGGCTTGTTCATATCCCGCAATTCCTGCAGCCCGCCAAAACCGCCGACTCCATAATCTCCGTCCACGGCGTCTCCGTCCGCGGCGGCCTTCAGGTCCCACCCCGGGCAAAAGAACTTTTCGCCACCACCGGTCAGGATGGCCACGCGCAACTCAGGATCATCGCGGAATTCGCGGAACACTTCACCCATGATCCGGCTGGTGGCCAGATCAATGGCGTTTGCCTTGGGTCGGTCCAGAGTGACCTGCAGAATCGCGCCATCGCGCATGGTTTTAACCGGGTTCATATACGTGCCTTTCGGATCAGAGCATCCACGGCCACAGCGCCATCGGGATTGCAGATGAGTGGATTGATTTCAACTTCGCTGACATGGGCTGCATTGGCAATAACATAGGCTTGCACAGCCTCGGCTGCATTCAGGATCGCCTCGGTATCCGCCGCCGGTTTACCGCGATACCCCGCAAGCAACGGCGCACAGTTCAGCTTGCCCAGCGCCTGACGGACCACGTCCCGGGATGACGGGATCAGCACTGAAACACTGTCGCGCAGAATTTCGGTCAGCACGCCTCCAGCCCCTAGCGTCAGAACATAGCCATGGGCCGGATCACGGGTGACGCCGATCAATAACTCGGCAACACCGCCTTGGGCCATCTCTTCGATCAGAACTTCGTCGGTTCCAAGCTCGGTCGCAACCGCGCTCAGATCGTCCAAGCCGACGCCAAGGCGCACCGCACCGTGTTCGGATTTATGCGCAAGCCCGACGCCCTTGACCGCGAAAGGCGCGGTCAGATTCGATGCAGCATGCGCAGCCTTGTCCGGACGCGTCACTACGGATTGAGGAATCCGCAGACCATGATCTGCCAGCGCCCGTTTGGCCTCTGCTTCGGTCAAGACATGGTCTGCCTCAGCCTGCGAGGGCAACAGTACCGGATCAGCCGGTGCCGCAACCGGCCGCGCAGCGGCCTCAACCGCAGCCAAGGCTTCATGCAGACCGGCAAAGGGCACCACACCGCCGTCCAGCAGGCGCTGCGCCACATCCTCTGGCAAAAGTTCGGGTAGGGTCGCGGCAACGGCAAAAGGTCGCCCGGTTTGGGCGGCGCAGTTCAACGCCGCTTGGGTGGCACATTCCCAATCCGATGCGTCGGTGTGAGGATAGTCCACAATCGCAATGGTAATGGCCTGTTCCGGCCCGGTCATCGCCGACCACGCGCGGGTCATCGCTTCGGTATCGCGCCATATATAGGTGTGGTAGTCCAGCGGGTTCGCCAACGCCACCATGGGCCCCAAAGCTGCGCGCAGGTCAGCTTGCTGTACCTTGGTCAATGGCGGGAAATGCAGATCGCGTCCCTCGGACATATCTGCGGCTAGGCTGGCCTCACCGCCCGAGCAGCTGATGGTACCCAACCCGCTGCCGCGCAATCGCCCCGTAACATGCAACAGCTTGAGACATTCCAAAAAGCTGGGAATGTCGCCCAACCGTGCGATTCCCAACCGGTCCAAAAAAGCCTGCGCGCCCGCATCACCACCTGCCAAAGACGCCGTATGGGATATCGTCGCCGCCTGCGCATGGGAGGAGCGGCCCATTTTCAAAGCAACAACCGATACGCCCCGTCTGCGTGCCTTGTCGGCCAAAGCCTCCCATTTTCGCAGATCGCCAAACCCTTCGATATGAACACCGATAGCGGTGATCCGGTCGTCGTCCAGAAGTGTTGAGGCAACGTCAGCCTGATGTGTCTGCGCCTGATTCCCGCAGGTCAGCATGAACGCCAGCGGCAGGGCCCGGCGTTGCATGGTCATGTTGATTGCAATATTCGAACTTTGCGTCAGGATCGCTACGCCTCGTTCCACCGGTTGCATCCCGTGCTGATCCGGCCAGACTGCGACTTGATCCAGCCCGTTGACGAAACCATAGCAGTTGGGACCCAGAACAGGCATTTCGCCGGCGGCTGCAATCAACTGGTCCTGCAGATCGGCGCCCAGATCATCCTCGGCTCGCGCCTCGGTGAACCCCGACGCGAAACAAACCGCACCCCCTGCCCCGATCGCTGCCAGCGCCTGAACCGCCTCGATTGTTGCATGACGATTGATGCCCACAAAGGCCACATCCGGGGCCGTGGGCAAATCCTCGAGCCGCGCAAAGACGCGCTCTCCGGCCACCTCAGAGGCTTTGGGATGGACCGGCCAGATATCGCCCTGAAACCCGAACTTGCGTGCCTGTTGAATGACTGACGCGCACCAAGCCCCACCACCGATCACGGCAATGGAGCTGGGGTTCAACGCCCGTGCCAGCGCCGTTGTCATGCGCCAAGTGCCCGCAACAGCTCACGACTGATGATGTGACGCTGAATCTCGCTGGTACCGTCCCAGATGCGTTCGACGCGCGCATCGCGCCAGAACCGTTCCAGCGGGTAATCGTCCATCAGCCCCATGCCACCATGCACCTGAATCGCGGCGTCAGTCACCCGTGCCAGCATTTCGGACGCATAGAGCTTGGCCGAGGCAATCTCGCGGTTTGCAGGCAGCCCCTTGTCCAGCCGGTCGGCCGCTGCCAGCGTCAACAGGTCAGCGGCATCGATTTCGGTGATCATATCGGCGATCTGGAATGACACGCCCTGGAACTTGCCGATTTTCTGACCGAATTGTTCACGCGTGGCTGCATAGTCCAGCGCATAGTCAAAGGCGCGACGTGCGCGTCCGACCGACATGGTCGCCACGGTGATGCGGGTGGCATATAGCCAGGTATTCATCACCTCGAACCCGCCATCGACCTCGCCCAACACCTGACTGTCGGGCAGGCGACAATCGTCAAAATCCAGGACCATGTTCTTATAGCCCCGGTGGCTGACCGATTTATACCCGTCCCGGATGGTGAATCCCGGCGTGCCGCGATCCACAAGAAAGGCTGTGATCCGTTTCTTTGGACCTTTTGGCGTCTGATCTTCACCCGTCGCGATGAAAACGATGATGAAATCGGCATGCTCCGCGCCCGAGATGAAATGTTTGGTCCCGTTGACGACCCAATCTCCGCCGTCTCGAACTGCGGCACATTTCATACCACGCACATCCGAACCTGCACCTGGTTCGGTCATCGCCAGTGCATCCATCCTTTCGCCCCGAACTGCGGGCATCAGATAGCGTTCGACTTGCTCGCCCTCGCAGGCCATCAGGATGTTTTGCGGACGGCCAAAGAAGTGGTTCAAGGCCATCGATCCCCGGCCCAGTTCGCGCTCGACCAGTGCAAATTCCCGATGGTTCAGCCCGGCACATCCGACGCTTTCGGGAAAATTGCAGGCATAGAAACCCAATTCAATTGTCTTGCGCTTGATCTCATCCGCTATTTCCTGCGGAACCTCGCCGGTACGTTCAACCAGCTCTTCATGTGGATAGATCTCTTTCTCGACGAAACTGCGAACAGTCGCGGCGATCATCTCTTGCTCGTCGGTCAGGCCATATTGCATCTGCGGTCTCCACATCTAGGGCTTGCGATATCGTGGCCCGGGTTGCAAAGTTCATCGTGCAGAAATAGACGTTAACCATGCGAAGATGGACAAAATCGCCTGCCGCGATGCAGCAATTCGGGGTTCTGCTTTTTGATGGGTTTTCAAACCATTGCCTTGCCAACACCGTCGAACCCCTGCGCGCGGCCAATTCGCTGGCTGGACGAAAACTGTATGACTGGGAATTCCTGTCGCTGACAGAAGGGCCGGTCACATCATCCTCGGGGTTGCAGGTTACGCCGCACGCAAGACTGCAATCTGCCCGCGGCGGTACATTGATGGTGATGCCATCATATGGGTTTCGCGCGCATGGCGGCTGGCCGACGCTGACCGGATTGCGATCCGCCGCAAATCGCTATGACGTTCTGGCTGGGCTGGACACCGGAAGCTGGCTGCTGGCGCTGGCCGGACTGCTGGACGGGTATCGCGCCACCATCCATTGGGAAGAGCTGACCGGCTTTACCGAGCGGTTCCCCGAGATCGACGCCCGGCGCGAGCGGTATGTCTTAGACCGGAATCGCATTACCTGTTCCGGCGCCATGGCAGCTTTCGATCTTGTGTTGCATCTGATCGGTCATGACCACGGGCAGGCACTGGCACTGGAAGTCGCGCAGTTGTTCATGACCCGTGATTCAGCTCGGTCGCATTCCGGAGGGGCTGGGGCGACTACCGGCTATGTAAACAAGGCTCTGGCGCTGATGCAGGAGAATCTTGAAACTCCGCTGCCCATTACGGATATCGCCCGACAGGTCGGACGCTCGCACAAGGCATTGTCCACAAGGATGCAATCCGAACTGGGTGCGGGTCCGGCCCAGGTCTATCGCCGCTTGCGCCTGAATTTAGCGCGGAAGCTGGTGGCAGAAACCGACCTGACTGTCAGCGAGATCGCCCTGCGGGCCGGATACGATGATCCCAGCGCCCTGACCCGCGCCTTCCGAGCCGAATTCGGGATCACCCCCCGTGCCCTACGGGTCGGCTAGGTATACATCTGCTTTTTATAAGCCCGCGTGCGCGTCGTCGCCTCGGCTGAGCCGTCATGATAGGTGCCAAACCACTTGTCGAACGGGATCTCTGAGGTGCCATAGTTGCACTCGAAATACCGGTGATGCAGCTGGTGGAAAAAATCGCCTGCGCGGGCGGCCTCGGTCTCCCCGGCTTTCAGCTTTTCGAACCCGGAATGGGACAGAACCGGGCTGACCTGCTGGAAATAGGCGTGGAATAACAAATGTATCGGGTGCGACGGCACGATCAGGTGGATGAAATAGGTGGTGAAGTACAACAGGTTCTCAAACCAGTGATTTGATATCCCCGACCACGGCCCGATATTGACGTTGCGGTGATGCACGGCGTGGACATGTTTATAGAGCTTGGGGTGATGTTCCAGCCGATGCACCCAATAGAAATGCAGCCCCGACCACATGGGGATTAGCGACATCCAGATCACAAACCAGACCGGTGCGGCGGACCATGTGACCGTGGGGACATAGCCATTTGCCATCGCCCAATAGATCCCCCATTGGTAAATCGTGGCGACACTCATGGCGCTGCCCAGGGTCCACCAGATATTGTCCCAGACCTGATTGCGAAAGGTGAAGGTCCCGTTGTCCCGGGTCAGATCCCGGCGGTCGAACTTCTTGTACATGCCCTGCCCTTTGCGCATGTACAGCCACCAATGCAGCCCGCCCGCGACCAGAATCTGAGGCACCATGTTCAGCAACCAGATTCGGAACATCCAGCCGGGCTGGAAGGTCTTCATCGTCTCTAAACCCGGGAAAAACAGCACATAGGCCACCACCGCAAGCCCCAGGCACAGGGTCAGGGCAGTGACCTGAAGCCATGCACCACCATACCATTTCAACACTGCAGACAGGCGGGGCGGCCAGTTAAACAGCGGGTTCAAAGCCACAGGCCCATCGGGGTGGTAATTCCAGCGGGCGGCCTCGGGATTTTGGTCAGTGTCCGGCATCACGGTCTCTCGTCAGCTTGCGTAATCCGAGCCTTCGGCATCCAACAGGGCCTTGATCTCACGCAAATGTGCCTCGGCCTGATCGGGATATTCTTCCAGTTCCTGAGCTGTCTTTTCCGCAATCTCGTCTGACAAAACGCGCAGGGGTTGGCCCGTCTGTAAGGCACGGATATACGTTTCAGCAGCGCGTTCGAAATAGTAGAGTCTATTAAAGGCATCTGCCGGGTTACTGCCCAAAATCAAAACCCCATGATTACCCATGATCATGACTTTCTTTTTTGGGTCTGCCAGCATGGTTGCGCAACGTTCCCCCTCGCTTTCGAAAGCAAGTCCACCAAATTCGTGATCGACCACATAACGGTTGTAAAACGTAGTGGTGTTCTGATCGATCGGCGGCAATGTGCTGTCGGCCAACGAGGCCAGAACCGTGGCAAAGATGGAATGCACATGCATTACACAGCGGGCATGAGGACAGTGCCGGTGAATCGAACCATGCAGGCCCCAGGCAGTTGGGTCCGGTGCGCCGGGTTGGGTCATGACATCAGCGTCTTTGGCATCCAGAAATAGCAGGTTCGATGCTTTGACTCGTGCAAAATGCATCTGATTGGCGTTCATCAAGAATTGCGTGCCGTCCTGATTCACCGCCAAGCTAAAATGGTTTGCGACCCCTTCGTGCATATTCAGACGTTCAGCCCATCGAAATGTGGCCGCCAAATCCACACGTTCAGGCCAATGGTCAATATTGGGGCGCAAGCTGGCAACGCTCATTTCCGTCTCCTGTCAGCGGATTGCTTGATTGGAAAATCGTGCCCGCAGTAGAAAAAATTGACCAACGAAAAAATCGCGCCTATTTCATAAGCTGAACTAATGGCCAGGTTATGCCCATGCAAAAACAGCTGCCCCCGTTGGGTTGGCTTCGGACTTTCGAGGCCGCGGCCCGCCACCTGTCCTTTACCGCTGCAGCGCGCGACCTGAACATGACACAAAGTGCAGTCAGCCAGCAAATCAAGTCGCTTGAGGCCTATCTTGGCCAACCGCTTTTCCTGCGCCGTCCCCGCGCACTTGAATTGACCGGGGCCGGGATCAGCTATCTCCCTGTCGTGCGTGAGGCATTTCGCACATTACTGCGCGGAACGCGGGCCGTGACCGGGGCCCAGCAGAACGCAGTGCAGGTACAATGCAACATCACTTTTGCGGTCAACTGGCTGGCCCCCCGCCTTCCAATGTTTCAGGCCGAACACCCGTCTGTACAGCTGAACATATTCACCGAGTTGTGGGAGCCCCGGGAAATGGCGGAGGGGGCTGCGGTAGAAATTCGATTTTCGCTTAGACCTTCGGACACGGTGCGAACCGAACTGCTGCGATCCGATCATTATTATCCGGTTTGCGCGCCGGGCTATGAGGTGTCGCTGGATACACTACAGCGAACCCCCTTGTATGACTGCTCAAACCTGCTGTCGAACTGGCAGAATTGGATCGAAGATCAGGGGCTAATTTGGGAAAATCCTCCGATCACATATTCCACCACCTATCTGGTCAGCCTGTCGGTTGCGATGGCCGGGGGTGGCTTGTGCCTGACGCATGACACAATCGCGCGCGACTTGATTGATGAAGGTCGATTGGTTGCACCATTCGAATATCGCGCAGTTGTACCAGAGGCTTATTACCTGTTGCTGTCGCCTCAGGCAGAAGAGTCACCAGGAGCGATTGCCTTTGCCGAATGGGTCCGGCGCGAGATTGCGAAAACGTTCCCTGGCTAGGCCGTGGCTCTCCTGCCTAGCATAGCGGCTCTTACGGGACCTTCACGGGGCTAGGCACAACACCGCTGACGCGCTGCATGACGGAATCATGATAACTGCCGAGCAGGGGTTGCACCTTTCCGTGCGTTCGGGAAAGTTGGGCCATGGAATTCACACCTTTCCCAAGCTGGCCCGATACCGCCCCCCGTTTGATCGCTGTCGCCGCAGGGCGTCAAGCCGCTGACCTTGTTGTCCGCAGCGGGATCTGGGTTAACGTGCACAGCCGCGAAGCCCTGCCCGATCATGACATCGCGATTGTCGATGGACGTATCGCCTATGTTGGCCCCGATGCTTCGCACTGCGTCGGCCCGAACACCCGGATCATCGAGGCAGAGGGGCGGTATATGCTGCCCGGCCTGTGCGACGGGCATATGCATATCGAATCAGGAATGCTGACCCCGGCCGAATTTGCGGGGGCCGTTATCCCTCATGGCACGACAAGCATGTTCACTGACCCGCACGAAATAGCCAACGTCCTGGGGCTGGACGGCGTTCGTATGATGCATGACGAGGCACTGATGCAGCCCGTTAACATTTTCACCCAGATGCCCTCTTGCGCGCCATCGGCGCCGGGGCTTGAGACCACCGGTTATGAGATCACCGCCGAGGACGTTGCCGAAGCAATGAGCTGGCCGGGCATCATCGGGCTGGGTGAGATGATGAATTTCCCTGGGGTGATCAATGGTGATCCCGTGATGCTGGCCGAGATTGCCGCGACCCAACGGGCAGGGAAAACCGTTGGCGGGCACTATGCTTCGCCTGATTTAGGGCCTGATTTCGCAGCTTATGTCGCAGGCGGCCCTGCCGACGACCACGAAGGCACCTGCGAGGCCGATGCCATCGCGCGGGTGCGTCAAGGGATGCGGTCGATGATGCGATTGGGATCGGCCTGGTATGACGTGGAAACTCAGATCACCGCCATCACCGAGAAAGGGCTGGATCCGCGCAACTTCATCCTGTGCACGGATGATTGCCATTCTGGTACCCTGGTCAATGAAGGGCATATGAACCGCGTGGTGCGCCATGCGATTGCCTGCGGCTGTGATCCGTTGATCGCGTTGCAGATGGCGACCATCAACACAGCCACGCATTTCGGGTTGGAACGCGATATCGGCTCGATCACGCCCGGGCGCCGGGCGGATATCATCCTCAGCTCGGACCTGAAGGACCTGCCCATCGAGCTTGTCATAGCGCGCGGCCAAATCGTGGCTGAGGACGGCAAGATCACCGCGGACTGCCCGCATCTGAATTGGCCTGCTGCCGCTCGAAACACCGTGCATCTGGGCCATGCCCTGACCAGCGCGGATTTTCAGATCGAGGCCCCTAAGGGGGCGAACCGCGTTCAGGCCAATGTGATTGGTGTGGTCGAAAACCAGGCCCCGACCAAAGCGCTAAAGGCCGAACTGCCCATCATTGGCGGCCTGGTTGAAGCCGAGGGTGAGGTCTGCCAGATTGCGCTTGTCGAACGCCACCGCGCAACGGGCGGGGTCACAAATGCCTTTGTCTCGGGGTTTGGATATCAGGGGCGCATGGCAATGGCTTCGACCGTGGCCCATGACAGTCACCATATGATTGTTGTTGGGACCGACCGCGAACAGATGGCCCTTGCCGCAAATCGGCTGGCCGAGATCGGCGGTGGCATCACCATTTTCCGAGACGGTGAGGAACTGGCGCTGGTGGAATTGCCCATCGCTGGACTGATGTCTGATAGCCCGGCAGCCGAAGTGGCCGCCAAGGCCGAACAAATGGTTCGGGCGATGCAGGCCTGTGGCTGTAAACTGAACAACGCCTATATGCAGCACTCATTGCTGGCCCTGGTGGTGATCCCTGAATTGCGGATCTCGGATGTCGGGCTGGTGGATGTGCGCAAATTTGAAAAGATCGATCTTTTGGAACCCCTTGCATGACAATAATACGAGCACCTAAGGCCCCCGCGCCCGAGAACTTCACCGATCCCGCAGCCGCGGTCGCAAGGTTGGAAGAACTGTACGAGCAAGCCACCAGCTTCCTGTGCGAGAACTTTGCCAATGTGATCGAGCACGGAGCACCAACTGAACGCTTCAGAGCCTATTACCCGGAAATTCGCATCAAAACCTCCTCCTATGCGCGGGTCGACAGCCGGCTAAGTTTTGGTCACGTCTCGGAACCGGGCATCCACTCGACCACTGTAACGCGGCCAGATCTGTTCCGGTCCTATTTGACCCAACAGATTGCCCTGTTGATCAGAAACCATGACCAGCCGGTCACGATCGGGGCTTCGGATACACCCATTCCGGTTCATTTCGCCGTGGCCAACAATCCTGATCTGATCGTTCCGCATCAGGGCGCCGCCGGATTTACCCTGCGCGATGTATTCGACGTACCGGACCTGACAACCACCCATGACGACATCGTCAATGGCGTCCATGACCACGAGGAAGAAGACGGCCCGCTGTCTTTGTTTACTGCGCAAAGGGTCGACTATTCACTGGCCCGGCTGGCGCATTACACTGCGACTGATCCCAGTCATTTCCAGAACCATGTGCTGTTCACCAACTATCAGTTCTACGTCTCGGAATTCGAAAACTATGCACGCGCGCAGCTGGCTGAACCAGACAGTGGCTATACCAGCTTTGTCTCGACTGGAAATGTAGAGATCACCACCGAAGGCGGAGTGCTGGAACAACCCCTAAAGCTGCCGCAGATGCCGACCTATCACCTAAAGCGGGCGGATGGATCGGGTATCACGCTGGTCAACATCGGCGTCGGTCCGTCGAACGCCAAAACCGCGACCGATCATATCGCCGTGCTACGCCCGCATGCCTGGCTGATGGTTGGCCACTGCGCCGGGCTGCGCAACACACAGGCATTGGGCGATTTTGTTCTGGCCCATGCCTATCTGCGCGAAGACAAGGTTCTGGATGATGACCTGCCGGTCTGGGTGCCGATTCCGCCTTTGGCCGAGGTTCAGGTTGCGCTGGAACAGGCTGTAGCCGAGGTCACCGAGCTGGAAGGTTATGAGCTGAAACGGGTCATGCGCACAGGCACAGTTGCTTCGGTCGATAACCGCAACTGGGAACTGCGCGACCAGTCCGGCCCGGTACAGCGGCTCAGCCAATCACGGGCAATCGCGCTGGATATGGAAAGCGCGACCATTGCCGCCAACGGCTATCGGTTCCGTGTTCCCTATGGCACGTTGCTCTGTGTTTCAGACAAGCCGCTGCACGGCGAATTAAAGCTTCCTGGCATGGCCTCTGCCTTCTATACCACACAGGTTAGCCGCCATCTCGCGATCGGAATTCGTGCGATGGAGCACCTGAGGGGCATGCCGCTAGAGCGCCTGCACAGCCGGAAATTGCGTTCCTTTGATGAAACGGCCTTTCTCTGAAGCAAAAAAGCAACGAATTCCCCCTATTTTTAGGGTTTTCGACGCTACTATTCGTTGTGTTCACCTACAATATCCCGTTACAGTTACGCGGTGAGGCCCTATTTATCGGGCACGTTAAGGAGACCAAGAAATGGCAAAGCCTATGACAAAGACTCAGCTGGTTGCTGCTCTCGCTGAGGAAATGGGAACCGACAAGAAAGCTGCGAACACTGCGCTGGAGGCCATGACCGGCCTGATCACCCGCGAAGTGTCGGCGGGCGGCGCGGTGACCCTGCCTGGTGTCGGCAAAATCTACTGTCGCGAGCGCCCCGAGCGCATGGTGCGTAACCCTGCCACCGGCGAGCAGTTCAAGAAAGAAGCCGACAAAGTGGTCAAAATGACCATTGCGAAGGCGCTGAAGGACAGCGTGAACGGCTGATCCAGCTTTCACTGCAAAACGATCAAGGGCCGCCGCTTGGGGGCCCTTTTTCTTTTACCCCCCTATTGAAGCCAGTTTTTTGTAAGGCTTTGGGAGGCCGGCCGTGGTCAGCCTGGTGTTATGCAATCTGAGATCGGCGAAGAATAAATCTAGCGCCGCGCTCATTAGCTGGGTGCGCAACAGGACCGGTGGCCTAAGCTGGCGAATGCCACAAATTCGCGAGGCTGGCCCCGTCACAGAACAAGAACGGACAATATCCGGTCGACTTTCGGACCAGTAATTTGTTTTGCCGCACTCGCCCCAAAAAGAAATTCATTCTCGGCGATGGATATTTTGATTGGCTCATCCGAACCAATTTTTAGTCATGTGTCACCTTTCGAAGCGAGTGAACTGTCTAAAGTATGGAAAATAAATGATTTCATTAGATATCTTGGCGACCCCGGCAGGATTCGAACCTGCAACCTGCCCCTTAGGAGGGATGCGTTCATAGCGCTATTCCTTTTGTGATTTCTTACTGTTGGGTGTTTGTACAGCGTCATCCTGTACGTGGTTTGTACGAAAACGGGCCCTGATGTCGGCCTCGTCGGTCTCCGCGTGAGCATAGATTCGCATGGGCAAATTGGGGTCTGACCAGCGGCCAGCTTTGGCTGCAGTAACCGGATCGACGCCCTGACGGACGACCAATTCGGTGAAGAACCCGTGCCGCCCTGCTGGGTGGGCTGAAAGATACGGGATGCCCGCGCGCTTGCAGATCGTCTTCCAGCGCGTGTTGTAACCGGTGGAACTGCCATAGCCAAAAACGCGCGCCTTCATGAGCTTGCCGGTCTTGCGATTTTTGGGGCGTTTAGGCGGCAGTGCAAGCAGCTCGTCCATCATCTGAGGTGAGACGGTGATCCAACTTTCCGGATGGCCCTTCTGCGCTTTCACTCGGACTTTGTTCTCGTGCGGCCTTAGGTCATCAGGCTCCAACGAAACGGCCTGATCAATTCGCGCAGCCGTCTCAAACATAAAACGGACCAGCGCGGCGTTATACGGATCTGCGGCACGGCAAAACGCCTCGATCCATACCTTGTCAGCCGGTGTGCGCTCGACGCGGCTGAGTTTCCCGCGCCGCTTGTCCTGCGCGATCCGCTCGAACTTGTCGTAGGGCTTAACGCGGATCAGCGGCGTGCCTTCCAGCTCGTGCGCGTTGTTGATCACCGCACTCGCGGGCGTCACGATTTCGCGCCACCAAGTATCGGTCGATGCTTTAGGTTTCAGCTTTGGTCCAAGGCTCTTCAATAGCGCACCAGAAATCGCGCCTAGCGACAGATCGCCGATTGCTTCGACAATCGGGATCAACTGCTTCGCCGCTTTGGGGGACGCGTTGTAGAGCATGATTGCATCAGAGAACGTCTTGCTCGGTTCGTCGCCCACGACATAGCGACGGATCTGCCGTTCAGTCTCATGGTTTATCCAGTCCCGTGCGCCCTCTTCTGTAGATGCCTTAGTGCTTCGCCGGTATGGGCCGGCGATTGGCCTGCCGTTGTATTCAATCCACCCCTTGGCCCAGTAGACACGGCCCCTCTTGTAAATTTGGAGCGGCATGACTGGCCTCCTTCAAAAATCGTATCAATTTGCGCGGGCGTGATGAGCATAGTCCGCCCAAGGCGATAAAAGGCGCCGGTCTCATTGGCGCGTTCACGCAAAGTGCGTTCTGAAATATTGATCCCCATCCCGGCCATAACTTCGACCCACTGCGCGGGTGTTTTTCCAAGCCCCAGGATCTGAGAGCTTTCTGAATAGTTGGTCTCTGCCATTTCAGTTGTCCTTGTCCGCGTAAGTTGAATCGGCGACACGCATGGAATCGCTTGTTCTGCACCTTCTGACGTGGTCAGATGGATCAAACCGTAAATATGCGTCATTTTGTGCTATGTTTATACAAAATTGCGCACTCGTCAATTGGGAAACTTGCATGGTGCGAGATGATGCTGAATTGTTTGCAGAGATTGGCGCTCGCCTCGCGATCTGTCGCAATGAGATAGGCGTCTCGCAGGCCGCTATGGCTGAAGCTATTGGCGTGTCACATCGTGCCTATCACAGCTACGAAAAGGGCAAACGCGGCGTCCCGGTCGAGGCCCTCGTCAAGATGCAAAGCCGCTACGATGTTGACGTCGCTTGGCTACTGCTCGGCACCAAATCCATTCGGGCTGGACATGATTTCGAGGCCCTCAAGCACATCGAAAGCTTGCTGGATAAGCACCTCACCGATGAGGGCATAAAAATCAAAAGCGAAAAGCGCGGGGCCATTGTCGCGCGCTGGTATCAATCGCATGTCGAAGGTCGTGAAGTGACGGATGATGACGTGCACACATGGATCGAGTTGGTAAGGGAGTAATCTGGTGAACAAGGCAAGCAAACGCTGGAACATGTTGCGGCATTCGGTCTTGGAGCGCACTCGCCGTGAGGTGATCGAACCCTTTGGGCCGCTTTACCTGATCTTCCTGGGAACCAGCGTGTTCTACCTGATTGGCTTGGGTCGACTATCACTGGCACAACAGACCGCCGAATACTCGGTTTTGGCCACCATCATGATTTTCGCAATCGCTGCAGCGGGCTTGGCACTTCCATTTTTGACAGGCGCGGTGCTGACCCTACGCGCGGCCGATCGAAAATTGGAACGCCTACAACGCAGGTGATCCGATGGCTTTCGGCATCTTCATCCATCGCAGCGACTCGATCTACGACGACATTCCCTCTGAGCGGTATCAGTTTCCCAAGCAATACCTCTCTCGCGCCCAACAGTGCGAAGGGGATTGGATCGTCTACCTGGAGCCAAGCAAAGTCAAAGAGACCAAAGGTTACTTCGCTGTCGCCAAGGTCCAGGAGATCATTCCGGATCCTAGGAAGCAGGACATGTTCTTGGCGGTCATCGAGTCAGGAACGTATCTTGATTTCGGCGACCCTGTTTCATTCCGGGACGAGAATTCAATCATCGAAAGAGGATTGCTGAACGATCAAGGCAAGATATCCGGACGCGCGCAAGCCGCAGTAAGAACCCTTTCAGCTGAAGACTTTGCCCGAATAGTCGAACGTGGCCTTGGACGAGATGAGGACATCCTGCCTCGCGTGGGCGACACGATGCAGATGCCAGGGTTTCAAGATGCTCAAACACCTTTTCAACACATGCCCGCTCGAGAACGCGTCAACCAGCTGACCAATCGCGCGGTTCGCGATCGTAATTTCAGAAAGAACGTCCTGCGCGCCTACGGCGAGCGCTGCGCTATAACTGGTTTACGTCTCATCAACGGCGGTGGCCGAGCTGAAGTGGAAGCCGCTCATATCAGACCGATAGAGCATGACGGTCCCGACATCGTCAGCAACGGGCTCGCCCTGTCTGGAACTGCGCATTGGATGTTTGATCGCGGCCTCGTTGGGTTGGCTGACGACCTGACAATTCTGGTTTCCCGTCAGAGCAACGACATCGAAGCCGTGACGTCCATGATCAACTCGTCCGGCAAGATCTTGGTGCCGGACCGCCTCGCCAACCAGCCAAGGACTGAGTTTGTAACCTGGCACAGAGAGAACTGTTTCAAGCATTAACGATACTCAGTGCGGACCTTGGTGCAAAACGCAGCTAACGGCCGGAATGAGCCCACACCGGAAGTGCACGGGTTTTGACTTTCGCAGATACAGCGATGAAACAAGTATAGCCGTTGGCTACTAAGCAGCGCGAATAGCGGACGTTCATTCATTTGTCAGCATGATTTTATGCGCTGATGCCCGAGTTGCAGGCGAAATCGCCTGATGCGGTTTTGTCGAACCCGCCGCCGAACGCCCGATAAATTGCGGAACTAGTCGCGGCGGCGCAGAGCAAGGCGCTGCCAGACATACTTGGACCTGCCTTTTCTGTACAGGATAGCTGTCCCCAACGCCGGATAACCAACTATCCGGATTTCTGGTGTAACTTTAGTCAAAGAAGATCAGAAATGTCACCGCTCGTTTTCTAGGCATGGATCGCCTGGCCCAAAATTGATCGACAAATACCAAGCTTGGATGACTCAGTTATTCTCAGGGTGTCCTCATCCATGGGCAGCTTATCTGCAAAAACAATGCTCAAAGGCGGTCAATATTTGCGTATTCCAAGTGTTTCACTGGGCCTTTCTCCAAAGTAGTCGAAATACTTGCGGGAGAAGCTTCCTGGCCTTTTTACGCCGTGAGCCCGCAATACGTCTGACACCAGAACATCATGAGGGTTACTGTATGCCAGACATTTTTTTATATGGTTTATTCTAATCGCATTCAAAAATGCTATTGGTCCCATACCATAGTGCTTGTGAAAAGCATGCCTAAGAAGACGATCGCTGACATGAAATTCTTTGCACAGGCCCAAGGCGGTCAGAGGGGCAGAAATATTTGCATTCATGTATTCGATCACTGAGGCGACAAGTTTGTATTGCTTCTCGTTTGCAATCGTGTGCTCGGATTTGAACTGAGTTACTTGCAGCGCTTCGACCAGACAGCGTAGGATTCTTGCCTCGGTGTCCGCTTGTGACAAATGCGATATTGCGCCATGGCATAGCATTTGTATTTGCCGCTGAATAAGCATCGCACCTGCAGGGTTGGTGTGAAGAACTGTCCAAGTCTCGAGATCAATGTCCAATTCACCATAAGACAGAATTTGCATCGCGTTCTGGAGAACCCGCTTGCTGACAATCAGGGCTTCAATTTGGGCACAGCTTTCCGTGCAGTTATGATATTCAATACCAGTGCCTCTGATGAGAATGTCGCCACGCTCAAGCTGTCTGCCTTGCCAACGCGTTGCCTGAGAGCGTCTTGTGATAGGAATGATGGTGACGCTGTTTTCGTCAGCAGGCCCCTTTGTCAGGAGCGAACTGCTGGTCTCGGCGACAAACGCTCTCAAGTGAGGCATTTGCGCCACCTCGAGCTTACCCTCAAATGCCCCCTTGGACAGCAATGTGAACTCACCCCGCCAGCCAGGAATCGCATAGTGGAAGTCCTCAAAACGGCTGAGGCTCAGTGTCATGCGTTTCAGTTGGTTCAGATGATCACAGGCCTCCATCTTTCCGAATTTATTCCTCTCTGATGGCCCCTCACTTGCCGGATTCGTACAATGGATTGCGCGTCCTGCCTAGCCATAGGCAGTCTTGACCTCCAGCAGCGAGGCAGACGATGAAGTTCACATCAATACCCGGAGCAATCTTCAACGAATTCATAGCGTCAGGTTTGATGCTCATAACACCCGAGTATCGGGCGCTGAAAGCTGTTCAGAAAAGGTCCTTCGATAAAATGGACGCGTTGACCGATTACAAGATGAGCTTTCAGTTCATGACCATCAAGGGTCTTCGCCTCAGGTACTCGGCTGCAGGCAACGAAAGCGGTCCGGCAATACTCTTTCTGAGTCCGCTACCGCAGAGCATTCGTTGCTTCGAACAAATCTGGCCAAGTCTTGCCAAAAAGTTTCGGTTGATCGGGCTCGACCTTCCCGGCTTCGGCCGGAGCGAAGGCGGCTACGAGGTGATGAATACCGAAGCTCAAAGCGAGATCCTGGATCTGTTTGTTCGCGAGCTTGGAATCTCGGATTTTCATCTGGTTGGACCCGACGTTGGCATGCCGGTTGCGCTACACTACGCCATTCATCGTGATCATCGTTTGAAGAGTCTCGTTTTGGGGGACGGACCTTGCGTCACCCCATCGCATAATGGTTCAATCATCGACCGGGCCGTCACTTCACCATTGTGGCGCCTGATATTTAAGATTGGAGGGGCCGGGCCATTCGTGGTTGGAGCCAACAAGCTCGCCTATGTAAACTATACTCCTAGTGATGACGAGGTAGAGGACTATTTTGCGTCCTACCGCGGCAGGATACCCGCCGTCATGCAATGGTTCAAAGCCTATCCTGAAATCATCGACTCGATTGAGCCTTATCTTCCCGAAATTGATCTGCCGATCCAAATCTTTTGGGGAGAGGATGACAAACTCTTGCTCGTGGAAACGGCGCATAAATTTCAGGAGCGACTCAAAAACTCGAAACTTCGAGTTTTTGAGGAGTGCGGGCACTTCTCATATCAGGATAAGCGAGAAGATTTCGCTCAAATGATCAACGATTGGGTCGATGGTGGCCATGCTGAATAAGCGCTGCGCTGAAATGGCGAAGGCAAATAATGGACTTGGAGTGCTATGACTAAATCCCTGATTCGAAGCGTAATAGTTGCAACTCTGATGACAGGGGTCATGGGAGCTGCATTTGCCGAAGAGCGGAAGCCTAACATTCTAATCATCACCAGTGATGATACGGGAATCTGGGATCTCAGCTTCAATCACAGAGGTTCAAGAGGTTACAAAACACCGAACATTGATGGTTTGTTCGAAGACGGCATGGCCTTTACGGACTACTATGCCGAGCAATCTTGTACCGCAGGGCGCTCCGCCCTAATCACTGGTCAGGCCACAATTCGAACTGGCCTCGCAAAGGTGGGCCTGCCCGGCGACAAGAATGGAATGAACGAACAGAATCCGACGATAGCCGCGGCTTTGAAGGATCAGGGGTATATCACTGCGCAATTTGGAAAGAACCATCTGGGTGATCGCGATGAACACTTGCCAACAATGCACGGGTTCGACCGCTTTTTCGGAATATTGTACCACCTGAATGCGTACAACGAACTAGAAAACGAAGATTACCCCGGAAATCCAGTTTTCAAGGAAAATCTTGGTCCTCGAAATCCTGTCAGAAGTGTCGCAAACGGTGATGGCACGCAGACCATCGAGGATATGGGCCCGCTGGATCGGGAACGCATGAAGACCTTTGATGATGAGGTGCTTTCCGAGGGTTTCGATTTTCTTGAACTGGCAAAAGCGAGCGACCAACCGTTTTTCCTTTGGATGAACTCTACCAGAATGCACTACCCCACCTATGTGCCTGATGAGTGGAAAGGAGTTTCTGGACAAGGCAAATATGCCGACGGTTTGTTGCAGCATGATGCATGGGTCGGCTCTCTTTTGGGAAAACTGGATGATCTTGGTTTCTCGGAGAATACCATTGTCATCTACCATGCCGACAATGGCCCTCAGACAAGCCTATGGCCTGATGGCGGGATTACTCCCTATCGGAGCGAGAAGTTCACCAATTGGGAAGGTGCATACCGTGTTCCCGGAGCGGTACGATGGCCAGGCCGCATTCCCTCCGGAACGGTTTCCAACGAGATTATGTCCAATCTTGATTGGTTCCCAACACTGCTGGCAGCCGCAGGCGAAGTAGACATTGTTGAGAAGCTGAGGGAAGGCCATGAGCTAAATGGGAAACCATATCGTGTGCATCTGGATGGCTACAATCAATTGCCTCTGTTGACCGGCGAAACCGAGGAAGGTGCTCGACAGGAGTTCTTCTATTTTACTGACAACGGAGGTGTGGCGGCCATGCGTTTCCGTGATTGGAAGCTGGTCTTTAGCGAGCAACGAGGCACTGCCTTGGGCGCTTGGCAAGAGCCGATGATCCCGCTCAGCTTCCCAAAGCTCTACAACCTCAGAACAGACCCCTTCGAAACGGCAGACTTCAACAGCAACAGCTATGACCAGTGGGCATTTGACAGAACGTTTGTCGGCGCGATCGCTCAAGCCACGGCCAGGAACTTTTTCAGGAGTCTTTTGGAGTTTCCACCGCAACAGGCAGCGTCGTCGTTCAATCCAGAGGTCATCCTGCAGCGTATCCAGTCAAACAACAACTGACGCGAAAATCATGGGCGCGCTCAAATGGTTTGTAAATGCGCCTTATAGGCATCGCACGATCGCAGCAGATTCGAGACGGAGAAATAAAGTATGAGTACTCTTTCTGAGACACAAAGCATGCACCCGTTGGCCACGGGCCATTTGCCGTCGTTTTTTCCTTCAAGCGACGGAAGCGACTTATTGTTCATCCTGGTCGTGGTTGCAATCATTGGAATTTTCGTAGTCGCAGGTGCCGTGTACTTTACACTTCATTCCGTGCCGGAAAATATCGCACATGAAGCTGGCCATGCCCAGTTTCAAGTGGTGGGGATATTGGCACTGCTTGCATTGTTCACGCACAATAATCTGTTTTGGGTGATTGCCTTGGTCATTGCGGCTTTCAAGTTTCCCGACTTCTTGACCCCTATCAAATCCATAGCTCGGTCTCTCAATCCACTGAAATCGATTGCGTCATCTCTTGACGCAATTCAACTTTCTGTCGCTGCGCCCCGCGGTGAGAAAACTGCCCAGCCTAAAATGGAAAGTGACGGAAATGCTTGAGTTCCTGCTTTGCTCTTTAGTCACAATTTTCCCGGATTACCTTTTTCGCCGTTACTGGCAAGGAAAGAAATGGGGGCAGGAGATAAACCTCTTCTCGGTATGGTACGAGCTGAGATATGGCTTGACGACATGTCTGCTTCTTACGCTGGCCTTGATCACCGTAGTTTTCTACTATCACCCATCTGCCACGAATGTCCGTTCGTTCTTTCGAACGGTTACAATTCTCCCGGAAACCGGGGGACGGGTGTCTGAGGTTTTGGTCGAAAACGGGCAATCTGTAAAAGGTGGCCAGCTTCTTTTCCGCTTGGACAGCGCCAGCCAAGATGCGGCTGTTCTCGCGGCCAAAACAAGAATTCTGCAAACCGAAGCTTCGATCCCTGTAGCCGAGGCGAACTTGGCGGCTGCCGGTGCAACAGTAGAAATGGCGAAGGCCAATCTGGCGCAAGCAGAATATGACCTTGCCCAGGAAAGAGAACTTGCTGACAGGAATTCCGGCGCAGCTCTCGAACAGCGACTGGTGAGAGCGTCGAATCTGGCTTTGGTGAGGCAGAACGAGTTGGAAGCTGCCAAGGCCAATCAGCTGGCCGCTCAAGAGCGTTTGAAGGAACAAATACCTGCTGAATTGGAGGCGGCAAAAGCGACCCTGGAACAAGCGGAAGCAGAGCTCGCCAAAACTTACGTCTACGCAGGTGTGGATGGTTCAGTCGAGCAATTCACTTTGCAGGTCGGAGACTATGTCAATCCGATCTTGCGCCCTGCAGGGATCCTTATCCCTGAAAAGTTCTCCAGCAATAAGCGATTCCTAGCCAGTTTCGGCCAGATTTCCGCGCCTGTCATCAAGGTGGGAAGCTACGTCGAAATGTCCTGCCTTTCCAAACCTTTCACTGTAATTCCAATGGTGGTGGTCGATATTCAGGATGTTCTACCCTCGGGGCAGATTAGGCAGGAGGACCGTCTTCTTGATCCGCAGATTGGCCTGTTGCCGGGCAGCCTAACGGTTTTCCTAGAGCCTGTTTATCCTGGCAGTGTCGACGAAGTTTTGACCGGGTCCACGTGTCTGGCGAATGCCTACAGCAATCATCATGACGTTCTACACGAGGGTGACGTTGGTTCTGTCGAGCGGGTCTATCTACACGCCGTGGATACGCTGGGGTTGGTGCACGCGATTATTCTGAGAATTCAAGTATTTATGCTCCCGGTGTTTTCTTTGGTCTTGAGTGGCCATTGATTTGGAGCTCATTAGGGAAGTGATCGGAGACCATGGCGAGACATCCAGCGCTGGCGCAGCGAACGGCTGGCTCTGGCTTCGGCCGTTTTGACCATTTTGAACGACCGCTAATGGGAAATCATGCTGCGCCGCCACAACTGGCTCAGAAATTAGGCCGTCGTGCGGAAGTCAATTTCGCTGCATCAGCGAACGGCAGAAGAGTCCGCGTTGCAGTCATTCGAAACTGTCAAGTCCAGTGTCCGCAGTGCGGGACTTTTCCGACCTTCACTACATTAACACTGATGTCCGGTTTGAGGGGGATTGCTGCATCTATTGGTCTTACGCAACGGTTCCATGTCCACCGATCCAAGAAGGCAAGTCCTGCTGCTAAAAGAGGTCTTTGCCAGATCAATGTTCGCGGTCACAAAGCTTGTGATCAGCCAGTGACGCCAGCACGTAGCAATCCTTGGATATGCCATCACCGTCACACCCCTTGGACATTCGAACGAGTTCTTTCTCAAGGGCGCGCAACCGTTTGATTTTAATACGCACGTCCGTGAGCTGCGATGTCGCAATCTCAGTTGCTGATTGGCAAGAACGATTTGGGTGTTCCTGAAGTTCGATGAGGGACAGGATTGCTTCTATGGAAAAGCCTAAATCGCGGGCATGGCGAATAAAGCTTAGGCGCTCTAACCCCGCTTTATCGTATCGCCTTTGGTTGCCTTCAGTGCGCTCGGCTTCTGCCAAAAGTCCCAGCTCCTCATAGTAACGAATGGTCGGAACCTTAACTTTTGTGCGCTTGGAAAGCTCGCCGATAGAAAACATGAAGAAACCTCTTGAACCTCTAGTCACTAGAGATTGTATATGATGTGGGACGCCAGAACTAGAGTGATTCATGTCTCAGAAATACCTCGCCGAAACCCCCATGCTCGATTTTCGATCCAGTGCCATTCAAGGATTGATCGCTGAACGAGGATGGTCTTCGCTTGAACCCCACGCTCGCATTGGCGCGGCCTATGATTTCGTGCGCAACGAAATTCTCTTCGGATACAACAGCAACGATGCGCTGCCTGCCTCTCGCGTACTCGCCGATGGACATGGTCAATGCAACACGAAAGGCACGCTCCTGATGGCCCTACTCAGGGCGCTGGACATCCCCTGTCGGTTTCATGGCTTCACGATCGACAAAGGCTTGCAGCGTGGCGTTGTGCCGGAGTTGGTCTACCCAATCGCTCCGAGAGACATCCTCCATTCCTGGGTCGATGTCCTAACTGACGGCACTTGGATTAACCTCGAGGGTTTTATCCTTGACCACAGCGTCTTGAGCGCGCTTCAGGAGACCTTCCCGGATCGCACGTCTCTCTGCGCCTATGGCGCGGGGACAGATTGCCTTCAGGCCCCACGCGTCGAATGGACGGGCGCAAGCACTTACATCCAGAAGACAGGCATCAACCACGACTTCGGTGTCTTCGACAGCCCCGACGACTTCTATGCGGACCACAGCCAACTTTCGGGTTGGCGCGGTCTGTTCTATCGCCTTGTCGTCCGACACTGGATGAACCGGCGCGTGGCGCGCATCCGGCGCGGCCAAGTGCCGACCATACCCGGCGGCGAAGGCAATCTCAGTCCGGCACAAATGCCTCTCGAACTGAAGGAGGGTGTGTGATGGCAGGATGCTGCGGCAATGGCGCCAAGTTCGACGGCATGTCAGACGTGTACAAGCGGCGGCTCTGGATCGTCATCGCGCTGAACGCCACGATGTTCGTGGTCGAGATGACGGCGGGGCACTTGGCGAAGTCACAGGCGCTTCAGGCGGATGC
Organism: Ruegeria sp. YTSA105; assembly: GCF_059610225.1. Lineage (NCBI taxonomy): Bacteria > Pseudomonadati > Pseudomonadota > Alphaproteobacteria > Rhodobacterales > Roseobacteraceae > Ruegeria > Ruegeria sp. YTSA105. The sequence goes on from NZ_JBXWNE010000019.1 coordinate 29,004, forward strand.
TCTCGACTTCCTGGGAGACGCGCTCACCTATGGCATTTCGCTCGCCGTGATCGGAGCTTCGATCCGCGCTCGCACAAATGCGGCCTTGGCCAAGGGGATCAGCCTGTTCCTGATGGGCGCTTGGGTGTTCGGTTCAACTGTCTACCGCGTGTTCTACGTCGGTGTGCCGGAAGCCGAGATCATGGGCATTGTTGGTGCTCTGGCTTTGGCGACGAACCTTGCAAGCGTCTTCCTTTTGGTGAGCTACAAGGACGGGGATGCCAACGTCCGCTCGGTCTGGCTTTGCTCTCGAAACGATGCCATCGGCAATGTGGCGGTCATGATCGCCGCCTTGGGCGTCTGGGGCACGGCGTCAGGTTGGCCTGACCTCGTCGTAGCCGCTATCATGGCGAGCCTGTTTTTGTCGTCCTCGTTCCAGATCACTCGCCAGGCGCTCGCCGAGCGCCGCGAGGTCGTCGATCATCAGCATGCTTGAGCAAGATCACGACACATTGGCTCGGATACAGCCGCCAAGGGATGACAAGATCCAATACAGAGCAAAAGGACGACTCATATGCATATAACGCGCCGTCACATTATCACCGCCGCTGTAGGTCTTGCCAGCATTGCACCCTTCGCCGCGATTGCGCAGGGGACTCCGTCCATCCACGTTCTCAAGGACCCGAATTGCGGCTGTTGCCGGGTGTGGGTCGATATTCTTCGAGCGGAAGGCTTTCGTGTAACCGAGGAGCGCAGCTTTGGCACTCTGCTGGTTCGGCACAAGTTGGACAATGGCATCCCTCAAGACATGATGTCGTGCCACACGGGCGAGATCGATGGCTACATGATCGAGGGCCATGTGCCGGCTGCAGACATCCGTCGCCTTCTGGACGAACGTCCAGATGCAGTCGGTCTCGCCGTTCCAGGCATGCCCTATGGATCACCCGGAATGGGGCCGGAAGATAAGCGTGAAGCCTACGAAGTATTCTTGATCCGGCACGACGGTAGCACCGAAGTGTTCACGAGTTACGACGCAGCCTGAGGTGAAGTTCAACGATCAGAAACAATAGGGAGAAGACGATGAAGCAGAATGGATTACGCTATTTGGGTGTGGCCGCGTTGTGTGTCATCACTGCCACTGTGGCCCTCGCGCAGCAGCAGCGAGGCGACTGGTGGGGTCACGGGCCAATGGGACAGCGGCACATGTGGTCTGAACGCATGCCAGGCTGGGGGCACGGCAACATGGGTCCGGGCCAGCAACAGCGCATGCAACGACATTGGACTTACATGAACGAGGGCGTACCCGCAGCTTATCGGGGTGCTCGGAACACCATTCGTGCAACACCTGATGTTATCTCGGAAGGCCAGACGCTATACACAGCGAACTGCGCAAGTTGTCATGGAGCCGAGGGGCTCGGAGATGGCGAAGCCGGTCGTTCTCTCGCGCCTTCTCCCGCTCTCCTTAGATGGTTCGTTCAGATGCCGATGTCGGGAGACGAGTATCTGCTCTGGGCAATTTCTGAAGGTGGTGAGCGCTTCGGAACAGACATGCCACCCTTCAGGGAAACGCTGACTGAAGAAGAAATCTGGAAAATCATCGCTTACATGCGCGCAGGGTTCCCGCAGTAACGTCCATCGCGAACGCATTTTGAAGCTATTCGCAGTGCTTCCAAAAGTGTGCAATTTCGCCAATGCCGACATTCGCCGCACTACAGAAGATCTGTAAAGTGGGCTCTGACCTGCCGTTCGCTACACAATGCACCAAGGTCCGTTATGGGCTCTTTCAAGCTCTTCGCTGCATTCTACATGAACTTCCGGTTTATCCGCATGCCCACCCAGCAAAGAAATCGCAGACGTGTGGTGAATTGCTGCAGAACGAATCTAAGATTCCCGCTGCAGACCCTCGAACCACGCCAACATTTGCAGTTAGATCAAAGCGAGTGGCCCGCGCTGCGGTGGCTATCTCTCGCGTCTAACTCTCGTTCAGCCGCTTCTCGGCGTCTTTCGCTAGTTTCCAGCTGGTCTCTAATCCCGCTTGAAGCGTCTCGTAAGTCTGCTCCTCGCGCAGCAAGTCGGCCAATGTGGTTACGGACGTGAGATGTGATTTCATCAATAGCGCCACGCAGTGCGCCAAGCCATTCACCTTGCTTTCGATTCTGCTGGTCGAGCGTTTCTCCAAGGCGTGCAATTCCTTGGCTGAGCTCTCGCAGGCCGTCACCAACCGTTCGACGGATGCGAGCAATTCGCGCTCCAAAGCTGTCAGGGGTGTTATCGGTGGAATGGTCATCTAAGGCTCCTTGATCTCGATACAGATGATGGGCCGTTGCGCCATCGTGCAGGTCTTCAACTCCGTCCGGTCGGGGTCCAGCGTCACCCATGTCTGTCCCGCCTGTTCGATCCGCGTCATACCCATCTGCGTTAGCTCCGAGCGCGTGATCAAACCCGTCCAAAACCAACTCGCCATCAGCACTGTCGCGATCCAGGTTGAGACCATCCCCACGATCACCCAAGGTGAGATCGTCAACCAGCGCCTGATCGTCTCGCTCCGCCTCTCCAACTCGCTCTTGCTGTCGCTCAGAAAGAACCTGATATCGGTCTCGATTGTATGCAGCGCGCTGGTCGCAATGCTGCTGAAATCGCTCCTGAAGCTCTCCAGTTGAGATGCCATCAAGGCGGCGTGGTCGCTCCGGATCGTCTCCAGGTCCGCGTTCAATTTCTCGGCGAGGCGGTTCGGTTTGCCAGTCGTCATGGAAAATCTCTCCTTTCAATCGCCAGCGCTCACCGGTGTCGGGGTCTTTGGCGGTGATATAATTCTTGCTGGCACGGGGGATCTCGAAGCCCGCGTCGGTGAGTGCATCAATCATGCTGGCGCGGTCGGTGATGGTTCCGATGCTGATCTGATCGAGGATCCAATCGTGCAGCGCTTCGCGACCCTGCGCGCGCGTCGGCGCTTCAATCGTCGCCCTCACTTCGCGCGCGCGCTCCGGTTCTAAAGGGTCCGCCCAACCGTGGGTTTGGTTCAATAGATCGCGCAGGCTGGCAAAGGCGTTTTCATGCCCTGGCGGCGCGATGTTCAACGCCTTGCCGGTGCTGAGCTCAAGGCGTGGCGTGCAGAAGTGCAGCTCGACGTTGCCCTCATGCGAGTGGCGCACCCAAAGGCAGTCGTATTGATCCCTGTCCAGCCCAGCAAAGGCCAGAGCCTCAAATAGCTCAATGGCCTCTTGCTGGGCGGCGGGACTGGGATCGTCGCTGTCGGCAAAGCTGATCACACCTGCCGTGTAGCTCCATTTGTTGGGGCTCGCATCGATCAGGTCGCGGGTCTGATCGGGATTGCCGTGCAGCACCTCGGGCAGCGGGTCGCGGATCTTGGTTTGCGGCTGGCCGTTGTCATCACGGATCAGATTGCGGTTCTCGTCATAGGCCAGAACTTCACGCGCTGTCAGGTAATCTACGGGAGCTGCACCGCCACCAGTGCCGGTGGAGAAGAACGAGATGATCATTAGCCACCGCCTGTGTGCGCCGCCACGATCTGCGCCATCTGCCGCTCGATGACCACCAGTTGTGTCGCGACCTTGAGCGCATCGATCTGGCTCGCGCGGCCGGATTTGACCGCGCCGTTGATCCAGCGGGAGAGCTGATTGAGGTTGCCGCCGACACGGGCAATCGCAAAGGTCAGCTTCGGATCAACTCGGGGGACGGGCTTGCGCCGACGTGCCTCGGTCAGGCCCAAGGCCTCGCGCATCAGCGTGGCATTGGGCAGGCCAGCGGCGCGCGCCTTGGCTACAAGCGCTGCCTTTTCGGACGGTGTGCATCGAAAGATCACGCTCTCGGAAAGGCCCTCTTTGACGCCGCTTGCGCGCGTCTGGTTGGGGTTTGAAGGGGAGGCTTGCCGCCCCTCACAAGTCCCGCCGATGTAATCGGTGGGTAACCTTGCTCTCTGCTCTTTGTGGGGATCAGTTGCGTTCATGATCTCAGCCCTGCGGCCTCGATTTCGGCGGGGCTGACCAGGTTTGCAGCTAGCAAGGCGGTCACTTGGCCGGGCGTGATGTGACGGCACAGTGGATGGCGATCTGTGACCCATTCGGCCAAGCCTTTCAGCAACTCGGCCTCTTTGGCCTTGCCCGCTTCTCGTGCCTCCTCAACGTCGTGAAGATATTTCAACCAACGGCCAGAGGTGAACCAGTTGTCGGAGAAGCACACCTTGGATCGGGTGAAACCTTCGCTCTCACTCGCATAGGCCCGCACGGCTTCCTCGAGGTCTTTAGCATCCACACCATCGGCCAGCGCGTGGCGGATTTGTGAGAGGCAAACCGCTTTGCCGCGAATGCGATCTTCGGGATAGGCGGACAAAATCTTTTCTGAAATCTCATCCTCCACCGCCGCCTTCGCGTGCGAAGGATTTGGTTTTTGATATGGTTTATATCTGTTCTTATAGGATTTGCCCTCTGGGGCAGATGGCTTGCCCTCAGGGGCAAATGCATCATTTTCCCTTTCGGTCGGATCGATTTGCCCATTTGGGCAAATGGAGTTGCCCAGGGCATACCAACAGGTCCGGTCATATCGATCATCGCTGAAATTGCCTTTTATGATCAGCTCTGCGCTGACCAGCTTTTCGAGCGCTGTTCGGATCTGCTTCTCGGTCAGATAGGGGAACAACTCGCCAAAGGCCAAGATGGAATTGTAGGTCCAATACCGCCCGTCTCGCAGGTTGCGGCGGTTGGCTTGGTTCTTCTCGATCCAGAAGGTGATGTTCTGGAAAATCACCGCTGCGTTCAGGCCCACTCGCCCGGCGATTTCGGGATCAAAGCTATGACGGCTCATGATTGCCCCCCGAAGTACGCACAAACGTGCGAATTTTGTACAGGTTTTGTACGAGAAATCGGCCGTTTCAGCTGATTTCGGCCTGAAAGCTCACGGGACTTTTCGCACGCTTCCGCACAAAGCCCTGTAAATAAGCCATATTTTTCAGGTGTTTTTGGCGACCCCGGCAGGATTCGAACCTGCAACCTGCCCCTTAGGAGGGGGCTGCTCTATCCAGTTGAGCCACGGGGCCGCGCAAAACTCTCTGTAGCGTGGTTTTTTCGGGTTGTCATCGGCTTTGAAGGGCAGTTGTAAAATGCGTCCTGTTCACGCTACCATCGGACAAAACAACAACGCAGGTGCACCCCGTGACCACAGAAAACAAACGCCCACTCACCCTTCGTGATGTTTCTGAAGCGTCCGGAGTGTCTGAGATGACGGTCAGCCGGGTTCTGCGCAATCGGGGTGACGTGTCGGATGCGACCCGCACACGCGTTCTGGCCGCAGCAAAAGAACTGGGATACGTGCCGAACAAAATCGCTGGTGCGCTTGCCTCAAGCCGGGTGAACCTTGTGGCGGTGATCATCCCGTCGCTGTCGAACATGGTGTTCCCCGAGGTGCTGACCGGGATCAATCAGATTCTTGAGGATACCGAGCTACAGCCAGTGGTCGGCGTCACCGATTATTTGCCCGAAAAAGAGGAAAAAGTCCTGTACGAGATGCTCTCGTGGCGGCCCTCGGGCGTGATCATCGCCGGATTGGAACATACCGATGCCGCACGCGCCATGCTGGATTCGGCGGGGATTCCGGTGGTCGAGATCATGGACACCGATGGTAAGCCGGTGGACGCGATGGTCGGGATTTCCCATCGCCGCGCTGGGCGTGAGATGGCACAGGCGATCCTGAAAGCGGGCTATGAACATATCGGCTTTATGGGCACCAAAATGCCCCTGGATCACCGCGCCCGGAAACGGTTCGAAGGCTTTACCGAAGTGCTGGGCAAGCATGGGATCGAGATCGAAGACCGCGAGTTTTATTCCGGCGGCTCGGCCTTGGCCAAAGGCCGCGAGATGACTCAAGCCATGTTGGAACGCTCACCGGATCTGGATTTCCTGTATTATTCCAACGACATGATTGGTGCTGGTGGATTGCTGTATCTGTTGGACCAGGGGATAGACATTCCAGGCCAGATCGGTTTGGCAGGGTTCAACAATGTCGAACTGTTACAGGGCCTGCCGCGCAAGCTGGCCACAATGGATGCATGTCGACACGAGATTGGGCGCAAAGCAGCCGAGATAATCGCCGTTCAGCTTTCCGATCCCGCTTCCGAGGTCGAAAACCGCATAACTCTGACCCCCAAGATCAGTTATGGCGATACGCTGAAACGCCGCTGACCCATGGCGATGCAAAGGCTGAACAATCGGGCGGCCCGCGCCCTGTTCATGGACCGGCACGCGCTGGCAGAACAGCCGTCCGGGGCTGCGAAAGGGCCTGACCTGCTTGAATTGATCAGGCGTCTGGGATTTGTTCAGCTGGACAGTATCAACACGGTCGCCCGCGCCCATGACATGATCCTGTTTTCGCGCAGGCCCGCCTATCGCGCCAAAAACCTCAAGCATGTGTATGAACGTGACCGTGGGCTGTTCGAACATTGGACTCATGATGCCGCAGTCATTCCGATGGAGTTCTACCCCCATTGGCATCTACGGTTTCAGCGCGACGCTGACCTGCTGAAATCGCGCTGGAAAAACTGGCGTCGCGATGGGTTTGAGCAGCAATTTGAAACCGTATTGCAGCATATACGCGATCATGGGCCGGTTTCGTCATCGGATGTGGGAAAAGACGAAAAGAAAGGCTCCGGCGGATGGTGGGATTGGCACCCGTCGAAAACCGCGCTTGAATTCCTCTGGCGCTCGGGCGCGCTGACCGTGATCGGCAGGCAGGGGTTCCAGAAACGCTATGACCTGACCGAGCGGGTGATCGAGACGCATCTTTGCCCCGGCAATATGCCTTATGACGCCGAACATACCGTGGATTGGCTGTGCCATGCGGCACTTGACCGGCTGGGGTTTGCGACCTCGGGCGAATTGGCGGCGTTTTGGGATACGGTCAGCAGCGCAGAAGCCCGAAATTGGTGCAAAACCGCCTTGACCAAAGGCCGTGTCGAAGAGATCGAGATCGAATGTGCCAATGGTCAGGTCAGGAAACTGCTTGGACGCCCGGATGTTGCTGAACAAGCCGCGCAGATCCCCCCAGCGCCGGGTCGGATCAGAGTGCTGAGCCCGTTTGACCCCATGCTGCGGGACCGTGACCGTGCGCAGCGGCTGTTTGGGTTTCACTACCGGATCGAGGTTTTTGTTCCTGCCCCTAAACGCACCTATGGCTATTATGTTTTCCCGCTTCTCGAAGGCGACCGGCTGATTGGCCGGATCGACATGAAGGCCCATCGCGATCAGTCGGTGCTGCGGGTCAGCGCCCTGTGGCCAGAACGAACAGTACGGTGGTCAGATGCCCGCACGCGCCGCCTACAGGCCGAACTGGACCGGGTTCGTCGCTTTGCCGGGTTGGATGACATAGAATTTGCCGAGAATTGGCAAAAAGACCCTATTTAGGGTCTGATATACTCAATTTGACCGGCTGCAACCCGTCAACCTCACCTTCCAGTGAATCTCCGGGCTGGACCGGCCCGACACCGGCGGGCGTTCCGGTCAGGATCAGATCGCCCGGTTGCAGGTGGTAATAGCCGGACAGGTGGCTGATGATCTCATCGATCGACCAGATCAGCTCCTCCAAGGTTGCGTCCTGACGGATTTCGCCGTTAACGCGCAAAACGATGCGCTTTTGCGGATCAGGTTGCCAATCGCTCACGCGGGTCAGAGGGGCAAATACGGCTGCATTCTCGAAATCTTTTCCAAGATCCCAAGGGCGCTGTTTGTTGCGCTCGCGAATTTGCAGATCACGTCGGGTCATGTCCAGGGCGCAGCCAAAGCCAAACACCGCTTCCTGCACCTGAGGAGTATCAGCTTGAAAAACCGGCTTTCCGATTGCAACAGCCAGCTCCATCTCATGGTGGAAATTTTCGGTCCCCGGAGGATAAGCCGTCGTCACCCCAGACAGGACCGCGTTTGCAGCGGCCTTGGTGAAATAGAAAGGGGCCTCACGGTCGACCTCATGTCCCATTTCAGCCGCATGTGCGGCATAGTTCCTGCCCACACAAAAGATTCGCCCAACCGGGTATGTGTCGTCCTCGCCGGTAACCGGCAAAGCGATCGGATCAGGAATAGAGAACAGGCTACCCATCATCATGCCGCCATAACACAGGTTAGTTAAAGTGGATATTAAAGGGCATAAACCAGAGCAAGTCGCAATCCTTGGAAACCCGCACGCCGGTTTTTGCCGACAATTCGGGGATGATTCGGCACAGGCTTGCCCAAATCGAACCGGTAAGCCTGCGCGTGTTTCAAAATTCGCAGACATGGCTACTTATGGCGCTGGGCTTACTTTCAACATGCGACTGAAAACACTGCGACAGCTCATTCAGATTTTAGCCGTCAAACCTTGGAAAACTGCTGTATCGCGCTAGCTTATTGCTAACAGAAAGCGTTCAGCTCTGAGACGTCACCACTCACAAAGGCGGCGGACCACCAATCCTCCGCCTTCTTGCGAAGACACCCGCGTGGACGGCAGAAATCGCTGAAATCCGGGTGCGAGTATTCAGAGGACCACGGCCAAACACCCATCCCCCTGGGTAAGTTTGCGCCTGAGAAACCCCGATTTTCGGGGTCTGATGTTCTCTGAAACGTTGCCGGATCGTTTGAACACCCCTCGTATCCGGCTGTAGGCCAGGCACATGGTCCACTCGGGCCTGGCCACTCCGCCAGAGAGGTCACAAAGGCCCTCTGGCGGGGCCCACACACTGTTAGTCCCGAGAATCTGATTGTAATTTCAACTCGTGCAGATCGTTGAGAAGATCCAGCAACGCCTCATGCCGCTCTGGTCCCAGCGTGTTGCGGATTTCTTCAGCCAAAAGCAACGTATAGTCGATGTTATCCCGGATAATCCCTGCCCCTTTGACCGTGATCTCAACAATCTGCCTGCGCTTGTCGACCGGATGGCTTTTCCGCGCGACAAGGCCCTTGGCCTCAAGCTTTTGCAGAATGCGGGTCAGGCTGGGCAAAAGCAGACAGGCACGGTCAGCAATATGCGTGGGCTCTTGAGGGCCTTCCTCTTCCAGCACCCGCAGAACTCGCCATTGCTGTTCGGTTACGCCCGCTTCGACAAGCATTCTACGGATAGGCCCCATAACCCGTTCCCTCGCGCGCAGCAGCGCAATAGGCAAAGACCGGGACGTCAATGGAATTTCATGAGCCATGTTAAATTCTGGCCGAATTCGGTTCATTCTTCAACTGACCTTTCCGTGTTTGGAATTCTAGGCATTTATCGCTTATTAGAGCCTAAATTATTCCATTTCTCTCTGCGGAAACATGTTCAGATAAATCTCAGACCACTGGATTCCTGCAAAGGGCGTTGACGTTTCAACCCGGATATTCATCACTGGCACAGGATCGAAAGCGGTGTTCAGAGAAGATTGGAAGATAAAATGAACTGGGATGAATTCTCGGATTGGGGCGCCAAGATTGCTGAGTGGGCACAGGATTACCATCTGACTGTCGGCGACAATCCGGTTCGGGCCAGAACGGAACCCGGTGATATTCTTAACGCCTTACCCGCGCGCCCTCCCGAGCGCTCCCAGGCGATGGAGGAAATCTTTCACGATTTCGAACAGATCGTGATGCCTGGGATTACCCATTGGCAACATCCTCGCTTTTTTGCCTATTTTAATGCAAACGCCTCGGCCCCGTCGGTTCTGGCCGAGTTTCTAACCAGCGCCATCGCTCCGCAATGCATGTTGTGGCAGACATCCCCCGCCGCGACCGAGATGGAGACGCGGATGATGGATTGGTTGCGGCAGGCCCTGGATCTGCCCACGGGCTTTGCAGGTGTCATTCAGGATTCCGCCTCGTCCGCGACCCTGGCCGCTGTGCTGACCATGCGGGAAAAGGCGCTGAATTGGCAGGGCAACCAACATGGGTTGTTCGGACAGAAACCGCTGCGCGTATATTGCTCGGCCGAAGTCCATACCTCGGTTGATCGCGCCATATGGGTTGCGGGGATCGGGCAGGAAAATCTGGTGCGGGTGCCCATACAAGGCGACTGGCGCGGGATGGACCCACAGGCGCTGGAAACAGCAATCCAAGCCGATTTAGACTCTGGTTATCAACCAACCGGCGTGATCCTCTGCGTCGGCGGCACCGGAACCGGCGCGACCGATCCGGTAGAGGAATGTCTGAAGATTGCGCAAAAATACGGGCTATATTCGCATGTCGATGCAGCTTGGGCTGGCTCGGCCATGATATGCCCCGAATACCGCCATTACTGGGAGGGAGTCGAGCAAGCCGACAGCATCGTGTTCAACCCGCATAAATGGCTGGGTGTTCAGTTCGATTGCTGCGCCCATTTTCTGAAGGACCCCGATGATCTGGTACGGACACTCGCGATCAGCCCGGAATTCCTGAAGACCCACGGCAAGGACGGGATCATAAATTATTCTGAATGGTCGGTACCGCTGGGCCGCAGGTTCCGAGCCCTGAAACTGTGGTTCGTCATCCGCGCCTATGGTCTGGAAGGGCTACGTGAAAGGTTGCGCAATCATATAACATGGTCAGTGGCTCTGCATGACCGGCTGAAAGCTGAATCCGATTTCGAAATCACCACTAACCCTATGTGGTCATTGTGGACATTCCGCTATGCCCCCCCTGGATCAACCGATCTGGACGATCTGAACCTACGGCTGGTCAATGCGATCAATGATGATGGCCGCATTTACTTGACTCAAACCCGCGTTGATGGCGACTTGGTGATCCGCTTTCAGGCCGGTCAGTTTGAGACCACGCAGGCAGACGTCCAAATGGCATTTGACGTGATCACTGAAATCGCCCGCTCGCTAAACTAGAGGTTCCACATGTCCGCACCCGTCAACACGTTCAAACAAGCCCTGAAAAACGGCGACCATCTGATTGGTTGTTGGTCCAGCTTTGCTGAGGCGGTAACAGCCGAGATCATGGGCACTGCCGGATTCGACTGGCTGGTGATCGACGGTGAGCACGCGCCGAATGATATCCGGTCCATCCGGGATCAGCTGATCGCGCTGGCCGCCAGTCCGACACATCCCGTCGTGCGAATCCCGGTGGGCGACACCGCATTGATCAAGATGGTGCTGGACGCAGGTGCTCAGACAATCCTGGTACCGATGGTGGAAAGTGCTGAACAGGCGCGCGATCTGGTACGTGCCTGCCGCTATCCGCCCCAAGGTGTGCGGGGCGTCGGCGCGATGGCCTCACGCGCAACGCAATACGGAACGGTTCAGGACTACATTCAGACCGCAGACGATCAGATATGTCTGCTGTTACAGGTGGAAAACCGCGCCGGTATCGCCGCATTGGATGCCATTGCACAGGTAAAAGGCGTGGATGGCGTGTTTATCGGTCCGTCTGACCTGTCCACTGACATGGGTTTTCAGGGAAACAGCGCCGCGCCCGAGGTCCAGGCGGTGATCGCCGACGCGATGAAGCGCATCGTTGCAGCAGGCAAAGCCCCGGGCATTCTTGGTGTCACGGATGAGGCATCGCAGGCCTATAAGGACATGGGCGCCCAGTTCCAGGCGGTGGGGATCGACGTGATGCTGCTGACACAGGCGGCGCGTGCCCTGGCCGCAAGGTGGAAGGCCTAAGCCCGCATCGCCGAGGCCGCCTGAGCATACCCGCCCGAGGCACCATCGACGAAATGTACGTGATCGTCACGGGTGGCCGAGGGGACAAAGCAGGTCATCATCGCCTCGTCCTGTGCATGCAAGCCATAGTGGATGCTGCCCTGTTTCCGAGCCTGTTCAAGAACGGTCTGAATTTGCTTCAAGGTTGCCGGGTCACAATCCAGCGTCATTTTAAGACCGTCATCGAATTTGCGGAAATCCGCATTGCGACTGACCGTGCGCTTGTAGTGACCAGGCTCGAAATTACCCAATCGCTTTCCAGATTTGAACAGCAGTGCGATCATCAAATTCTGCGCCAACAGCTTGAGTTTCTGTACCAACAGATTGCGACCCGCACGGGAAACATGGGCGTCCAGCGCCAAACCAGGCGGAGGCCAGCGGATCGGAGGGCCGCTTTCCGGCATCGGGTGGCCGGACCGGTCCAATCCTTCAGCGGCCACTAGAACAGCCCTTGACAGGTCGGCGAAATCGGTCTCGGTAGCGCGGGCAGTTGGCTGAACCACCACCGAGACAATCTGACCATTCTGCGCCTTGCTGTTGGACCAGCGGCAGGACAGCCCGGTCAAATCCGGCAGCGCACCGGGGGCTGCGTACGGAACCTCAAACCGGCCTGCTTTCATCTCGGCCTCGGCCCAGGCCAGACCACCGCCCGAGAACATCGCATAATCCACCCCCTCGGATGGCGCGTAACGCGCAACCCGAAGATCCTTGCCCGCCTGCCGGATTTCGGCGACGGGCACGACGGCCCCGCGCAGTGCGATCTCGAACTCTTCTTCCGCCCAGCGCCGCAAATCGGCCAGAACGCTACGTGCTGCCTCTGCCGCGCTTGCCGGTACGGCGAACCCGGCACCATCACCCCCAAAGACATAGGGAAATTCTTGCCCGCGAAGCGCATTGATCATGGCCGAGATCACCGCGGCCCCAACCATGTTCACGGCCTTGTATCGTCCCCGCTCTATCTGACCGGTGGAATCCACGACATCTGCGACACCAAGAACCCATTCCGTCGGCACCGCGGTAAAGCGTTCAGGATCGGTCAGATTGTTAAAGTCCCGCAACAGCGGAAGGCTGTCATAAAATGCGGCCTGTGCATCTTTCATTGGTTCCTCGACAATATGAATAGACCTTCAGATAGCCCAAATTTGCTCGATGTCCGCTGAAAACATCATAGCACACGCGCTTGTACATATCACGGGGACATGCCAAGCATTTGCTGGCGGGTTGGGCGAAAGAGGCGTCTCATGAAAACCGGACTGGTGGTTCTGTGTCTGGGCTATGTGCTCAGCCAATTTTTTCGTGCCTTTCTTGCCGTGCTCAGCGTCGATCTGGGGCGTGACATCGGGGCAAGGCCCGAAGATCTGGCCTTTGCTTCGGGGCTTTGGTTTCTGGTCTTTGCCGCCATGCAACTGCCAGTGGGTTGGGCGCTGGACCGGATCGGGCCGCGTTTGACGGCTGCGGTTTTGTTGCTGGCAGGCGGCGCGGGCGGCGCTACGTTGTTTGCAGTGGCCAGCACCCCGTTTCATATCGCAATCGCGATGGGGCTGATCGGAGTCGGGTGCTCGCCCGTTCTGATGGCATCCTATTACATCTTTGCCCGCGAATACCCGCCCGCCCGCTTTGCCACGCTAGCAGCCATCATGCTGGGCGTTGGGTCGGTCGGCAATCTTGTGGCCTCCTACCCCACAGCACTTGCGGTCGAACTGATGGGCTGGCGCGCCACAATGGCTACACTGGCCATCGTCTCGGCCATTATCGCAGCGGGCATCTGGATCAGCGTTCACGACCCCAAACCGGTTGAGACCGAGCATCGCGGGTCAGTGCTGGACCTGCTGAAAGAACCTGCCCTGTGGGCCATCCTGCCGCTGATGCTGGTGGCCTACGCCCCCGCGGCTGCGACACGAGGCCTGTGGGCAGGTCCATATCTGAACGACGTTTTCGCCCTCAGCACTACGCAGATCGGAACCGCGACGCTGGTCATGGGGGCGGCTATGATTGCCGGCACCTTTGCCTATGGGCCACTGGACCGGCTTTTGGGCACACGGAAATGGGTGATCTTTGGCGGCAATGCCTTGGGCGCGGCGGCGCTGGGGCTGTTGTGCCTGTGGATCGACATGGCAGTCTGGGTGTCAGTAAGTCTGATGGCGGTGATCGGTTTCATGGGCGCCAGCTTTCCGGTCATCATGGCCCATGGCCGCGCCTTCGTGCCGCCGCATCTGGTCGGGCGTGGCATGACCCTGTTGAATCTGTTCGGCATCGGCGGAGTGGGACTGGCGCAATTTGTCACCGGCCGCGTCCATGCCGCGACAGTGGACATCAGTCCAACCGCGCCCTACACAGCGATATTCGGCTTTTTTGCAGTCACGCTTGCCATTGGATGCGTGATTTACCTATTCAGCCGCGACAGCGTTGACTGACGCTGGAACCATCGGGAGAGCCCATGTCCGACCCTGTTGTCATCGCACCCAACCTCAAACGCAGGCTGTCCGGCGTGACCGCGACGATTGCGCGGCTGGTGCCTTTGCAGGTGCAATGGATCGACATCGCCGCCACCGGACCGGGCCTTCCAGCCGACCTGCCCCATATCCCGCTGGGCCGCCTGCCCTTTCTGTCGCGCAAGACCACGCGCGTCTGGCATGCGCGCCGCAATACCGAGATGCTGTTGGGCCTGTTCCTGCGCAATGTCTTTCGTCTGCGCCTGAAACTGCTATTCACCAGCGCCTCGCAGCGGTCGCATACGGGCTATACCAAATGGCTGATCGACCAGATGGACGCGGTGGTTGCCACCTCGCGCAAAACCGCCGGATATCTTGAGCGGGACGCGCAGGTCATCATGCATGGCATCAACCTGCAGAATTTCACCCCGCCCGCGGACAAAGCCGCCCTGCGGGGCAAACTTGGCCTGCCCAGTGGTCTGCTGCTTGGGTGCTATGGCCGTATCCGGCACCAGAAAGGCACCGATGCTTTCGTCGATGCGATGATCGACCTTTGTGGCCGTTTCGAAGACGTCCATGGCATCGTCATGGGCCGCGCGACCGAAAAACACACCGGCTTTCTGGCCGAGCTGAAAGACAAGGTCGCCAAGGCGGGCCTGTCTGACCGCATCCTATTCAAACCCGAGGTCACGGTGGATCAGATCGCCGAGTGGTACCAGGTGCTGGACTTGTTCATCGCGCCGCAACGCTGGGAAGGCTTTGGTCTGACCCCGCTCGAGGCGATGGCCTGCGGCGTGCCTGTGGTGGCAACCGATGTCGGTGCCTTTGCAGAGATCGTGACCGACCCCTCACTGGGCCAAGTGGTCGAACCGGGGAACATTCCCGCCTTGGCTGATGCCGCCGCTGAAATGCTGTCGAACTCCGAGTCGCTGGCGCTATCCGGCAGCGCCGCCCGCGTCCATGTGGAACAGAATTTCGACATCTACGGCGAGGCAAAGACCTTGGTGGCGCTCTATGAACGGCTTCTAACCGACGCCTGAGGCGATGCACCGCGTCAAATCGGTGTCATTGGGGGAAATATCCCGTGAAACCTCTTTTTTCTTTGCTGCAACGCGGCTATGAACGCGCGTCCTTAACTTTGGAGACATGAAATGGGCTATCGCGTCGTAGTCGTCGGCGCCACAGGTAATGTGGGCCGCGAAATGCTGAACATTCTGGCAGAACGCCAGTTCCCCATCGATGAACTTGCCGTGCTGGCAAGCCGTCGGTCGCTGGGAACCGAAGTAAGCTTTGGCGACAAGACACTCACGACCAAAGACCTGGACACGTTTGATTTCACCGGCTGGGACATGGCACTGTTTGCTGTGGGATCCGAGGCGACCAAGGTCTACGCCCCCAAGGCGGCGGCGGCTGGCTGCGTGGTGATCGACAACTCGTCCCTGTATCGCTATGACCCTGCAATTCCGCTGATCGTGCCGGAATGTAACCCTGAGGCGATCCACGACTATAAGAACAAGAACATCATCGCCAACCCCAACTGCTCGACCGCGCAGATGGTTGTCGCGCTGAAACCGCTGCATGACCGCGCCAAGATCAAGCGCGTCGTCGTGTCGACCTACCAGTCGGTTTCCGGCGCGGGCAAAGAAGGGATGGATGAGCTGTGGGATCAGACCAAAGCCATCTACAACCCCACCACCGAAGTTCCGCCGAACAAGTTCCAGAAGCAGATCGCCTTCAACGTCATTCCGCAGATCGACGTCTTCATGGAAGACGGCTCGACCAAGGAAGAGTGGAAGATGGTTGTCGAGACCAAAAAGATCGTCGACCCGTCGATCAAGGTCACAGCCACCTGCGTCCGCGTACCGGTATTCGTCGGCCACTCTGAGGCCGTGAATATCGAGTTCGAGGAATTCTTAGACGAAGACGAAGCCCGCGATATCTTGCGCGAAGCTCCGGGTATCATGGTGATCGACAAGCGTGAGGACGGTGGTTACGTCTCGCCGATCGAATGCGCGGGTGATTTCGCCACCTTCATCAGCCGCATCCGTCAAGATTCAACCATCGAGAACGGCCTGAACCTGTGGTGCGTCAGTGACAACCTGCGCAAGGGCGCAGCGCTGAACGCGGTACAAATCGCCGAATTGCTGGGCCGTGAGGTCCTGAAGAAGGGGTGAGCGATACGCACAACCCTTAGCATTGATTAAGTAAACCCCGCTGCATGGTCAGCGGGGTTTTTTATTTTATTGAACGTCGGCAAGGCGGACAAAACTGCCATTGGAGAAAAGCGAGGTAATGCTTGAAAAATCTTGCTTCCGCTGGGATGGTTTATCCGACAGAATTTTCTGAGGAATTTCGAATGCATTTTCCCAAACTTGCCGCAGTTTCGTCGATTGCTCTTGCAATAACCAGTTCGCAAGCGCTCTCCCAGGATGGGGGACCGATACTGTTCACAAACGTCAACGTGTTTGATGGTGTGAATGAGGAAATGATTGCAAATGCCAATGTCGTTGTAACCGACAATCTGATAACAGATGTGTCCTCAGAACCCCTCACCGTCGCCAATGGTATCGTCATCGACGGCGGCGGGCGCACGTTGATGCCGGGCCTGATCGACGTACACTGGCACACGCTTTACTGCTGCAATCCGCAGAGCGTGGTTGTGACCGGCGATATTCTTGAGGTCGCGGTGCGGGGTGCCATCGGGTCCGAAGGCACATTAATGCGCGGCTTCACTACGGTGCGCGACGTTGGCGGCAATTCATTTGCCATAAAACGGATGATTGACGCAGGCGAGATCGAAGGCCCTCGTATCTTGCCGTCCGGCCCGCCCGTGACACAAACCGGCGGCCACTTTGACTATCGCCCCTACCAAGCGGTTCCGACGAACGGCGCGGATTCGCAATGGTACTGGTACAGCGTTGGTTTGATGGCGCAGGCTGATGGTGTTCCGGAAGTGGTCAAACGCGCGCGTGAGATCATGCGCATGGGCGCGACCCAGCTTAAGATTTCCACCGGCGGCGGGGTGTCATCTACCTATGACCCTCTGGATGTACGCCAATACACCAAGGCCGAAATCGAGGCATTCGTAGAGGTGGCTGACACCTACAACACCTATGTTGCATCTCATGTCTTCACGGACGAGGCAGTGGAGATAGCCGTTGCCGCTGGCGTTAAGTCCATCGAGCATGGCTTCTTGATGAGCCGCGAAACGATGGAACTGATGCGCGACAACGACGTGTGGTTGTCAGTGCAGCCTCTTCTGGATGACGAGGATGGCTTTTCTTTCGACGACCCTGTTAGCCAGCAGAAATGGATCGACGTCACCAACGGTACAGATTTCACCTACAAAACGGCGAAAGAAGTTGGCGTGAAAGTCGCTTTCGGCACCGACATCCTGTTCGATCCCAAACTGGCCGAACGTCAAGGCGCGTTCCTTGCCAAGTTGCAGCGCTGGTACACGCCATACGAGGTGCTGAAAATGGCGACTTCAACCAATGCTGAACTGCTCAAACTCTCAGGCCCGCGCCACCCCTATCAACAAGGCGATTTGGGTGTAATCGCAAAGGGCGCTTATGCCGACTTAATCCTTGTGGACGGCAATCCGCTGCAAGATATCGACCTGATCGCAGACCCGCATGAGAATTTCGATCTGATCATGAAAGACGGCAAAGTCTACAAGAACACGCTGGACTGAGTTCCAGATGAAGTCCTTTGCTCAAAGCCAGCTTTGTAACGACTGCTCGGGGCTCAAAGCCGCCATCCGAATACACCTCGGGGTCCTCTAAATCACCCCTGCCCTTCGACCAGCGCTTTCAGATTATCCAACCCGCGCTGGTAATCTCCGCCAACCCATTTATCCATCATCAGCCCCATCCAGCGGGACATGGGATTCATACCCAATTCGGATTCAAATCCCCAGGTCACTCTGGTGCCGCTGCCCTCCGGCTGCAGTTCAAACATGGCAATAGCAGTGCCCATTGGACCAAAATCCAAGGCGGTTCTGACCATCTGGTTTTCAACGCTTTCGGTAATCTCTTGCGAACCGGTGCCGACCTGCCGGTGATCCGACGACCAGTTCAGCACATTCCCGACCCCAGAATCAGGCCCGCCATAGGTCAGCTTCGTCTCGGGATCACGAGATAACCATGGCGACCATTTCTCGGTCTCTTGCATGGAGTTGACATAAGGAAAGATGACCTCGGGCGAGGCATCAATCGTGATGCTACGCGAAACCTCTGCTTTGCCTGGCAATATAAAGGACACCCCTACCAGAACCAGAATCAAGACTAACAAAGTGACAAGAACACGTTTGATCAATCGCATGGAATGCTCCGAATCCCTAAAATGACATCCCAAACTTATCAAAAAAACAGCGCGGAATCAGTAGTCTGATCCGCGCTGCCTGAAATTGTCGAAAATCCGCCGGGTCAGACGACCACGAATTTCTTTTCGCCGGGATCATAACACTGAAGGCCACCTTCACCGATATCTGTCCACAAACCATGCAGGCTGAGCGAGCCGCTCTCTACCGCCGCGGAGATGAAGGGGAAGGTCATCAGGTTTTCGAGCGAAGCAACAACCGCCTGCCGTTCGAACTGGCGCGCTTGGTCGGTGCTGTCTTCAATATCGGCAACCAGATCATATTTTGGTTTGAGGATATCCATCCAGCGACCAACAAAGCTTTCTTTGGCTTCCAGCAGTGGTGCCTGGCCCTTGCACATGTCGATACAGCCCTGCACACCACCGCATTGGGAATGGCCCAGCACGATCAGATGCGCCACTTTCAGCGCGGTCACCGCGTATTCGATGGCAGCACTGGTGCCGTGATGATCACCGTCGGGCGCATAAGGCGGAACCAGGTTTGCAATATTGCGGTGAATAAAGAACTCACCCTGATCCGCCCCAAAAATCGAGGTGACATGAACCCGGCTGTCGCAACAGGAAATCACCATGGCCCGCGGACGCTGCCCTTCGGTGGCCAGACGGCGATACCAGACCTGGTTTTCCGAATATGTGGTGGCTTTCCAGCCATGATACCGATTGACCAGATAGTTTGGCAGAGGTTTGGCGAATTCCATTCTTGTGTCCCTGTTCATGTCTCGGTGGACTGCTGTAACCTGAATTCGAAGAAAATTCGAGCCATTATCCTGCCCCATGGCAAGGTTTTGCAAAGGAATTGCGCACCACATTCGGGCTATGCCGTGGGGGCGTATAGAATTGGGGTGAATGTGGTGGAAAAGATCGTCACGCTTGAACACAAAGAAACAGTGCGGCTGGATTCGGATCGTCTGAATGGGCTGTATCGACAACTGGGTGAGAAAAACGCGTTGGACGTGCTGTGTCGCACGGTCGAGGAATTGGCGGTGCGCCTGTCGAATTGCGAGCGGTTCTGGAGACAGCGTGACTGGGCCGGGCTGCGCAAATGTGCGCGATCCATTGTGGCCATTGCAGAACAGATCGGAATGATGGCGCTGGCCTGTGTGGCGAATGATGTGGCGCAGAATGTGGACGCGGGCGACTCGGTCGCCGCCGGGGCCACGCTGTCGCGGCTGATCAGGGTGGGTGAGAAATCGCTGACCGTGATCTGGGATCAGCAAGATCTTTCGGTCTGACAGGGCTTGCGGACGGTCCATGGACGGCTAGGTTGGGCATAAGCCACAACAGTCGAGATTTCCATGACCCTGTTTTTCGCTCCATCGTCGGACGCATCTGTCCCCCTTCACGTCATTGCCCAGCCGGATCTGGACGATTGGCTGGCGGGTCAGCCCGAAGCCGTGACGACCTGGGCCAAGATCAGTGGATTTACCGGTGCACTGGGTCAGGTCTTACTGATTCCCGGCGCTGACGGTGCGATACAGTCTGCTCTGGCGGGGTATGGCACAACCATAGGCCGGGCCCGCAAACGTTTTCCTTTGGCCGCCGCCGCCGAAGCCCTGCCCGAAGGCACATATCACATCGCATCGGGCATAGACCAAGCGGATCTCGAAACCGAATGCCTGGGGTGGTTGCTGACCGGTTATGCCTTTGACCGCTATGCCAGCCAATCCCCGGCCAGGGCCCGATTGGTTGCACCCGATGGTATCGACGCAGCCCGGCTTGAAATTCTGGCCGGGGCCGAGGCCTTGACCCGCGATCTGGTCAATACACCGGCCTCTGATATGGGGCCGGAACAGCTTCATAGCGCAGCCGAAGCCTTGGCACAGGAATTCGGCGCCTCTTTCGAGGTTGTTCTGGGCGACGCCCTGCTAGAGCAGAACTTCCCCATGATCCACACGGTTGGCCGCGCCGCCGCACAAGCGCCCCGTCTGATCGAGATGAACTGGGGCGTGACAGGCCCAAAGCTGACCCTTGTCGGCAAGGGCGTCTGCTTTGACACTGGAGGGCTAAACCTGAAACCCGGCGCCTCGATGGGGCTGATGAAGAAAGATATGGGCGGGGCCGCAAATGTATTGGGGCTGGCCCGGATGATCATGGCCCTAAAGCTGCCCGTGCAGCTGCGCGTGCTGATCCCGGCGGTAGAGAATTCCGTTGCGGGCAACGCCTTCCGGCCCGGCGACATCCTGACCTCGCGCAAGGGGCTGACCGTTGAGATCAACAATACCGATGCCGAAGGGCGCTTGGTTCTGGCCGATGCATTGGCGCTGGCGGATGAGGGCGAACCGGATTTGGTGATCTCGATGGCGACACTGACCGGGGCGGCACGTGTGGCGGTGGGCGCCGATCTTGCACCATTCTATACCGACAACGATGCCGCGGCTGATGCCTTGAACCGCGCCGCAGGCAGAGCAGCCGATCCGGTCTGGCGCATGCCATTCCATAACCCCTATGAGGGTCTGATTGAACCCGGCATTGCCGACCTGGATAACGCACCGGCGGGTGGTTTTGCAGGCTCGATTACTGCCGCCTTGTTCTTGCGCAGATTTGTTGGTGACAGTCCCTATATGCATTTCGACATCTTCTCGTGGCAACGCAGCAAAGAACCCGGACGCAGCAAGGGCGGATTCGGTCAGGGGCCCCGCGCCCTTCTGACGGCCCTGCCTGAGATTTTGGGCATATGACCCTGCACCGCATCATACAGCCGGTCATCGACCTGATGCGTGATCCCGACGGGCCCCGCGATCGCCAGCTGTTGTATGGGGATAGCGTTCGCACAGATGAAGAGCGTGACGGCTGGAGCCGGATCACCGCGAATAAGGATGGCTATGCGGGCTGGGTCCGGTCAGACTGTCTGGCTCCCGAATTGCCTGCCACCCATTGGATCACCGCGCCCTCAACCCATGCTTATGAGCAGCCCGCGATGAAATCCCGGGACCGAACCTCGTTAAGCTTTGGCAGCAAGGTTCAGGCCCTGTCCGAACAGAATGGATTTCTTGAGACGGAACTAGGCTTTATCCCGGCCATACACGCCAAACAGATCAACGTAACCCTGACCGATCCGGTCGCCGTGGCCGAGCTGTTTCTGGGAACGCCCTATCTTTGGGGCGGCAACAGCCGGTTCGGACTTGATTGTTCAGGTCTGGTTCAGGCCGGAATGCTGGCTTGTGGGCTGCCCTGCCCCGGTGATAGTGGCGACCAGGAGCGTGATCTGGGTCAGGCGCTGACCCCTGGCACACCCGCTCAGCGCGGTGATCTGTTGTTCTGGAAAGGGCATGTGGCCTGGGTCTACGGCGACAATATGCTGCTGCACGCAAATGCGTTCCACATGGACGTGACCTTTGAGCCGATGGATGTTGCAATCACGCGCATTCTGGAACAGGGCGATGGGCCCGTGACCGCCCATAAAAGGCTCTAATCCAAGTCGACCGACCGTATCAGCTTGCGTTCCAATACCCGCAGAACCGTGCGCAGATCATGACCGCGTTTCAGGATGCGACCATCCATACCGACCACCGAATACATCCCTTGTCGTGCCCGCAGACGCGGATCCTTTTCAACCCGATAGATCGGATGTTCTGCTGTGCGCCTGAAAATGGAAAACACCGCCATATCACACAGGTTCGAAATCCCGTAGTCGCGCCATTCTCCGGCGGCGACCATCCGGCCATAGACAGAAAGGATTTGGGACATCTCGTGCCGATCGAACGCGACGGGCATCTGGGTCGAGTTTGCAGAATACCGGCTGGGAGGCTGCATGTTCATGGTTCAAGCCTTGCCGGAAAACGCGTTCGAATCAAGCCCATCCGCAAATAGGTGTGGTTTTTTGGTCAAGTCTAACGCTGTCGCCCGACTTGCCGACAGATCAGGATCACCGGCAGCAACCCCACTGCCAATATGACCAGCGAGGGCACAGCAGCGCCCTCTAACCGCTCGTCTGATGCCAGCCTATAGGCCTGCACCGCCAGCGTATCGAAATTGAAAGGCCGCATGATCAGGGTCGCAGGAAGCTCTTTCATCACGTCCACAAAGACGATCAACAGCGCTGTCAGCAGAGATGGCGTCAGAATCGGCAAATGCACCCGGCGCAACGTCCCCAGCGGTGTCTGCCCCAAAGACCGCGAGGCCGCATCCATATTGGCATGCACCGTGCTCTGCCCTCCCTCATATGCGCTGAGCGCGGCGGCCAGAAACCGCACCATATAAGCGGCTACCAACAGCCAGATCGAACCGGTAACAAGCAACCCGGTCGACAGGTCGAAATTCTGCCGCATCCATGCATCCAGTGCGTTATCGAAACTGGCAAAAGGCACCATCAGCCCGACGGCGATCACACCGCCTGGAACCGCATAGCCCAGCCGCGCCATGTACCCGGCACCAGAGGACACCCTCCCCGGCCGCAATCGCTGAAAGAACCCAACGCTGATGGCCGCAAAAACCGTGACAACCGCCGCCACACCGGCCAGCGTCAGCGAATTCTGAATGAACCCGAGATAGCGCCGTGACAGAAGGTTCTGTTCGGACTCCATCCCCATCTGAACCAGAATGAACACCGGCAACAGAAATCCGAACAGCACCGGTATGGCACACAGGGCAAAAGCCGCGCCCGCTTGCCAGCCCTTCAGCCGGGCGGATGGCAGCGAGGCGTGGCTTTTGCCTGCCTGATAGTATTTGGCCTTCCCGCGCTGCATCCGTTCTGCCACGGCCATGACCAGCGCAAAGCCCAGAAGGCAGAGCGCCAGCTGCGCCGCACCCACCCGATCACCGATCGAAAACCAACTGGTATAGATGCCCGTGGCAAATGTCTGCACCCCGAAATAGGCCACGGTGCCGAAATCGGCGATGGTTTCCATGATGGCAAGCAGCACGCCACCCGCAATCGCGGGACGCGCCATTGGCAGCGACACGTGCCAAAAGGCCAGCCACGGACTTTTGCCCAACGCGCGCGCTGCCAGAAAGGCCGTTGCGCTCTGCTGCAGAAAGGCGGCGCGGGCCAGAAGATAGACATAAGGATACAAGACCAAGATCAACATCACCGCCGCACCCTCGGTCGACCGAATCTCGGGGAACCAATAGTCGCGCGGGCCCCAGCCCGTTACCTGACGCAGGGTGGTCTGGACAATGCCCGGGTGATCAAGAATGAATGTATAGGCATAGGCCAGCACATAGGCCGGAAAGGCCAGCGGCAGCACCAACGCAATTTCCAGAATGCGCACGCCAGGGAACCGCGTCATCGTCACGAGCCAAGCTGCGCCCACGCCGATGGAAAACGTGCCCGTGGCCACCAGCACGACCAGTATCAGCGTCGTCATAGCATAGCCGGGCAGAACAGTTTCCAGGAGATGCGAAACCGTATCCGTGCCGCCCGTCGTAGCGGCCAGAACAACCGCAAGCATCGGCAACAGACAGGCTGCCGCCACAAGGCAGGCCACTACGCCGACGAGGCGTGTACCTACAGCGCCGCGGTTGCGCCGTCCGTGCTCAGAGATTTCGATATCGGCCATGATCCCGGCTTTAACTGGCTAAGGCGCAGAGTCCGTCTTTAATCGACCAAAACGCTCGGAAACACCAGTGGGCAGCGAAACAAATCTGCGACACATACTGCCGCAGAGTTGCACAGCCTTCATTCGTAGACGCGCTGATCCTCGATCACCAAACCATCTTTCGGCAGCGATCCCGGCGCCACGACTTCGATCGCGCCTTTCAGCTTCAGCACCTCGACGACGGATTTCGCATAAACCAAGTCATTTCCGCCGGCGCTTTCGATCTGAACCGTCATCGTGTCCATCTCACCCTGGCGGGCGGCAATGACGCGCGCCTTGACGATTTCATCATGCTTGTCGACCAGCGCCGCGACCTGTTCAGGGCGCACGAACATACCCTTGATCTTGGTTGTCTGATCCGCGCGTCCCATCCAGCCCTTGATGCGCATGTTGGTACGACCGCAAGGTGACTGACCAGGTTGAACCGCCGACAGATCACCGGTGGCAAACCGGATCAGCGGATAATCGGGGTTCAGTGAGGTCACGACAACCTCACCCACTTCACCCGGCGCGACCGGGTTTCCGGTTCCGGGGGTGACGATCTCGACGATGACATGCTCATCAATGATCATCCCGTCCATCGCCGGGCTTTCATAAGCGATGCTGCCCAGATCGGCGGTGGCATAGCATTGCAGACAGGCGATACCGCGATTGGCGTATTCCTGACGCAAAGACGGGAACAAAGCACCGCCACCAACAACGGCAGTCACGAAATCCAGTGCCACGCCCATCTCATCGGCCTTGTCCAAAATGACCTTGAGGTAATCCGGTGTGCCCGCATAAGCGGTGCAGCCGACATCGCGCGCGGCTGTTACCTGCAGTTCGGTTTGGCCGGTGCCGGCAGGCAGCACCGCAGCACCCACCGCCCGCGCGCCGCTTTCGAAGATCATGCCCGCCGGGGTCAGGTGATAGCCAAAGCAATTCTGAACGATGTCTCCGGGCCCGACACCTGCTGCGTGCAGGAACCGCCCCATCCGCCACCAGTCGTGATCGGTGCTGCCGGGCTCATAGATCGGGCCGGGCGACTGGAAAACATGATGGAAATGCCGGGCCGGTTTGACGGTAAACCCGCCAAAGGGCGGGCGCGACGCCTGCGCCTTAGCCATATCGGACTTGCGCAGAACTGGCAGCTTCACAAGGTCGTCCAGCGACTTTACAGCTGCCGTATCAACATCCGCCATATGCGCTGCAAACCCCGGAGCCGAGTTCGCGCGCCTGATCTGTACCTGCAACGCCTCAGCCTGTTCAGAAGCGCGCTGGTCGGCCGAGCGGGTGTCTAGCGCATCGTAGAATTTCGTCATCGCCAAATCCTCCATCCGCCTACAGCCACCTCTTGCGGCGGCGGTATGAGCGCACATCGCGGAAGCTTTTGCGGCCGTCATCCGACATGCCCAGATAGAATTCCTTAACATCGGGGTTTTCGCGCAGCTCGGCAGCTGGACCATCCATCACCACGCGGCCGGATTCAAGAATATAGCCGTAATGTGCGAACCTGAGCGCCACATTGGTGTTCTGCTCGGCCAGCAGAAACGAGACACCCTCTTTTTCGTTCAGATCTTGGACGATGCTGAAAATCTCTTCGACAAGCTGCGGGGCCAGTCCCATGGACGGCTCATCCAGCAGGATCGTCTCGGGCCGCGACATCAGCGCCCGACCCATCGCAACCATCTGTTGCTCTCCGCCCGACGTGTAACCCGCCTGGCTGCGGCGGCGTTCCTTCAGACGTGGGAAATAGGTGTAAACAAGGTCCAGATCCTGTTGGATCGCGGCCTTACCATCTTTGCGGGTATAGGCGCCGGTCAGCAGGTTTTCCTCGACCGTCAAATGTTCGAAACAATGGCGACCCTCCATCACCTGGATGACGCCTTTTTGCACCAGATCGGCAGGCTCACTTTCATGCACGCTGGTCCCGCGATACTTGATTGATCCCTTGGTGACTTCGCCCCGTTCCGAATGCAGCAGGTTCGACACAGCCTTGAGTGTGGTGGTCTTGCCTGCCCCGTTGCCGCCCAGCAGGGCCGTAATGCCCCCTTTGGGCACCGTTAGGCTGACGCCTTTCAGCACAAGGATCACATGATTGTAGATCACCTCGATATTGTTGACCTCAAGCAGGGTTTCCGCCTGCACGTCAGTGGTTTGTGCCGCATCCAGCATCAGCGCGTGTCCTCATGCCTGTCCCGAGAGGGACCGTTGGGATAGAGCGGCGGCTACCCGCCGCTCTGGTCAGTTTCGCGGCCCCGGATCAAGACCGGGGCCAGCCACTTATTCACACCCAGGTGTGATGTTGTTTTCCGCTGCATAGGCTGCAGAATCTTCTTCGATCAACGTGTTGATCACATCTGCATCGGTCGGCTGGAAGTCCTGAACCGGGTTCCAGGTTCCGGCCGCAGCATCCCACTGCACAACGCCGACAAGGCCGGGTCCGCCGTGATTTTCGCACGAGACCGAGAATTCAGGCCCGAAACCGGTCATGCCCAGCGCTTCCATCTTGGCGTTGGTCATTTCCAGCGCCTCCATACCATCGCGCATCATGGATGCATCGATATCAGCGGTATTGTGGATTCCCTGTGCAGTCTTCACAGCTTCAGCGGCCAGCATGGCGGCATAGAGACCGCGGTTATACTGAACCGAGCCAAGCTGATCGCCCGCACCCGCCGCTTTGCCTGCATCCACCACGTATTTCTGCAGATCTTCATAGACCGGATAGTCCATGCCCAGCCCGGTAAAGGTCAGTGCCTTATAGCCGTTTGCCTTGTCGCCCGCGGGCTGCACGTCAAATTCAGCGCCAGACCACCAGACACCGATGAAGTTTTCCATCGGGAAGCGGATGTTCGCAGCTTCCTGCACCGCGACCTGGTTCATCACGCCCCAGCCCCACATGATTACATAATCAGGCTTTTCGCGGCGAATTTGCAGCCACTGCGATTTCTGTTCCTGACCGGGGTGGTCAACAGGCAGCAGCGTCAGGTCGTACCCGTGCTTTTCAGCCAGGGTCTCCAGCGTGCGGATCGGTTCCTTGCCATAGGCCGAGTTGTGATAGACCAGTGCGATTTTCTTACCGTTCAGGTCACCATCGTTTTCGCTCAGCAGATAGTTGATCGCGCCCGACGCTCCGTTCCAGTAGTTGGCCGGATAGTTGAACACGTGGCTGAATACCTTGCCGTTCGCAGCAGAGGTCCGGCCATAGCCCATCGTGTGCAGCGGAATGCCATCTGCGGTCACTTTTGGGATCAGCTGGTATGTAATGCCGGTCGACAATGGCTGATATACCAAGGCGCCTTCGCCCTTTGTGGATTCATAGCATTCCACGCCTTTTTCGGTGTTATAGCCGGTTTCGCATTCGATCACATTGGCTGAAACACCTCCGATGCCGCCATCACGCTCGTTGAGCAGTGTGAAATAATCGGCATAGCCGTCAGCAAACGGGATACCGCCTGCCGCATATGGTCCCGTCCGATAGCTGAGCGACGGGAACACAAGGTCGGCCATGGCCGGACCTGCGGCCATCATGGCGCCCAGCGCCAGGGTTGCCAGTTTCGTCTTCATCGGGTGTCTCCTCCCTTGATTGGTCCGATGTTGAATTCGGGCTTTGCACCCGTCTTGTCTTTGGGCCTGCCCGTCAGTGCGGAAACGGCCAGAGTCTGAGTTTCTCTTTCGCCACACGCCAAAGCTGCGCCAGCCCATGCGGTTCCAGAATCAAGAACATGATGATGAGTGCGCCGACGATCACCAGATTGAGATGCGCAACGATATCAGTGGGCCAGCCCAGTAGATCGACACCGACCACCTTCAAAACAACCGGCAGCAATACCAAGAAAGCTGCCCCGGCGAAGGAGCCGAAGATAGACCCTAATCCGCCGATAATGACCATGAATAGGACCAGGAACGATTTCTGGATGCCAAAGACTTCGCCAACCTCAACCGCGCCCAGATAGACCGCAAAGAATAGCGCCCCCGCGATACCCACAAAAAATGAGCTGACAGCAAAGGCGGTCAGTTTTGCCTTGAGCGGGTTTACCCCGATGATCTCGGCCGCGATATCCATGTCGCGGATCGCCATCCATGTCCTGCCGGTCGTTCCCCGAGTCAGGTTCCGTGCAATGATGGCGCAGAAGGTCAGGAAGATCAGGCAGAACAGATAGGTTGCCCAGGCCGGAGCATTCGGGCCTGTGATGATGATGCCGAACACATCCCGCTCGGGCGCGTTGATCTGCCCAGAAGCCGAGTAGTTGTAGAACCACGGCACACGGTTGAACAGCCACACCAGAAAAAACTGCGCCGCAAGCGTGGCCACGGCCAAATAGAACCCCTTAATCCGAAGCGAAGGCAATCCGAACAGAACACCAACAATGGCGGTGATCCCGCCCGCAAGGATGACATGGATGAACATGCTGGTTTCGGGAAAGGCCGTCATCAGCTTGTAGCAGGCGTAGGCCCCCACAGCCATGAACCCACCGGTACCCAGCGACACCTGCCCGCAATAGCCAACCAATACATTCAAACCGATGGCGGCGATCGCATAGATCAGAAACGGAAGCAGCAGCGCGTTCGCCCAGTAGTCATTGATGATGAATGGAATGATCCCAAATGCCACTGCCAGCACCACATAGTACCGATACCGGTCAAATTTGATCGGAAAGGTCTGGCTGTCTTCCACGTAAGAGGTTTTGAAATCTCCGGCCTCGCGATAAAACATGTCTTACTTTCCCCATTCTTCCTGCGCCCGGTCTCGGGCGACAGTGTTCAGTTGGCTGGAGCCTTTGGCATATCCGCTCGCCTCTGAGGCGCGCACAAGTTTCATGTAGGCCATGACGCCGGTGACCAGCCCGGCAAAAGCCAGGATCGCGGCGATCGTCAGTTGGCTGTCGGTCAGATCGTCCGAGGTCAGGGCGATATACCCAAACGCCCAGAACCCGGCCCATGCGATCACGTTGAGAATGGCGATGAGCTTGGTCATGACTACACCCTTTCGATGATCTTCTCGCCGAACAGGCCCTGCGGCCGGAACACAAGGAAGATCAGCGCAAGCACGTAGGCAAACCAGTTCTCGGTCGCACCGCCAACCATCGGGCCAATGGCGAACTCGAACAGTTTCTCACCCACACCGATGATCAACCCTCCGACGATGGCTCCTGGGATCGAGGTAAATCCGCCCAGCATCAGCACCGGCAACGCTTTGAGCGCGATCAGCGACAGTGAGAACTGCACGCCAGACTTGGTGCCCCACATGATGCCCGCGACCAGCGCTACAAACCCGGCCACAGACCAGACCATGATCCAGATGAAGTTCAACGAAATCCCCACCGACAGCGCCGCCTGATGGTCATCCGCCACAGCGCGCATCGCCCGGCCCTGCTTGGTATATTGGCTGAACACAACCAGCGCCGCCACCAGCAGCGCCGCAATTACCGTTGCCACAATGTCCAGATTGTCGATGAAGAACCCATAGCCGAAGACGTTAAAGGTCGCTTCATCGAGCCAGAGGTTGATGCCCTGCGGCAGGCCTACATCCAGTGTCTTGATCTCGGACCCCCACATCAAGTCGGCCACGCCCTCAAGGAAATAGGCCAGCCCGATGGTGGCCATGAACAGGATGATCGGCTCTTGGCCAACCAGGTGACGCATCACGAACCGCTGCACGGCCCAAGCCAACAGAACCATCACCGCCATAGTCAGAATAATCGCCAGCAGCGCAGGGACATTCCAGCCAAAGTAATGGATATGCGTCCCGAAAGTCGCATTGATCAGATGTGCAAACGGCACCTGCCCGTTCATGATCCCGACCAGAGTCATCGCGGCAAACAGGGCCATAACCCCTTGCGCATAATTGAAAATCCCTGACGCCTTGTAGATCAGCACAAAGCCCAGCGCGACCAGCGCATAGAGCACCCCGGCCATAAGACCGTTGAGGATGACTTCCATCGCAAATACGAGTTGTTCAGGCATCCTATGTCCTCCGAACAGATTTCATCTGGCGCGTCATCCCGGAAAATTCGTCGAATTTTCTCAGCCCGTTCCGTAGATCAGTCATGGCTCACCCCCAGATAGGCGTCGATGACTTCCTGATTGCTGCGCACCTCATCCGGGGTGCCGTCGCCGATCTTCTTGCCGTAATCCATCACGACCACCCGGTCGCTCAGGTCCATCACAACACCCATGTCATGCTCGATCAGGGCGATGGTCGTACCGAACTCGTCATTCACGTCGAGGATAAAGCGGCTCATGTCCTCTTTCTCTTCAACGTTCATGCCCGCCATAGGTTCGTCCAGCAGCAATAGCTTGGGCTCCGCCGCCAGCGCACGGGCCAGTTCGACCCTCTTTTTCAGGCCGTATGGCAGACGGGATACCGGAGTTTTGCGGATGTGCTGAATCTCAAGAAAATCGATGATCTTCTCGACCGCCTCGCGATTTTCAACCTCTTCCGCCTCAGCCTTGCCCTTCCACAGGGCCTGCTGAAAGATGTTGGTCTTCATATAGTTCAACCGCCCGGTCATGACGTTGTCCAAAACGCTCATACCTTCGAAAAGAGCGATGTTTTGGAACGTCCGGGCAATACCCTGCCGCGCAACTTCGTAGGGGCGCATCTGCGGGCGCTTTGATCCATGGAACCAAACCTCACCCTCCTGCGGGATATAAAACCCGGAAATCACGTTCAGCATTGAGGATTTACCAGCCCCGTTCGGGCCGATGATGGCGCGGATCTCGCCTTCACGAATGTCGAATGAGATATCCTTGATCGCCACCACACCGCCAAAACGCAGGGTGATGTTCTTCATCTCCATCACCACGCCGCCGATCTTGCGGCCGTCTTCGGTGACATA
This sequence comes from Ruegeria sp. YTSA105, assembly GCF_059610225.1. Taxonomy (NCBI): domain Bacteria; kingdom Pseudomonadati; phylum Pseudomonadota; class Alphaproteobacteria; order Rhodobacterales; family Roseobacteraceae; genus Ruegeria; species Ruegeria sp. YTSA105. The sequence continues at coordinate 59,782 of NZ_JBXWNE010000019.1, forward strand.
TCCTTCGGAGTTATCCAGCATCAGTCACTCCCAGACTTGCGGAAATACGGGACGGCGGGCGGGGCGACGACCGCAGGTCGAGCGGCGCACGACCGGCCCTCATTCCGCCGCCACCTTGTGTTGCGCAACCGGAACAACCGGCGCATCGACAATCTCAAGCGTGGCACTGATCGACCCCTTGCGGCCGTCCTCATAGGTCACCTCGGTCGTGGTCGAAACGCTTGAAGACCCGTCGTAAAGGGCGGTGATGATGTCGTGGAATTTCTCTTCGACAAAGCCCCGGCGCACTTTGCGGGTTCGGGTCATCTCACCGTCATCCGCATCCAGTTCCTTGTGCAGCACCACAAAGCGATGCACCTGACAGCCCGACAGCATTTCATCGGCGGCGACCGATTTGTTGACCGCTTCCACATGGGACTTGATTGTCTCTAACACTTGCGGATGTGCCGTTAGTTCCTGATAGGACCCATAGGCGACGTTGTTGCGCTCGGCCCAGTTCCCCACGGCGGTAAGGTCGATATTGATGAACGCCACGCAGCGATCCTTGCCATTGCCGAACAGCACGACCTCAAGAATATCGGGATAGAACTTCAGCTTGTTCTCAACATATTTCGGCGCAAACATCGAGCCATCGACCATTTTTCCGACGTCCTTGGCGCGGTCGATGATCCGCAGATGACCGCTGCTTTCCTCAATGAACCCGGCATCACCCGTGGCCACCCAACCCTCGGCATCCTTGGTCGAGGCGGTCGAGTCCGGGTTGTTGTAATATTCGACAAACACACCTGGCGAGCGATAGTAGATCTCGCCCGTTTCGGCGATCTTCAGCTCGACATCTGGCGCGGGCACACCAACCGTATCGGCGCGCACCTCGCCATCGGGCTGCACGGTGATGAAGACCGTCGCCTCAGTCTGCCCGTAAAGCTGCTTCAGGTTAATCCCCAGCGAGCGGTAGAAATCGAAAATCTCAGGCCCGATCGCCTCGCCTGCCGTATAACCGACCCGGAACCGGCCATACCCCAGCGTATCCTTCAGCGGCCCATAGACCAGCAGATTGCCCAGCGCGTATTTGATCCGATCACCAAACCCAACCGCTTTGCCATCCAGCAGTAACCCACCCACCTTTTTGGCATGGGCCATAAAATGGTGGAACATACGCTGCTTCAGCTTGCCCGCATCTTCCATCCGGATCATGACGTTGGTCAGCTGCGTTTCAAATACCCGCGGCGGGGCAAAGAAATAGGTCGGACCGATCTCGCGCAGGTCGGTTATCATCGTGTCAGCGCTTTCGGGGCAGTTTACACAGAACCCGCACCAATAGGCCTGACCGATGGAAAAGATAAAATCACCTACCCAAGCCATTGGCAGATAGGACAGGATGTCCTCATTCCGGGTCAGGTGATCAAAATCGGATGAGTTTCTGGCGCTTTCGATCACATTGCGGTTCGACAGCACCACGCCTTTCGGCTTGCCGGTGGTGCCCGAGGTATACAGCATCACACAAGTGTCGTCATAGGTGATCGCAGCGATACGCGCGTCCAGCTCGGCATCAAAGCGAGCATGACCTGCGCTGCCTTCGGCCTTGATGTCGTCCAGCGCGTTCATCTGGGAATGATCATATTTCCGCATGCCACGCTTGTCAGTGTAGAGGATGTGTTTGATCTGGTGAACTTTTTCCTGAATCTCGATGACTTTATCGACCTGTTCCTGGTCACCGCAGACGACATATTTCGCACCGCAATGTTCCATCACATATGTCATCTCTTCGGCGACCGCGTCCTGATAGAGCGGCACCGGAATCGCACCCACCATTTGGGCCGCAACCATCGACCAGTAATGCGCCGGGCGGTTCCGGCCTATGACGGCGATATGGTCGCCCTTTTCAACGCCAATCTCAAGAAACCCCAGCGCAATGGCGCGGATTTCCTTGGCCGCCTCGGCCCAGGTCCAGCATTGCCAGATCCCGAATTCCTTTTCGCGATAGGCCGGGGCATCCCCGAACTGAGTCACATTGCGGTGTAGCAGCGCCGGAAGAGACTGCATCCCTTCAGCGCCTGACTGCGTCTGAGTCAATCTTTTTCTCCTCCCCACCCGGCCCCTCCCCGGGCCGGAAATGGCGGGTCCGGGTCTGGCCCGGACGCCAACGCCCCGATTAAGGGACGTCGACACGATCAGCGTCAAGTTTTGCCTGATGTTTTCTCAATTCTTACGAAATGTAACAAGTTGGGCCGTGCCGCCCGGGTCATACACCTCGTCAGAGACCCGACCCGAGATGACCACAAACTGTTCCGCGAACTGCAAATTTGCAGCAGGTAAGCGCATTCATCCACGTATACCGGTATTGGCTTGGGGTTTTGTATGTTTACCGCGCCTGGAATTCACCGTATGCATCCCGCAACTGAGTAGGATATTCAGAGCGGTTTTTCATGCCGATTTGCTATGCATGTGTATCGACCGAAGGCATCGGTTATGCGGAATGATCCAGATCGCATGACCAAAACCGCTCGAATTGTGCGATCAGAGGCGTGCGCCTTTGAAATCAACCGTTTTCTTGGACGGTCGGGCAGCACGAATTCCGACCCCTTTCCCACCCCAATACGCAAGGCAGGACTGCCGAGATGAATGTCACTCACCAGAGCATCACCAATGTGCTTTCACAGCATTATGACCTGACACCTTCGACCGAATTGGTTGAGGAAATGCAGGAGACCTATGCCCGGATGGACCGGGTGGTGACGCCGCCGGATTTCGCGATCTATGCGCCCTATATCAAGGCGATCAATGCGCTTAAAAAAGAGCGGAACGCGGTCATTCTGGGCCATAACTACATGACGCCTGAAATTTTCCATGGCGTGTCGGATTTTGTGGGTGACAGTCTGCAACTGGCGATGAAGGCCAGCGACGTCGAAGCCGACGTGATCGTACAGGCGGGCGTGCATTTCATGGCCGAAACCTCGAAAATCCTGAGCCCCGAGAAAATCGTGCTGATGCCGGACATGGCCGCAGGCTGTTCGCTGGCCGAAAGCATCACCGCCGAGGGAATCGACGAGATGCGCGCCAAATACCCCGGCGCGCCGGTCGTCTCCTATGTGAACACCACCGCCGAGGTGAAAGCCGCGTCCGATATCTGCTGTACATCGTCCAACGCCGTTCAGATCGTCGATGCGATGGAATCCGACACCGTCATCATGACGCCGGATCAATATCTGGCGCAGAACGTGGCAAATGAAAGCCGCAAGAACATCGTGTACTGGCCGGGCTCGTGCATCGTGCATGAACAATACACCGCCCAGGACCTGCGCGATTTTCGCAAATGGAATCCGGGCACACGGTTGATTGCCCACCCGGAATGCCCGCCCGAAGTGGTGGCCGAGGCCGATTTCTCTGGCTCGACCAGCGGGATCATTAAGTATGTCAGCACCGAAAAGCCCGAAAAGGCGATGCTGATCACCGAATGCTCGATGGCCTCGAACATCGCCGATGAACTGCCCGAGGTCGACTTTGTCGGCCCCTGCAACATGTGCCCCTACATGAAGAAGATCACGCTGCAAAAAATCCTCTATGTGCTGCACACGATGGAAGGTCAGGTCGAGGTTGACGCCGAGATCGCGGAAAAAGCGCGCCATTCGGTGCAGGCGATGATCGACCTGTCGCGAAAGCTGGGTCACTGATCCGAGATGGAAACCCTCACCACCGACCGCGTTATCATCGTGGGCGCCGGGCTGGGCGCGCTCTATGCTGCGCTGAAACTGGCCCCGCATCCGGTGGTGATGATCTCTCCTGAAGCGTTGGGCGAGGGTGCTAGTTCTGCCTGGGCGCAGGGGGGAGTGGCTGCGGCGATGGACGCCGATGACAGCCCGGAAAGCCACGCGGACGACACCGTGAATGCCGGTGCGGGCACCGTTGATCCGCAGGTGGCTGAATTGGTGACGCGTCAGGCGCGCGACTATATTCTGGACCTGACCACGCTGGGCACGCCTTTCGACCGGACCGCGGGCGGCGATTACGTGCTGTCGCGCGAGGCCGCGCACAGCTTTGCCCGTGTCGTCCGGGTCAAGGGCGATCAGGCAGGCGCGCAGATCATGGCCGCCCTGATCGAACAGGTGCACGAAACCCCGTCGATCCAGGTTCTGGAGGGCACCATGGCCCTTGGGCTGGACGTCGAAGACGGGCGCGTTACCGGCGTCAGCATTCAGCGTGCGGATAATGGCGGGTCAGCCCCGGTGATGCTGCGCGGGGCTGCGGTTTTGCTGGCCGGGGGCGGGTCAGGCGGGCTCTATGCGCTGACAACCAACCCGCCGCGTATTCGCGGGCAGGTGATTGGCATGGCGGCACGCGCGGGGGCGCTGATTGCGGATGCCGAATTTGTCCAGTTCCACCCCACCGCGATGGATGTAGGTGAAGACCCCGCGCCGCTGGCGACCGAAGCGCTGCGCGGTGAAGGGGCCATTTTGATCAACCGTCATGGCGCGCGGTTCATGCAGGCCATCCACCCGGATGCCGAGCTTGCCCCGCGCGACGTCGTCGCCCGCGCCATCTATGCGCAGGTTCAGGCGGGCAACCGTCCCATGCTGGACACGCGCGAGGTTCTGGGCGAGGCGATCAAGGCACAGTTCCCCTCGGTCGCCGAATATTGCGCCCGCAATGGCATCGACCCGGCGCAGGAACCCATCCCCGTTGCCCCCGCTGCGCATTACCACATGGGTGGCATCGCGACCGAAACCAGCGGATGCGCCAGTATCGACGGCTTATGGGTCTGCGGTGAGGCATCCTCGACCGGGTTGCACGGTGCCAACCGTCTGGCCTCGAACGGTCTGCTTGAGGCGCTGGTCTACGCCCGCATCTGCGCGGAAGGCATCGCCCGGACCCTGCCAACACCTAGCGCGACGCCGCCGCTGGAAATCACCTTTCAGGACGGCGGCACCCCATCTGACCCTGCCGCCGTGACAGAGCTGCGCCAGACCATGACCCGCTATGTTGGCGTTATCCGTGATCGCAAGGGCCTGATCAAAGCGCTTGGCATCATCGCGCGGCTAGAGGCAGCAAACAGCGACAACCCGTCTTTCCTGAACATGTGCGCCACCGCCACTTTAATCGCGGCGGGCGCTTTGGCGCGCGAAGAAAGCCGCGGCGCGCATGAACGATCCGATTTCCCCGACCCCTCGGCCGGACCCGGCAAACGATCCGAAATGTACCTTTCCCAAGCACTCGCCATCCGCGCGCAGGCCTGCAAGGAGCAATCATGAGCTTCTCTACCGTTCCCGATCTTGTCCTTGAACCGATGATCCGCATTGCCCTGATGGAAGATCTTGGCAGCTATGGCGACGTCACCACCCGCGCGGTGATCCCGGCGGATACCACCTATGATGCTTGCCTGAACGCGCGCGAGGATGCGGTCGTGTCCGGCATGCAAGTCGCGGCGCTGGCGTTTCGCCTGATCGACCCCTCATTGGACATCACCACGCATATTGCCGATGGCCAACCCTGTAAGGCAGGCGATACGCTGATGACCATCAAGGGATCGGCCGCCTCAATCCTGTCGGGCGAACGGGTGGCCCTGAACTTTGCCGGTCGCCTGACCGGGATCGCCACAAAGACCGCCGGCTTCGTGGCTGAAACTAAAGGCACAAATGCCCGCGTCACCTGCACCCGCAAAACAACCCCCGGCCTGCGTCTGGTTGAAAAACTGGCCGTGCTGCATGGCGGCGGGTTCAACCACCGATACTCTCTGTCAGATGCGATCCTGATCAAGGACAACCACATCGCAGCCGCTGGCGGGGTGCGTCAGGTGCTGGAGGCCACCAAGGCCCATGCCAGCCACATGATGGCCGTCGAGATCGAGGTCGACCGTCTGGACCAACTGGCCCAAGTGCTTGAGGTCGGAGGCGCCTCGGTCGTCCTGTTAGACAATATGGACAATGACATGCTGCGCGAGGCGATGGCGATGGTGGATGGCAGGCTCAAGACCGAAGCCTCGGGCAATGTGAAGCTGGATCGCATCGCCTCAATCGCGGCAACGGGTGTTGACTATATCTCTTCAGGTGCATTGACCCATTCGGCGCGCACCGTGGATTTGGGATTGGACTTTCCGGTCTAGACCACGGTCGCGCGTCAGCACTGGCACATGGGCTACAGCTGCTAACCCTGTGCAGAAAGCTCCACCATTTCCCTGTGCCGGTCCCGCGCCTGCCCCTGTACACGCTTGACGAAGGGCTGAGGCAGCTCCGGGCCAAGGCGCGTCCCATATTTTTCGCAGGATTTATCACCGATCAGCTCAGCGAACCTGACCCATGTCCGAAAGGCAAAAACGTCCCGCAAGCTGAGGATCGGTTTGGAATTGCTTGGTCTTTCCGGGGCAGGCATCGGAATGTCCGTGAAATACGCCTCTTCGATCCCGCTCCAATCGGATGGTGTTTCAAAGTCGTCCCCCGCACCCTCGGAATACTTAAACGCGGGGTATTCCATACTGTATTCAGAACATCCGTGGGATATTTTTGAGTGAACCCCAGTGATCTCAAATTCCGCCTGTGCGGCACGGAAAATCGCAAGACACTCTTTCGCCTCTGCGATCGACTCACAATAGATATACGCCTTATAGGGAAACTTGACCGCTTCGCGCAGCTCGATCATGCTTTTTCTGGCATTGTCCCTGGGCAGCTGCAGGTTGAGCAGCAAGAAATAGACCTGAAACATCCCCTCAAGGTTCTCTGGCAGGATCTGCACCTTGTAGCACTCGTGGCACAGTCCACAAATCACCTTGGTTTCTTCAAAGAAATTCAGGCGTTGGCCGCAATTCCCATGCTCGCCATTGATGGTGATGGTTTGACCCACATAGATCTGGGCGATGGGCACGGCCAACTGGATTTTCTGTGTGTCCAGGGCTTTCATCCAACCAGAATAGGCGGCGGTCTGCCGTCCGGTGTCGACCAGGGCTGCCTGCCAGCCCTTTTTCAACCCGCCCGTCACCTCAAGCTGCGCTTTGCTGTAGGCGCCCAGATGCTGTTTCGGTAGGTTGGAGTATTCCAGCATCGTCACAAGCTGCCGGATGGCCTGTCGGTCATTGGGCTTGAGTGAAACCCGCTTCTCAAGACGTTCCAGCTGCGCGTAATCCATCACTCTGGCCTCCTGCTTCGGGTTTGGCCCGCCAGTTTTTCTTGTGATTGCGCCGAATGAGGTCGCCGTCAACTGAAATGCGCGAAACTGGCTAGCTGCCGGATTGTTCTGAGACGATCTCTCCGAGCCGGGTAAAGAATTTCCCCGACAGTTTCTTGGCAGTCCCGGCAATCAAACGGCTGCCAAGCTGGGCGATCTTGCCGCCGACATCCACCTTAGCAGTATAGGCAAGAACCGTCTCGGACCCGTCTTCGGTCAGGGTCACATCGGCACCGCCCTTGGCAAACCCCGCAGCCCCGCCCTTGCCCTCGCCCTGCAGCGAAAATCCGTCCGGTGCCTTGGATTTATCCAGCGTGACCTGACCCGCGAACCGCGCTTTCACCGGACCGATTTTCAGAACCACCTTTGCCTCAAGGTCTTGCGGCGAAGATTGGGTCAGCTCTTCGCAGCCGGGGATACATTCCTGCAGGATATCGGGGTTGTTCAGCGCCTCATACACCACGTCCCGCGGGGCAGCGATGCGGATTTCGTCACTGAGTTCCATTCTGGCATCCTTCGCACAACAGCTTTGTGCCTATCAATAACGCGGTTTTTGCCAAATGTTTCAATTTTTTGTTTCAGATCAGGATACGCGACCCCAAATCTTACCTAATCGGGCGCCACCGGTTTGCGGTGACGCCCAATGCGGTCAGTCGCTGATCGCGCCCTCTTCGTCGCGGCGCTGATGCATCTTGGCTTTGACACGCGCGCCTACAATCAGAGGCAGAACAAATCCGATCAGGGCAATGGACCACAAGCCGATGGCCAGCGGGCTGTCAACCAGCGTCCACCAGTTGCCATTGTCGATGGTGACCGCACGGCGCAGGTTATTCTCCATCGAGTTGCCCAGCAGCGTGCCCAGAATGATCGGCACCAGCGGCACGTCCAGCTTGCGCAGAACCCAGCCCATGACACCGAACCCGATCATCACCAGCAGATCAAAGCTGGACCCCGAGATGCCGTAAATACCCACAAAGCTGACCATCGCCACGACGGGCATCAGGATACGCGAGGGCACCATCAGGACGCGGGTGAACAGGCCCACCATCGGGATATTCATCGCGAGCAACATAAAGTTGGCAATGAACAGTGCCGCAATCAGGCCCCAGACCACATCCGGGTTCTGGGTGAACAGCAGCGGTCCGGGCGTGATATTCAGCGCCAACAGAACCGCCAGCAGCACGGCGGTGGTCCCTGACCCCGGCACGCCCAGCGCCAGCATCGGCACCAAGGCCCCCCCGGCGGCGGCGTTGTTGCCGGCCTCGGGCGCGGCGACGCCACGCGGATCACCGGTGCCAAATGTGTTGTCCTTGTCGACCAACCGTTTCTCCATCGAATAGGAAATAAACGAGCCCAAAGACGCCCCGGCCCCCGGCAGAACCCCCGCCAGAAAGCCCAGGAATGAGGTGCGCAGCATGGTCGGCATGCATTGCTTGATCATAGACATCGGCGGGTAAAGCCGCCCGATATTCAACTTGCGCCCAGCGGCATCCGATCCGCCATGACGGTTCTCCAGAAAGATGAACACTTCGGACAGGGCAAACAGGCCGACAATGGCGACAAGGAAATCCAGCCCATCATACAGGTGCACTTCGCCAAAAGTGAACCGCGGCACGCCGGTCTGGGTATCGACACCAATGGTTGCCAACCCAAGGCCCAGCGCAGCTGCAAAAGCCGATTTCGCCTGATTGGTCGAGGACACGCCGCCCAGCGTCATGAAGGCCAGCGCGAACAGGGCGAAATATTCAGCCGGTCCAAACAGCAGCGCGATCTTGACCAGCTGCGGCGCCAGAAAGATCAGGCCCCATGTGGCCAGAAACGCACCAATGAATGAGGCGATACCGGACAGCGAGAGCGCCTCGCCCGCAAGGCCTTTTTTGGCCATCGGATGCCCGTCCAAGCAGGTCATCATCGCAGGTTCGTCCCCAGGGATGTTCAGCAGGATCGATGAGATTCTCCCGCCATACATTGCCCCATAATAAACACTGGTCAGCAGGATCAGAGACGGCGTCGCGCCCAGCCCCAGCGTGAACGCAAGAGGGATCAAAATGGCCACGCCGTTCGACGGTCCCAGACCGGGCAACGCGCCCATGATCGTGCCCAGAAAACAACCCAACAGGGCCAGCAACAGGTTTTGCCATGTCAGCGCGATAGCGAATCCATCGCCAAGGGATGCAAGAGTTTCCATGACGTTCCCCTTAGAAACCCAATGGTCCGCGAGCCAGTGACAGGCCCAGAACCAGATGGAAGATGACGTAGATACCGACAGAAGTACCGATTCCGACCACTACGCTTTCGATCGGACCAGATCCCAGCCGCCAAGCCAGGTAAGCCGCAGCAAAGGCGGTAGAGATTACAAATCCCAGAACCGGCAACAGCTCGGCATAGAAGATCATCACGACTACAGCGGCGCCGACTTCGACCAGCCGGCCCAGCGCGGGCCACTCGGGCTCGGCATCCGGGCGCAACGCGATGACCGCGCTGGAAAGGCCAAGGATGGCGGCGACAATCAGTGGAAAGGCCTTGGGGCCAACCGCGTCTGACAGAAAGCTCTCTTCAATCGCCAGCGCTGACAGGGCAAAGCCGATGGCAAGAAGAATGCCGAAGACCCCGAATATGCGATCACTCATGGGTATCTCCTATGTAAGGGAAGTATGGGTCTGGTCGGGGTGCCGCGCGCCCGGCGCGACACCCCGCTCTCAGGTGAGTGCTGGTCTTATTTGATGATCCCGATCTCTTTCGAGATGGTCTGGATCTGACCCACGGATTGTGCAACAAAATCCTGGAAAGCTGCGCCTTGCAGGTCCAGCGGGGCCAGACCATTGGCGGCCATGACCTCTTTCCATTCATCCGAGGCGTAAAGATCACCGATCTTACCAACCCAATCGCCATAGGCCTCATCGCTCATTCCGCCAGGGGCGTAAAACCCGCGCCAGTTTGCGCCGATGGCATCAATGCCCTGTTCCTTGGCCGTCGGGAAATCGGCGAATTCGCCGGGAAGACGTTCAGGCGCCAAAACGGCGATGACTTTGATATCGCCCGAGTCGACAAAACCCTTGGCTTCCGAGATGTCACCGGTAAAGGCTTGAACCGAACCGGCCAACAGCTGGGTCACAGCTTCGCCGCCGCCATCAAAGGCGATGTATTTGACCGACCGTACGTCCTCGATGCCATAGGCATTGGCCGCGATCAGAACCTTCAGGTGATCCCAACCGCCCACGGCGGAACCGCCCGCCACGGACACAGACGTCGGATCGGATTTGATCTGATCCAACAGGTCGGGCAGCGTGTTAACCGCGCTATCGGCAGCAACGGCGATCACGCCATAATCCGCACCGATGGCCGCTAGCCAACGCACCTGATCCATGGTGTTGCCTGGATAGGCGCCCTGCGCCAGGCGGGTTGCCGTGGCCGCACTGGCCGCTACGATCAGCTCATTATCCTCGCCGCGCTTGTTGACGACCTCGGCAAAGGCAACACCGCCACCGCCGCCGGCCAGGTTCACAACCTGCATGGTCTGGTCGATCAGACCCAGATCCTGCAGAGATTTACCGACCTGACGGCAGGTGAAATCCCAACCGCCGCCGGGGTTGGCCGGGGCAATACATTCCTGTGCGCTGGCGCTCACGCCGGACAGGGCAAAAACAGCAGCCGCAATCGCGCCGCTTGTTCCAAACAGTTTCATTCGTGTCTCCTCCTCTGGTCTTTTTGGGCTGCGTCCTGCAACCGAAACCTGTTCCCGCAAGGGACTGTCCTTGCGGGCTGGTACTGTTTACAGAATAATGCTGTCACGAACCTGTCACAGAAATTCAGGGCAGGGCGCGGGGGGACAATGCGCGTATTGATGATCGAGGATGCCGTAGATCTGGCCGAGGGCGTAATGGCCCATCTGGCGCGGTCGGGCGTCGTTTGTGATCTGGCGACCACCGTCGAATCCGCAGGTGATTTCCGCGCAGTTCAAACCTATGACGCGATGCTTCTGGATATAAACCTGCCTGACGGGTCCGGCCTGAACTTTCTGGGCAAAATCCGAGACAGCGGCGACCGCACCCCAGTGCTAATGCTGACAGCACTGACTTCGGTCGAAGATCGTGTCGCCGCTTTGGACAAAGGTGCCGACGATTACTTGGGCAAGCCTTTTGACCAGCGCGAGCTTGAGGCGCGGTTGCGCGCCCTTGTCCGGCGCGATGCCGATCGCAAAAGCGAACAGATCACGCTGGGTCCGCTGATCTATGCCGCCAAGGATCGCAGCGCCACGCTGAACGGTAAACGCCTGAACCTAACCGCGCGCGAGGCGGCGGTTTTGGACGCCCTGATCCGGCACGAAGGTCAGTATCTGTCGAAATCACGGCTGTATAACTCGCTTTACGGGTTCGAAGACGCCGATGTGGGGGAAAACGCGATCGAGCTGTATATCGCACGGCTCCGCAAAAAATTCACCGGCAGCGCCATCAGCATTACCACCCAGCGTGGGGTGGGGTATCGGATCGGTCTGAATGACTAGGCTGCGCCTGCCCCACAGCCTGACGGCCCGCGTTCTAAGCGCGGTGGTTCTGATCCTGGTTCTGGGCGGGTTTCTCGTTGGTCTGTCGATCTGGGCCAATGGTCGCCTTGCTGCGCGGCAGGCCTATGACCGGCTGCTGCTGGGCGCGGCCAGTGACATTGCCGAATCCGTTCGCATTCAAGATGGCCAACCCTTTGTCGATCTTCCAGTCTCGGCCTTTCAACTGTTGGCACAGGCGCCTGATGACCGTATTTTCTATGCGGTTCAGGTACCGGATGGCCCGTTCATAACCGGGCTGGACCGGGACACCGTGATCGAGGTGCCGCCACAGACTGGCACTGCGCCGGTCTATTTCGCCTCTGATCTGAACGGGGAACCCGCCCGTTTCGTCCGCGTTACCCGCCTGTTTGCCGAGCGCGATTTCTCGGGCGAGGTGGAAATTCTGGTCGGCCAAACCCTGCGCGCGCGCCAATCCATGACCGTGGGCCTGATGCGCGATGCCTTGCTGCCCATGGCGGTGGCCGGGATATTTCTGCTGATCATGTCGTGGTTTGTCACCCGCTCGGCCCTGCGCCCGCTTGAGGCGCTGTCCGATGACCTGACCCGCCGCGATCCTTATGACCTGACACCGATGGCCAGCGACGGGTTGCCACACGAGTTGCAGGTGATGCTAAGCGCGATGAACCGGTTCATGGGGCGGCTGGATCGGCAAGTGGACACGATGCGAAACCTGATTGCCGACACCGCCCATCAGCTGCGCACACCCGTGGCCGCAATCCGGGTACAGGCCGAGATTGCGCAGGACGATCCCGACCTTCCAGCCCGCACGCGCGCGCTGGATCGGCTGTTGGGGCGCACCCGGTCACTGGGCACGCTGCTGGATCAGTTGCTGTCGCGCGCCATGGTGATCCACCGTATCGACAGCGCCCCGCGCCGGCCCGTCGACCTGCGCGAAGTGGCGCTGGACGTGCTGGAACACAGCGATCATGAATTGATGGCCCCCACCATTGAGGTGCGTCTGGAAATCGGCGATACGCCAGTTCTTGTGAATGGCGATGCCTTTTCGATCGGCGAAGCCGCCAAGAACCTGCTTGGCAACGCTCTGCGTCATGGTCTGCCACCCGTCCGTATTGGCGCCGCGCAAGAGGGCGCGCGCGCTGTTCTGTGGGTGCGCGATCAGGGGCCCGGGCCTGCGACCATAATCGCCGATCAGCTGGGGGACCGGTTCAATCGCAGCACCGGTTCGGGCGAGGACAGCACCGGCCTGGGCCTGTCCATCGTGAAATCCACCGCTGAGGCCTTTGACGGCCGAGTCGAGATGGGGCGGGATGAAACCGGGTTTCGCGCAGCGCTGAGTTTCCCGGCCAGAACAGATGAGAGCAGCACATGATCCGAGCCCTAGCCCTTGTCGTGCTGAGTTTGATTCCTTCGCTTTCGCGCGCCCAAGAAGCCATCGCAGAATTCGGCGCAGGTCAGGATCCGATGTTGATCCGGTCAACCACCGACATTGCGATCATCGCCCCCGTGCTCGAACGATTTACGGCGCTGAACCCCAATCTGCAGGTCACTTATGAACAATGGGGATCTAACGCTCTGTTCCAACACAGCCGCACGGTATGTAAATCAGGTGAGAATCCTGCAGACATCGTGTTCTCATCCGCGATTCAACAGATGGTCTGGCTGGTGAATTCCGCCTGCGGACACCGGTTTCAATCCGACCTTACCAACGCCCTGCCCGCCGCGCGACGCTGGCGGGATGAGCTGTGGGGGATCACCACCGAACCCGCCGTCATCGTCTATAACAAGACCTTGTTAAAGGATCAGAACGTCCCACGCAGCCGGTTCGCCCTGCTGGACATCATGCGAACCCAGCCGGATCTACTGCGTGGGCGCGTGGCAACCTATGACATCGCGGCCTCGGGTCTGGGTTATCTGTTTGCCTATGGAGACAGCCTTGAGGCCACGACTTTCGGCTCTTTGATCGAAGGTTTTGCACGTATCGACGCGGTGGCCACTTGCTGTTCTGCAGAAATCATCCGCGATGTGGCCAATGGGCGCTTTTTGATCGCCTATAACGTTTTGGGGTCTTATGTGACCAATGCCAAGGCCCCGGGCATTGGGGTGATCCTGCCAGAAGACTATACTCTGGTCCTGTCACGTGCCCTGATGATCCCGCGCCAGGCGCGGAACAAACAAGCCGCCACGGAATTCTTGGATTTTCTCCTGTCGCCACAGGCGCAAACCCTGCTGGCAACTTCGGGTCTCGTCGCCCAGATGGACACAGCCGATACGGGGTTAACGCCCAGCGCCCGAAGGTTCATCGCCCTGTCGCCGGCTCTATTGGTGGCCAGAGATCAGAACCGACGGGCCGAGCTGTTCAAGCTGTGGAACGACGCCTTCGACGTGGAAAGTGCGCGCTAGGTCTTTTCGTCGATGGCCGGTTCGATATCAGGCCGAACCGGTTCGATCTCTGCCTCGATAACCTCAGGCTCATCGGCCTCGTCGACCTCATCCATATCGGTGTCGGCCTTGTCCTCAAGCGCGCCAACGATCAGCGGCAGCATGTGAACACCGGTGGCCGAGGCGATCTCTGGCGTTTGCGGCGTTTGCCAGCTGAGCGTGTCAAAGCTGTGGCAGTTCTGACAGACCGGACCCCATTCCGGCTGAATGTCATGGCAGTTGTCGCAGACCCATTGCGGCCCGCGCGGCGCGTTCAGCGCCTTTGCCAGCCAGCCCTGCACAACCACATCCGAGGCCCCTTCGCCACGTTCAATCGCTGCCATCAGCGTATAGGCGCGGGCATCAGCCTGTTTTTCGACCACATCCCCCAGCGCGCGGCGGGCTTCGGGGAAATCTTCGGCGACGATGTTCAACTCGGCCAGAATCAGACAGGTTTCCGGATTCTGAGCGTGTATGCGGGTCAACGTCGCAAAGCGTTTGATGCGCTCGGCCGGTGATTCATCCGGTGCAATATCGGCAAAGGCATGGGCCAGATCGGGATGTGGCTGTGCCTCCCATGCCTTTTTCAGAATCTTCGTTGCGGCACGCGGCTTGCCTTTTTCGATATAGGCACGGGCAGCCATCGCTGCGGCAGGCACCAAATCAGGGGAAAGGCGGTTGGCCTCGATTGCCTGTTCCTGCTGTTCTACGGTCGAGCTTTCGTCCAGAATGCCCTTTGCCTCGGACAAGGCGAGCACCGCATCGCGGCGCTTGAACACATCGCGGGGCAAATGCCCGGATTTCAGCTTGGCGGTCAGCGTTGATCGGGCCCCAGCCCAATCCTGCGACTTGGTCTGCAGGCCCAGCAGGATATCTTGCGTTTCCTGATGGCGTGGCTTGATGGCCAATGCCTTTTCGGCCAGCTTCCGGGCGGTGTCATCATCGCCTTCGGCCAGCTTCTGCTTCATGATTCCGCGCACCCCCACAAAACGCGTGGCATTATTCGTTACCAGTTTCTTATAGGTTTCAGATGCCTTTTGGGTATCGCCATTCATCTCGGCGGCCTGGGCCACCAGCAGGTTGGTCAGCTCGGGTTTGTTCAGCAGCTTTTCGGCCTTGGCGGCCTTGTTCATCGCGATCCGCCCCTCACCCGAGGCAAGCGCCATGATCCCATCGGTTAATGCCTGATATCCGCGCTGTTCCCGGCTGCGGTCGAAATAACGCGATAGGGCTGTTTCATCCCCATTGAGGAATTTCAGCGTGGCGATCAGCAGGGTCAGCAGCTTGAAGAACAGCCAGATCGCAATGATCATCACGCCCAGCGCAATGACCGATTGAAGCGGACCAAGCGTGTATTCCGTGCCACCCGCTGTGATCTGCACCCCGCCTTTGGTTTCCATAAGGAACCCGGCGCCAAGAGCCAGCAAGCCGACAATCGCAACAAAAACAAGGATCTTAAACAGTGACCACAGCATAGCAGGCCCCTCAGTTCGAGTTCGCGCTTGAGGCAAGCGCATTTGCAGAATCCACAGCAGAAACCCGCGTCTGGGCCGCCTGTTCCCACCCTTCAAATGCAGCTTTGGCTGCATCGGGCAGGGATTTCAGCTCATCCAGGGCAGCAGAGACATCTCCGCCCGATAAAGCGGCTTGAGCCCGCGACAGGACCGCATCGGGGCTGTCACCTTCTTGCGGGGTAACCGAACGTGCACCTGTCTGGCGCTGCAAAAACGCGACAATTCCGGTGCCCTTGTCCGCGTCCCGCGCATCGGCCAGCGCCGTGCGCGCAGCGGGCGCAAAGCTGTCCTGAAGTGCTGCAATCGTCGCGACACCTTCGGTTGCCGGTGCTGCCAGCGCCTCGGGAACGGTTACGCCCGCGGCCTTCAGTTCTGCAATCAGGTCGCCATAAGGTTGACCCGTATTCAACTGTTCATGCACCCGTGACAGAAGGGCTGCATTGGTCGCCGCCAGTGATTTTGCTGCGGCCTCGGCCTCGAGCGTCTGAGCGTCGGACACCATCTTTTCCACCTCGGCCCGTTGCGCGGCCAAAGAGTCTTGGAGTTTTTTCAGCTCGGCCTCGATGGCCGCGCCGGTTTCAGGTGAAGCGCCCTGCGTCAGCGCGCCACTTTCCAACTCGGCCAAACGGCTGGCAAGCGGATCAACCTTGTTGGTCAGATCGGATATGCTGGACTTCACCCCATCCAGATCAGCGGTGATTGGCGCGATTTGGCCGGTCAGCGTGTCAATCTTCTGGGACAGGTCCGACCCGTCGGTCAGAGACTTCGACAGTGTTGATATCTGATCGGATTGTGCGGTCAGCTTCGCCTCAAGCGCGGCGATTGCGTCGGACTCACCCGAGGAGAACGCGCCGCTTTGACCCAGAGCGAACCCGGCCGCCGCAGCAATCGCACCGCCAATCAGCGCCGGGATAAAGCCGCCGCGTTTTTCGACCGGCGGTTCTGCGATGGTCTGATCAGGCGACGCAAGAGCGGCTTCGGCTTCGGCTTCGGCTTCGGCTTCGGCTTCGGCTTCGGCTTCGGCTTCGGCTTCGGCTTCGGCTTCGGCT
>NZ_JBXWNE010000020.1:0-67587 GCF_059610225.1 Ruegeria sp. YTSA105
CAGCCCGCAAAATCAACCAACTTCCCACCCAACTCAACATGCAAACCATGCAAAGGTGTGCGCCTAATATCCGTCATAAATAAATCCTTTCCCAAGCCAGTTTTCCGAGGTCATCGAATAGCTTGCAACGATGAATTTGCAGGACAGTCTGATATCACCAAGGTTCCTGTGGACGGTCTTGCGAGTCAACAACAATACCGCCCGGCCAGATTCGGGGGTGAGCGAGAATAATTTCCAAACCGCAACGAACGGCTCTGGCCCCGGACCTAGACCTGTCCTAAGACTTGCCACGCAAGAGGGACCGACATGTCACATATCACACTGGTGCGTCACGGGCAGGCCAATACCACCGCGCGCGACGAAAAGAACTATGACAAGCTCAGCGATCTGGGACATCAGCAGGCCCGCTGGCTGGGGGCGCATCTCCAGGACACACGCAGCCATTTTCCCCGGGTCTATTGCGGCACCCTGATCCGCCACGCCGAGACCACCGCCAGCATGGGGCTGACTGATCCGATCCGCGATCCGCGGCTGAACGAGATCGAGTATTTCACCATCGCGCAGCTGTTCGAGGAACAGCACGGAGTGAAAGTGCCCACTGATCGCGAAGGTTTTGTCGAGCATCTGCCCCGCACCTTTGCCGCCTGGGCCGATGGCGCCATCAAAAACACACCGGAAACCTTCGAGGAATTCGAAACCCGGGTGCGCGACGCGCTGACCGATATCGGAACCGAAGGCGGCCCTGCCATCGTTGTGACCTCGGGCGGATTGATTTCGATGGTTGTCCGGCAGGCGATGGGGCTGGATATCCCGGCCATGGCGCGGGTGGCTCTTGCCATCATGAACACATCAATGCACCGTTTATACCCGATAGGTACACAGCTCAGCCCGGTTCTGTTCAATGCCGTTCCGCATCTGGAAGCACCAGACCGGCAGTTTGCACAGACCCACCTGTAACCCCAAACCAGAGGCTTTGTGATGCAACTTTACTATGCCCCTCGCACGATTTCGGTCGCCGTTGCGATTGCACTGGAAGAGGCCGGGCTGGACTATGAGGCCATCCAACTGGACTTTGCCGGTGGAGAGCAAACCAAATCCGCCTACAAGCAGATCAACCCAAAAGGCCGGGTTCCGGCGTTGGTGGTAGACGGTGGGATTTTGACCGAAACCGGGGCACTTTTGGAGTTCATCGCAGCAATGGCTCCGAAGGCCGGGCTGGTGCCTGCGGACCCGATCATGGCCGCCCGGATGCGCGAGGTGATGTATTACCTTGCCTCGACCATGCATGTGAACCACGCCCATAAGCTGCGCGGCGCACGGTGGGCCGACAAGAAATCCAGCTGGAAGGATATGACGGCAAAAGTCGCGCAGACCATGGCAGCGTCCTGCGACTATATCTGTTCGAACGGTCTGCGTGGACCGTTTGTGCTGGGCGAGGCGTTCTCGCTTGCCGATGCCTATTTGTATGTGGTTTGCAGTTGGTTGGAAGGCGACGGCGTCGACATCGCAGCCTACCCCAAGATCGTCGCCTTTCGTGAGGCGGCAGAGGCGCGCGCTTCGCTGAAAGCCGTACGTGCCGCCGGAATGCTCTGATAAAGGGGACAAAATATGACGCATCTATGGGTCCGGGCCGAACAGCGCCCGAACGAAGAACGGGTCGGGCTGACCCCTGAAGGCGCTTTGGCTCTGATCGCTGCTGGCATCCGCGTAACGGTCGAGGAAAGCCATGTTCGCGCCATCCCCATCGACGGTTACAAGGCTGCTGGCTGCGAGATCGCGCCCGAGAATTCCTGGCCAGATGCACCTAATGACGCGATCATCTTTGGCCTCAAGGAACTGCCCGAGGATGGCACGCCCCTGCCCCACCGCCACATCATGTTCGGCCATGCCTATAAGGGTCAGCATTCCGGCCGGGCGCTGCTAGAACGGTTCAAGGCCGGGGGCGGAACGCTGTATGATCTGGAATATCTTGTCGAGGAAAACGGCCGCCGAGTCGCCGCCTTTGGCTATTGGGCCGGCTATGCCGGGGCTGCGGTGACACTCAAGACTTGGGCCGCGCAGCAGCGGGGCGCGGAATGCCCTCCGGTTGGTGTCTATCCCAGCAAGGACGCGTTGAATTCCGAGCTTCTGGCTGAACTAGATGCCATCGAGGCCAATAAACCAAGGGCCATCGTCATCGGTGCTCTTGGCCGCGTGGGTACCGGCGCCAGCGACCTTTGCACGGCGATGGGTGTCAGTGTCACCAAGTGGGACATGGCCGAAACCGCCAGCGGCGGGCCGTTCCCTGAAATCCTCGACCACGACCTGTTCCTGAACTGTATCTTCGCGCGCCCAGGCACGCCGGTTTTTGTCCCGCATGAGGCACTGGCCGCTGACCGCAAGCTGACCGCCATCGGCGATGTCGCCTGTGACCCCGACAGCGATTATAACCCCGTTCCGGTTTATGACCGAGCAACCACTTGGGACGCACCTGCCCTGCGCGTGGCGACCAATCCGGTTCTTGATGTAGTTGCTATCGACAATCTGCCGTCGATGCTACCGGTCGAAAGCTCGGAAGATTATGCAGCACAGCTTCTGCCTTCTCTGCTGACCCTGACCGACTTGAACAGCGGCGTCTGGGGCCGGGCCCGCGATACGTTCGACAACCATGTCTAGGAGTAGCCACGCATGGAACACCTGATCGGGGGCGCGGCTGCGGTGCTGGGCACTGTATGTTGGCTTCCTCAAACCCTAAAGACCTGGCGCTCCCGCGAGACCAAGGATCTGTCTATGCCGGCGAACCTGTTGATTCTGGCCACGTTGAGCCTGTGGCTGATTTACGGAGTGATGATTGCGGCATGGCCGCTGATATTGGGTAATGTGATATCGATCCTGCTTGTCAGCGCGATCGTGATTGCAAAACTGAGGTTTGGCTGAACAGCCGTAAAGGAGTTTTCACATGACGATTCACTGGTGTGGCACCGGCCTGTCGGCCATTCCCGGCTTACGCCGCCTGATCGAAGGCGGGCACGAGGTCACGGTCTGGAACCGGACAATCGAAAAGGCCAAGGCCGAAGTTGGTGACCTGACCAGCGATATCCGCGTTTTTGACATCGACGCCTTGGCGGCGGTGCTGGAACAGGGCGATGTCATCGTTTCGATGTTGCCCGGCGACTGGCACGTGCCCTTGGCCGAGCTTGCAATCGCGAAACAGGCGAATTTCGTCTCATCCTCCTATATCGCCCCCGAGATGCGCGCGTTGGACGAGGCGGCCCGCGAAGCCGGGGTGGCGCTGGTCAACGAGGTCGGGCTGGACCCGGGCATCGATCACCTGATGGCTCATGCACTGATCGACGACTATCGCGCTTCGGACGCGTTCGACCCGCAGAACCACCTGAGTTTCATCTCTTATTGCGGTGGCATCCCCAAGCATCCGAACCCGTTCCGGTACAAGTTCAGCTGGTCACCGCTGGGTGTGCTCAAGGCGTTGCGTTCACCATCGAAATCAATTCGCAATTATGCTCCGCTGGACGTGGCGCGCCCATGGGATGCGATTACCAGCTATATCGCACCCCTGCCCACACCCGAAAGCTTTGAGGTCTATCCGAACCGCGACTCGATCCCGTTCATGGCGCAGTACCATTTCGAGGATCACTGGCCGGTCAAGGAATTCGTCCGCGGTACGCTGCGTCTGAATGGCTGGGCCGATGCGTGGTCGGGTGTGTTTGCCGAAATCGAAACCCTGTCCGGCCCCGAAGGCGATGCACGCCTGAAGGAGATGTCGGACCAGTTCTGGGCTGAAAATGCTTATGACGAGGGTGAGCCGGACCGTGTGGTTCTGTGTGTGGGCCTGAAGGCGGAAAAAGACGGCGTTCCGGTCTGGCACAAAACCTATGTGATGGATGCCTGGGGTGACGACCGCGGCACGGCAATGGCGCGGCTGGTCTCGGTCCCCGTTTCACTGGCTGTCGAAGCCGTCTTGAACCGCGCTATCCCGGCAGGCGTTCATGCGGCCCCCAATGATCCAAAGCTGGTGCAGAGTTGGATGGCTGAAATCGACCGGCTGGCGCAGCACCTCGCGATCATTGACCATTCCAACTGAGATGACCGTCACGCCAATCAGGTGGCGTGACGGCAATAAAACTGGTGCCTACATCAGATCATTTTCCACGTCCTCGGCCGATACCCCTAGCGCATCCAGACCATTTTCCAGATGATCTGACATGTGCGGCGTTCCGATCAGGTAATCAGCACAGGGGGTTGAGGCTTCGGCCCTTGCGGTGGTGATGGCTTCGACCAGATCCTCGGCGAAGAAGCTTTCACGCCCGATCCACATGATAGCCACCAGTTCGGCCTGTTCGTCCTCGCTCATGTGATCAATGAACGCGCGCAACTCGCCCTCGGCCCGATTCAGCTCGCGCCCCATCAGCGCAACCTGAGCAACTTTTCTTGCTGAAATTTCCAACATGACCCGACTCCTGTGTTCGCGGCTTTCGAATGAAACAACCACTAGGCAGAGCCCGAGTCTTTGATCTTGAACAAACGCGTTAGCGCAGGCGCACACGCGAAACCGGCTGATCCGGCACCGGTGCGGTTCTGAACGGGCGAAAGGTGGCTTTTTTCACCCAAAGTTTAAGTGCTTGCCAGATGATCAGCGCAAAGGTCCGCCGCGCACCAAATGGGCGGCGCAGCAGCGACCACAGGATCACCCGGTTGGTCAGCGGACGGCGTGTCCCGGTCAGGGTGGCGATCAATCCGCCCTCGGGGCGGGTATACTCGATCCAAACGCCAACACGTTCGGGGCGATAGTCGAAACGGAAGGTATAGCTGCCCTCGATCTTCTGGAAGGGCGAAACATGCAGCAGCTTGTCAGCCACCATCCTGTCTGTCACTTCGATGGGCGCAAAACCGGGCTTGTGGCACAGATAGCTGTGGCGCGTGCCATAGGTGTTGGTCACCTCGGCCACCACCGCATTAAGCACATCCTGTCCATCAAAACAGAACCAGAAGCTGACCGGGTTGAACACATGCCCCAGAACCCGAGGCTGCGTCAGCAACATCAGGCGCGCCGGTTGCGCCACCTGCAACTGATCAAACCGCGCGCGCAGCCAGGCGGCACCGTCGCCCTGGCCCGGCTCACCCCCGTGATCCTGCGACCGCCAGTTGGCAAGATTGGCCCGGTTCACCGAAAATAGCGCCGGAGTGGTCAGATCGCGTTCAGGGTTCAGAAGAATGTAGTCGACCGAATAGCGGAAGGCGTTTTCGATCGCCCCCTTGCGCCCGTGAAAGGTATGGCCCGCAACATGATCAACGGTCTGTGTCATTCGATATGGTCCGACCCGCTTGTAACCGCCCGGAGGGGCGTGGTTTTCTGAAGGTTTCTGTTACTTAGAATACGGCATCCAGCCAGGATTGGATCAAAAATATCGCTTCAGAGTGATCCGGCTTGGGACACCAACCGTATTGTGGTTATGTTTACCGAGATAGACACCGTGACCTTGGACGAGCCGGCGGCTACACCCGCCGTCCTCAAGCCTTGGCGCACAAGAAAACGCATCAAGGGTAGACAGGTGAACGGAACACAAAGCAGTTGCGACACCAGGATTGAGTGGGTGGACCATGTCAGGCGCATTCGGGATGCGCAGGATCAGGCGGCTTTTGCCGAGCTGTTCCAGCATTTTGCGCCGCGGATCAAGGCGTTCCTGATGAAGTCGGGCTCGGACGCGACCATGTCCGAGGAATGTGCGCAAGAAGTGATGGCGACCTTGTGGCACAAGGCCCATCTGTTCGATCCGACCCGGGCAACGGTGGCCACATGGGTGTTCACCATCGCACGGAACAAACGCATCGACGCCCTGCGCAAGCAACGGCGCCCCGAACCGGAAGAACTGGGCTGGGGCCCCGAGTCCGAACCTGATCAGGACGACGTGATCGTCTTGCAACAAGAAACCGCGCAGCTGCGCACTGCCTTGAAGGCGTTGCCTGACGCGCAAAGAGACTTGATCGAAAAGGCCTATTTCGGAGACCTGAGTCACCGGGAAATTGCGTCTCAGACTGGATTGCCTCTGGGAACGATCAAATCAAGAATTAGGCTGGCGCTGGATCGCCTGCGCCACGCAATGAACTGAGACAGAGACGATGAGCAAACAGATTAAGCATCACCTGACGGAAGATCTGCTGATGGCATATGCCGCCGGCAGCCTGCCCGAAGCGTTCGATCTGATGGTCGCGACCCATCTGTCGCTGTGTGACCATTGCCGCGCGCAGGCTGAAAGCTTTGATGCGGTTGGCGGACAGATACTGGACGCGCTGCCCTATCCTGCCCAAATGAACGACAGCGCGCTGGCTGCGACGATGGCGCTGATCGCCCAAGGCGCACCGACCCCCAAGCCCGTGAACAAGGGCTGCGCCGTGCTACCTGCCCCCCTGCAGGACTACGTCGGAGGCACCGTCAATGACATCCGATGGCGGCCCATCGGAATGGGCGTCAGACAAGCTATATTGCCGACGAGCGGCGACGCTTCGGCACGTCTGCTGTTCATTCCAGCCGGAACCGCAGTTCCGGATCACAGCCATAACGGTATGGAATTGACCATGGTTCTGCAGGGTGCGTTTTCGGATGAAGTTGATCACTTTGCACGCGGCGATGTCGAGATTGCCGATGAAGATCTGCATCACACCCCGACCGCAGACATTACCGCAGATTGCATCTGTCTGGCCGTTACCGACGCGCCGCTGAAATTCACCAAGCTCATGCCCCGCTTGTTCCAGCCCTTCCTGCGTATCTGATCTCTGGGACCTGACGCGGTGCGCTGGCCAATTCCGGCCAATGTCGCATCGAACGGCTTGTCAGATTTCGTGCCGCGCCAGCGGTACAACGCCCGGCGTGTCGTCAGGTGCGATCTCTTCGAAATCGAAATTGTCCAGTCGCTGCGCCCGGCGCCCTGCTTTTTCAGCGCTGATCTTGATTTCCGAGATATCCTTGGCCGCCTGCCCGAAATGACGGTCCAGATTGGAAACCCGATCGCCCAGGCGATCTACATCCTTGTGCAGCAGACCCAGCTCTTTGCGGATAGCACCCGCCTGTTCCCGCATCCTTGCGTCCTTCAGGATCGCGCGCATCGTGTTCAGCGTTGCCATGCAGGTGGTGGGCGAGACGATCCAAACGCGTTTGGTAAAGCTCTCCTGCACCAATTCGGGAAACTTGGCGTGCAACTCGGCATAAACCGCTTCGGAAGGTAGGAACATCAACGCGCCATCGGCGGTTTCCCCGTCCAGAATGTATTTCTCGGAGATGTCGTTGATATGCTTGCGCACAGTTGTTCGGAACATCTGCACCGCAGCTTTCAGCTCCGTATCATTGGTCGACCCGATCAGCGCCTCATACGCTTCCAACGGGAATTTGCTGTCGATCACAATGGGGCCGGGTGGGTTGGGCAGGTGGATCAGGCAATCCGCCCGACGCCCGTTCGACAAGGTCGCCTGCAGCTTGAAACTGTCCGAGGGCAACGCCTTGGAGACGATATCGTTCAACTGAATCTCTCCGAACGCACCGCGCGTCTGTTTGTTCGACAGAATATCCTGAAGCGACAGCACATCGCCCGACAGTTTGGTGATGTTATCCTGCGCCTTGTCGATGGCCGCCAAACGCTCCTGCAACTGGGTCAGTGACGTCGCCGTCTGTTTCGACGAGCCGTGAAGCGATTCCTTCATCCGCTCCTGCATCTCGGCCAGCGCACGTGCGGATTTCATCGCATTATCTGCCAGCCGATCGTTCATCTGCTGCTGCACCGAAGACAGGCGCGATTCAACCGTCTGGATCACCTGCACCTGCGCATTGGCCTGCGTGTCCGAGACATGCTGCAGCCCGCCGCGCAGCTGCTCTTGCCCCTGCCCCAACTGCTGCACATGCTGGCCCAGATGGGCCATTTGCCGTGACAGAGGCTCGGCCATCCTGGCTGACCGGTTGGCCGCTCGCAAAGACAGGAACAGCAGCAACAGGATCAATGCCACCACCCCGCCAACGATCAGGATCACGGGGTCGTTCAATGCAAATTGGGTTCCTGCAATCTCGATCATTTTGCCTCAGGTGTTCTTGTTTTATTCTTCATATCCCGCGCACCCCGCGGGATCAACTGCGTCCGAACAATCGTTCGATATCGGCCAGTTTCAGTTCCACATAAGTTGGCCGCCCATGGTTGCACTGGCCGGAATGGGGTGTCGCCTCCATCTCGCGCAGCAGGGCGTTCATCTCTTCGGCCCGCATTCGGCGGCCCGAGCGGATCGAACCGTGACAGGCGACACGGCTGAGGATCGCCTCAATCCGCGCCTGCACCATCTGGCTTTCACCCTGATCGGACAGCTCATCCAGAATATCCAGAATCATTGCGCGGGCGTTGACCTCACCCAGAATGGCCGGGGTTTCACGCACGGCAACCGCACCGCCGCCGAAGGGCTCGAGCGTCAGGCCAAAGCGCGAAAGATCATCTGCCACCGCCATAAGTCGCGTGCAGTCGCCTTCAGACAACTCTACGATCTCGGGGATCAGCAGCGCCTGCGCCGCCACGCCGTTCGCAGCCATCTGGGCTTTCAGCTTTTCATAGACCAACCGCTCATGCGCGGCGTGCTGATCGACAATCACCATGCCATCGACGGTCTGGGCGATAATGTAGTTTTCATGCACCTGCCCGCGCGCGGCCCCCAAAGGCAGGTCTTCGGTCGGCGCCTCGGAAGCGGGTTCCGCGATCGGCTCAACCACGCTGCCGCTGTAATTGTGGGTCAGTTCAGCAAAGCCCGGCGCCTGCGCCTGATAAGCCATCTGGCGCGCGGCGGGTGAGGGGCGATCCATCTGATACACCCGCGCCGGAATGGGTTGCGGTGATTCAGGCCGCATCGCGCCGAGGGTCGCGTTCGCTACGGTTGAAGACGCCCGATGCCCGGCCTCTGCCAGCGCGTGCCGCAGAGCCGAGACAATCAGCCCGCGCGCCACGCCAGGGTCGCGGAACCGCACTTCGGATTTGGCAGGATGCACGTTCACATCCACCAGCGTCGGATCACAGTCGATGAACAGAGCCGCCGCCGGATGCCGATCACGGCTGAGAAAGTCGAAATAGGCCGCCCGCAATACACCGGTCAGCATCTTGTCACGCACAGGCCGTCCATTGACGAACAGGTACTGCGCCACCGCTGCGCCCCGAGAATAGGTCGGCAGAGCGGCATAGCCATACAACCGGATACCCTCACGCGTGGCGTCAATTTGCAACGCGTTCTCGGCAAACTCGCGCCCGATCACGCGGGCCAGTCGGGCATGCAACGCGTCAAACAGATCACCATTCTCGCGGTCAGCCCGGAAGGTCACGCGCCCCTCGCCGCCGCCCGAGACATCGCGCAGGGTAAAGGTGACCGAGGGCTCGGCCATGGCCAGACGTTTGACCGTATCGGCGATAGCCTGTGTCTCGGCGCGGTCGGTACGCATGAATTTCAGACGCGCAGGCGTGGCAAAGAACAGATCGCGCAACTCGACCACGGTACCCGCGCGCAGAGCCGCGGGTTTCACCGCGGACATTGTGCCACCAGCGACCTGAATCTGCGCCGCATCCGCCCCCGGAACACGACTGGTTATGGTCAAACGCCCGACCGCGCCCAGCGACGGCAACGCCTCACCGCGAAATCCGAAAGTATGAATGTTCAGCAGATCCGACCCGTCGATTTTCGAGGTTGCGTGGCGGGACAAAGCCAACGGCAAATCCGCCGCCGCAATACCACAGCCGTCATCGGTGACGCGAATCAGCGTCTTGCCCCCATCGGCGATCTCTATCGCAACCCGCGTGGCACCTGCATCAATGGCGTTCTCGATCAATTCCTTGACCGCAGAGGCCGGTCGCTCGACCACTTCGCCGGCTGCGATCCGGTTGATTGCAGCATCGTCCAACTGCCGAATTACCGGTCGAAACTCGCTGATATTGGGCTTTGCCTGCTCCATACCCCTAGACCTAGCACATGCGCACACGATTCTGCCACCGCTATGGTATTCAGATTTTGTGCAAGAGGGGGGCGTTCGGACAATCGCGCCATGTCGGCCTGCAAGGCGACGACCTTGATCACGATTGCCCGAACAAGCCGGGGTGAGTGGTGGTCAGTTGCTTAACAATACAACAACCTTAGCACGATCTGCAGATTAAGGCTCATTAACTCTGGCCGTGCTGTTCGCGTTGGCAAAGTTCAGCCGAAATACGGCATCAGCCAACAGCAGGAATTTGCCGGATCAGACAGTGCCTGGAGCGCCCGCGCGGGTCCGGCAGGGGCCGAAAACAGCCGCAAGCGCCAGAATCACACCCGATACCGTTGCGATCATTCCGGCGGCACTCACGGCATCGCGGGCACCCAGCCATAATGGGCCATAGCCCGCCAGAACATAGCCCATCACCGCCGAAACCACGGCAAATACAACGCTCCATGCGATTTGAGTTTCCAATCGGTTGGTCATCAACCGCGCCGCAGCGGGGGGGCAGATGAACATGGCAATCACGATGATCGAGCCAACCGCGTCGAAGGCTGCGACGGCAGCTATCGCCGCTGTGATCACCAGCGCAAACCCCAAAGGACCGGTCCGAATACCGATCGTGCTGGCAAAACCTTCGTCAAAGGTCGAAATCTTCAATGGTCGCCAGAATATCCAGGTAAACAGGGAAACCCCTGCAAGTGTCAGCGCGATACGCGGCAATTCCGGGGGCAACCCTGCAAGCGCTGCCGGGTCCCACAGCGAGACCCATCCCGTTGCGTCCAGCCAGATCAGACTTTCGAGATTGCCATACAGCGCGTGTTCCACATCCAGATGCACGGTCGAGGTGTCCGTCTGCTCCAACAAAAGAACACCCGCCGCAAACAGGGTAGTAAAGACCACGCCCATTGCCGCACCGGGTTCGATCTGACCCAACCTGCGGATCGCCTCGATCATCACAACGGCAACCACGGCAGCACCCGCCGCGCCCAGCATCATCGGCCAGGTCGAGATCGCGCCGGTCAGCAGAAAGGCCACCACGATGCCCGGCAACACTACATGGCTGATGGCATCCCCAATCAGCGCCTGTTTGCGCAGAACCAGAAAGTTCCCCGGAAGGGCGCAGGCGATGGCGGCAAATGTCCCGATCAGCAGCGGTGTCAGTGACAGGGGAACGAATTCTTCGCCGCTCATGGTGCTATCCCCTGCGGGCCGCCGATCTGGCGGTCGATCTCGGTAATCTGGTCGCGGGTCAGCACGGTTTCGATATCGCGCAGCCCGTCATAAAGCGCCGCCGTTGCTTCGTGGGCCTGGTCCGTGCGAACGACCTCCCACCGCTTTTCGTCGCGCAGGGCTTTGGCGGCGCGGGCCTTGCCAGCCTCGGTTGCCACGCCGTCGGGGCGGGCCAACCCGGCCCGGCGTAACAAACGCAGGGTCAGCGGCTCATAGATTTTCTGCCCTTGTGCCAACGCAAGCAAGCCCTGCCGGATATGAACCCGACGCTGGAATTGCAGGTGCCGCAACACCGCCGCCAGAACACCGCGAACCGGTGCCAACAGCAACGACAGGACAAACACGGCAAAACTGACAAGAACGATAAGCGGACCCGTCGGCAGATTGGGAGCCGCCGCCGACAGTGCCGCACCGATATAACCCGAGACGCCCCCGATCAGACCCGCCAGCAACACTACTCTTTCGGACCGCTCAGTCCAAAACCGGGCTGTCACCGGCGGAATGATCAAAAGCGCAACGATCAGGATCAACCCGACAACTTTCAGGCCAACCACTGTGACGGCCATAACCAGACCCATCATTGCAAGGTCGATGCGATGCACCGGCAGGCCCCTGGCTGCTGCAAATTCAGGGTCAAAGGCCACGATCGTCATTGGACGGCGGATAATCATGACAAGCGCCAGCGTTGCCGCGCCTCCGATCGCAATGATCATCGCATCTGTCCAAAGCATTCCTGCGGTCGAGCCCAGCAGAAACCCTTCGAGCCCCGCCTGTCGGCCCACACCCATGGTCTGGATCACCGTCAGCAGCACAATGCCGAAACCAAAGAATACAGATAGGACCGCTCCGATCGCGGCATCCTCGGCCAGCCGCGTGTGCCGCGTCAGCCAGTTCATACACAAAAGGCCGATCCAAGCGGATATTGCCGACCCGACGAGCAGGCCGATCAGGTTTCTGCCGTCCCCACCGAGGGCCACAAGTACCATAAAGGCCAGACACACACCCGGCAATGTCGCATGGCTGATCGCATCGCTGACCAGTGCACGTTTGCGCAAGAACAGAAATGTGCCGGTCACCCCGGCGGAAATGCCCAGCAGGCTTGCGCCGATTGCGACAAGCGTGGCGTTATAGCCAAGCTGAAGGGTCAGAGCATCCCAATGCATGACTCACCCCAGCGCGCGTGAGATCTGGTCGATCTGCGCCGTAGCCAGACGGCCGCCATAGGCAGATTGCAATGTCTTGGCCGTAAAAGCCTCGGCCACGGGCCCCTCGGCGACTTTGCGCGTGTTGATCAGGAAAACATGGTCGAAATAGTCGGTGACGGTCGCCAGGTCATGATGCACCGCAACCACGGTCTTGCCCGCCTCTTTCAGCGATTTCAGGACCGAAATGATGGCCTTTTCCGTTGCCGCATCAACCCCGGCAAAAGGTTCGTCCAGCAGATACAGATCGGCGGCCTGCGCCAAGGCGCGCGCCAGAAAGACCCTCTGCTGCTGGCCGCCTGACAACTGGCCGATCTGCCGGTCGGCAAAGTCACGCATCCCTACACGGTGCAGACAATCCATCGCCCGCGCCTTATGCCGGGCGCGCACCCGTCCCAACAGCCCCAGCTCGCGCGACAAGCCCATCAGAACCACGTCAATCACGCGCGTCGGGAAGTCCCAGTCCACGCTGGCCCGTTGCGGTACATATGCAATCCGGGACCGCTGCCGGTCCAGCCGATCACCATACACTGTCACCTGCCCGGACAGGGGTGACACAATCCCCAACGCAGCCTTCAATAGTGTCGATTTGCCTGCACCGTTCGGCCCGATGATCGCCGTCATTGCACCCGGCTGCACGGTCATATCAACCGAGAAAACCGCCGGCTTCTGCCCGTACGAGACGGTCAGGCCGCGAATGGCCAGTGGACTTTCTCCAATGTCGTTTTCCGAAAGGGGGATGCCCTGATGTGCCGCCAGTTCCAGCATCTCTCAAAACCCCGCCGACAGATTGCCGCTCATGCCAGTTTTGGGAATATCAGCCCCCAGAGCGCCTGCGATTACTGTGATATTGTGATCCAGCATCCCGATGTAGGTACCCTCATAGGTGCCGGGCTCGCCCATCGCGTCCGAATAAAGCTGTCCACCGACTTCGACCTGATGTCCCCTGGCCGCTGCGCCCTCGATCAGCGCACGCATCGACCGATCCGAGACCGAGCTTTCCACGAAAACTGCCGTCAGTTGCCGGTCAACCAGCGTATCGACCAATTCGCTAATCCGGTTCAGTCCCGCCTCGGATTGGGTTGAAATACCCTGAATTCCAAGCACATCGTACCCGTATTCAGCACCGAAATACCCAAAGGCATCATGTGCCGTCACCAGAACACGGTTGTTTTCCGGGACCGCTGCAAGCACTTGCTTGCCATAAGTCTCCAGTTCCGCGATCTGCGCAAGAAAGGCCTCTGCGTTTGCCGCAAAGGTGTCCGCGGCCTCGGGGCGCGCTTGTGTCAGGGCTTTTTGCACCTCGACCACGACATCGCGCCACAGGGCCGGGCTCATCCAAAGATGGGGATCGTATTTGTCAGCATAATTGTCATGCACGTGCAGCTTTGACTTATCAACGCCTTCGGCTACCGCAACGACCATGCGTTTACGCCCTAGGTCATGGAAGAACTCTTCCATCTGCGCCTCAAGATACAGACCATGCCACAGGATAAGATCGGACCTGGTCATAGCGACGATATCACTGCGGGTCTGACGATAGGCATGCGGGTCGACGCCGGGGCCCATAAGGCCCTTCACCTCGACCTGATCACCTCCGACCTGACGGGCGGCATCGGCAATCATACCGGTCGTGGCCACCACTTTCAGCGGCGCATCGGCCCAGGCCGAGAATGGGAATACAGCGGCGAATGCCAGCGCTGCAAGGAAACTACGACGAATCATATCAGACCCCGGAAATGGTATCTTGCTAAGATGAATATGAGAACCGCTCGCAACTAAGTCAATGCTATTGAGAATTATTCGCAAGAAAACGCCTATTTTGTCCATTTGGTCAAAAAATTTACCCTTCCAATGCCGGATGGCCTTCCATTTGCATCTTACCCGTGCGAATTTGATACAAACCTCCCAAAGGATGTGAAAATGGAAACGCAGAGCTCAGAAAGCCCCGTGCGCACCGCGCATCTGCCGCAAGTGACCGAGCCCCGGAACCCTGGAATGGAGCTTGATCTGGATTGGGTGCGGGCCGTACAGGTCAACACCTCGGCCGTTGAGCGCCGCGCAGCCACCCTGCCGGGTCGGCGCTCGGTGAAAAAGGACTACCAGGCGGCGTGGCTGCTCAAGGCGATCACCCTGATCGACCTGACCACCCTATCGGGAGACGATACCGTCGGCCGTGTCCGGCGCCTGTGCGCCAAAGCGCGGCAACCCGTGGCTTCTGCAACACTTCAGGCGTTGGACATGCCACCGATCACCACCGGCGCGGTCTGTGTCTATCACGACATGATCGAAACCGCTGTGGATGCGCTGAGGGGTACCGGGATTCCGGTGGCCGCCGTATCGACCGGATTCCCTGCAGGCTTGTCCCCGTTCCACCTGCGCGTGGCCGAGATCGAAGAAAGCGTCAAAGCCGGAGCCGAGGAAATCGACATCGTAATCTCTCGGCGTCATGTGCTGTCGGGCGACTGGCAGGCCTTGTATGACGAGATGAAAGCGTTCCGCGTGGCTTGTGGCGACGCGCATGTCAAAGCCATCCTTGCAACCGGCGAACTGGGTAGCCTACGCAACGTGGCGCGCGCCTCGCTGGTCTGCATGATGGCGGGGGCGGATTTCATCAAGACTTCGACCGGTAAGGAAAGCGTCAACGCCACGCTGCCCGTGTCGCTGGTGATGATCCGGGCGATCCGCGATTACTATGACCGCACCTGGTATCGTGTCGGATATAAACCCGCAGGCGGGATTTCCAAAGCCAAGGACGCACTAGTTTACCTGTCGCTGATCAAGGATGAGTTGGGCGACCGTTGGCTGGAGCCGGACCTGTTTCGCTTTGGCGCGTCGTCGCTTTTGGGCGATATCGAACGGCAGCTAGAACATTTCGTAACGGGTGCTTATTCCGCCGGTTACAGGCACTCGATGGGCTGAGGACGAAAACAATGACAGTCAAAGAGATTTTCGAGACCATGGATTACGGCCCTGCCCCCGAAAGCTCAGCCGAAGCGCTGGCCTGGCTGGTCGATCAGGGTGACAATTTTGGTCACTATATCGACGGGACCTTCACCAAACCGGGCAAGGGGTTCGACAGCCGCAACCCGGCGACCGGAGAGGTTTTGGCCAAGCTGACCCAGGCCAAGCAAGCCGATGTCGACGCCGCCGTATCCGCCGCCCGCAAGGCGCAGCCAAAATGGGAGAAGATGGGCGGTGCGGGTCGTGCGCGCTACCTCTATGCCATCGCGCGCCTGCTGCAAAAGCACTCGCGCCTGTTTGCAGTGCTGGAAAGCTTGGATAACGGCAAGCCGATCCGTGAATCGCGCGACATCGACATCCCTCTGGTACAGCGTCACTTTTACTACCACGCCGGCATGGCGCAGTTGATGGAAAGCGAACTACCCAACGCCGAAGCGCTGGGAGTGTGTGGACAAATCGTTCCTTGGAACTTCCCGCTGCTGATGCTGGCTTGGAAGATTGCTCCGGCGCTGGCCATGGGTAACACGGTCGTTCTGAAACCTGCCGAATATACCTCTCTGACCGCGCTGCTGTTTGCCGATATCTGCTCACAGGCCGGGCTGCCCAAGGGTGTGGTCAACATCGTCACGGGCGATGGCGCGGTAGGTGAGATGATCGTGGCCTCGGACGTGGACAAGATCGCCTTTACCGGCTCAACCGCAGTGGGGCGGCGCATCCGTGAGGCGACCGCCGGTTCGGGTAAGGCGCTGACTTTGGAGCTGGGTGGCAAGTCCGCCTATATCGTCTTTGACGACGCCGATATCGATTCCGCCATCGAAGGGCTGGTCGACGCGATCTGGTTCAATCAGGGTCAGGTTTGTTGCGCGGGTTCGCGTCTGTTGGTTCAGGAAGGCATCGCCGATCGGTTCCACGAGAAACTGCGCGCCCGAATGGACACTCTTCGCATCGGTGATCCATTGGACAAATGCATCGACGTGGGTGCTGTGGTCGACCCGGTCCAGTTGCAGACCATCAAGAGCATGGTCGACAACAACACCGCGGGTCACGTTTATCAGGCGGCTGGCGCGCTGCCCGAAAATGGCTGTTTCTACCCGCCAACGCTGATCTCGGGCCTCGAAACCTCTGATCTACTGATGCAGGAGGAAATTTTCGGTCCGGTGCTGGTGTCCTCGACCTTCCGTACTCCGGAAGAGGCGGTTGAGCTGGCCAACAACACCCGTTACGGGCTGGCGGCGACGGTATGGACCGAGAACGTGAACCTTGCACTGGATATCGCACCGAAGCTGGTCGCGGGCGTTGTCTGGGTGAATGCCACCAATCTGTTCGATGCCGCAGCCGGGTTCGGCGGTGTGCGCGAAAGCGGCTTTGGCCGCGAAGGTGGCTGGGAAGGTCTGACCGCCTACACCAAGCCCAAAGGCAAAGGCAAACCATTGGCCAAGGCCGAGGCCGCGATGGGCGAAGGTGCCCCGGTCGATCCGATTGACCGTACTGCCAAAATGTATGTCGGCGGCAAACAGGCCCGTCCTGACAGCGGATATTCGAAACCCGTCTGGGGCAAGCCTGGCCTGCTGGGCCATGTGGGTCTGGCCAACCGCAAAGACGTCCGCAACGCGGTCGAGGCCGCAGCGGGGGCCAAGGGTTGGTCCAAGACCACCGGCCATCTACGGGCACAGATACTGTATTACATCGGCGAAAACCTCTCGGCCCGCGCGGGTGAATTCGCTGCGCGCCTTGATGCCATGACCGGCAGGAAAGACGGCGCGAAAGAGGTCGAAGCCTCGATCCAGCGCCTGTTCACCGCCGCTGCCTGGGCCGACAAGTATGACGGCCAGGTGCACGGCGTTCCGATCCGGGGCGTGGCCATTGCCATGAAAGAACCTGTCGGCGTGATCGGCGCGCTCTGTGCTGACGAGGCGCCGCTGCTGGGTCTGGTCTCGGCCATGGCCCCTTCGATTGCGATGGGCAACCGGGTGGTTCTTGCGGCAAGCGAGCCTTACCCGCTGGCGGCGACGGATTTCTACCAAATCCTCGAAACCTCTGACGTGCCCGCTGGCGTGGTCAACATCCTGACTGGCAGCCACACGGAACTGGCGAAGCCGCTGGCTTCGCATCTGAATGTGGATGCGATCTGGTCATTCTCGTCTACCGATCTGTCGGCCGAGATCGAGCGGGCTTCGGCCGGGAACCTGAAACGGAGTTGGGTTAATAACGCCATGGCAACCGAATGGCACGAGGATCAGACTCGCCGTTTCTTGCAGGCTGCGACCGAGGTTAAAAACATCTGGGTGCCCTACGGCGAGTAGGGACCCAGCCCTGGAGAACCCAGGGGTGCAAACAGTTTGTTCGGGTACAGATGGCGCGCTGCTGCATAGAGTGACCATTGAATGAACATAACGATGATTAACATGTGACATTGTTCATATACAGCGCCGCCACTATCCCTCAGCTTGGACCCAGTCTTAACAAGGTTGGATCGGTCCATGCTGAGTTTTCCATACGAGTTTCCTGAACTGGTACAGGTCGCCACGATGATCGGCGTCTTTGGCGCGGGCCTCTACATCACCGGCTATTTTCTGCTGCAGATGGGGATCATCCGGGGCAACGGCAGCCTCTACCCCCTGCTTGTGATCGCCGCAGCCGGATGTGTTCTGTTCAGCATGTCGGAAGAATTCAACCTCGCGGGCTCGATCATTCAGCTGGCATATATCTCGATCTCGATCCTGGGCCTGCTGCGCGGGTTTCTGTCCCGGCATTTGCTTCGGTTTTCAGATGACGAACGTCAGTTCATCGCCCTGCACCTTGAATCGCTGAAACCCCACCAAGCCCGGAAACTGTTGAACACCGCCGCCGTCAAGACCTATGAAAACGGTGACATCCTGATCGAAGAAGGCAAGACAACCGACTTTTTGGGCTTTGTCTTAAAGGGGCGGACCACGATCCTGAAAAACGGCCGGGTCATCAACCAATGTGGAGAAGATGAGATTTTGGGAGAGCTGACCTTTGGCCTTGGGCTGCCTGCCACAGCCACGGTAATAGCCACCGAACCCACCAAATGCCTGGTCTTCGACAATATCAGCCTGATGCGCTTGCTGCGGCGGAGCCGCCATATCGACGATGCATTGAAAGCAGCGCATTTCCGACATACACGGCAAAAGCTGTTGAACAGCAACAAGCACACGCTGCAGGCCCAGAGAAGACCTGCAGCGGCCTAAGGGTCAGCCGTCCAGACCTTCGGGTTTGCCAACGATGGTAAAGTGTAAACCATCTGGGTCCAGCAGTTCGGACGCCACCCGGTTCACATCCTCAAGCGTCACTGCATTCACCTTGTCATTGCGAGTGGCGATATAGTCGATAGGCAAATCCTCCATCTGCATACCCACCATGATCCCGGCGATCTGGCTGTTGCCATCAAAGCGCAGCGGATAGGCACCGGTCAGATAGGTCTTGGCGTCGTCCAACTCTTTCTGAGTGACCCCTTCGGATGCGGCGCGCGCCCATTCGCTGCGGATCACATCAACGGCTTCGGCGATACGGTCATTGGCCGAGGACACCGACCCAAGATACACAGAGGCCAGATCCTTTGGCACCAGATAGGTCGCCACGCCATAGGTCAGACCGCGTTTTTCGCGCACTTCCTGCATCAGGCGGCTTTCGAAACCTCCGCCGCCAAGAATGTGGTTCAACAGATAGGCGGAAAAGAAATCCGGGTCGTCGCGGTCGATCCCGGCATGGCCGAACAGAGCCACCGATTGCGGCGTATCGAACTCGATCACACTCACTCCGCCAGTGATCGTCACATCGGCCCGCTTAGGGATCGGTTTGCCGGTATCCGGCAGATCAAGCAAGAGCTCGTCCAGCACCGCGCCCAGTTCCTCTGGGGTGATATCGCCGACCGCGCCTACATACAGACGATCCTTGGTAAACACGTTCTCATATGCCGTGACCACATCATCGCGGGTCAAGGCGCTGACACTTTCGATCGTGCCCTTGCCTTCGGAACCGTAGGGGTGATCGCCATAGGCCATTTCCGCGAAGCTGCGCCCGGCAATGTCACTGGGGCTGGTCTGATCTGACCGCAGACCCGACAGAACCTGAGCGCGAACACGGTCTACAGCATCCTGATCGAAACGCGGTTCGTGAATCGTGGTCCGCAACAGGTCAATCACCTCATCCCTGTTTTCGGTCAGAAACTGTGCCGAGATCGACACTGAATCGTCTGAGGCGCTATACCCGAACGACGCGGCCAGAGATTCCAGCTCGCGCGCATAGGTGCGGGCATCCATTTCGCCAGCGCCTTCTTCTATCAGGCCGCTCATCAGATACACCGCGCCGCGCTTTGTCGGGTCGTCCAGCGACGTGCCACCGCGGAACCGCAGCTCCAGGGCGGTGAAGGGGATCGAGTGATCCTCGACCAGCCATGCGGTGATGCCACCCGGCGAGGTGACCTCTTCAATCTCGATCTCGGCCCATGCAGGAACTGCGATGACCAAAGCTATCAGAGTTACAAATATCCGCTTCATTGCGTTACCTCATCGTCTCGCATCAGCCAGCCCGTGACCGAGGTTTCAGGCTGCAGCACTTCGCGCGCGGCGGCGATGATCTGATCACCGGTCACCGCCTGCAGGACATCAGGCCAAGCCTGTACATCTTCGACCGTCAGCCCGCTGGTCAGGGCACGGCCATAGCGATTGCCGATCCCGTCCACATTGTCTCGCGCATAGGTCTGCGCGGCGCGCAGCTGCATTTTGATCCGATCCAGATCCTCTTCATTCACACCTTCGGCGATGAAATCGGTCACGGCCTGATCCATCGCATCCTCGGCCTCTTGCAGCGACACGCCTTCGGCCGGAACAACCAGCAGATCAAATGTGGTATCGTCAAGCGACACGCCTCGGTAGAACGCGCCGGTATAGACGACCTTTTGCTGCTCGAACTGCAGTTTTTCATTCAGGTACGACGTCGTGCTGCCCCCCAGCAATTCAGCCAGAAGGAACAGGGCGGCGGCTTTTTCCTGCGCACCTGCGTCCCGTTCGGGTGCTAGATAGCTGCGCTGAACATAGGGCTGCGATACGCGCGCATCCTTAAAGGTCAGGCGGCGTTCAGCGGTTTGTGGCGGCTCCTGTGATCGCACCCGTTCGGGCAGGTCCGGGTTTGCCGGGATTACCCCGTAATATTGCTCGGCCAGGGATTTGACCTCGTCTGGCTCAACATCGCCGGTCACCACCAGGATGGCGTTATTTGGCGAATAGTGGATCTGATAGAAGGACAGTGCATCGTCCAGGTCCAGCGTTTCCATCTCATGTTTCCAACCGATAACGGGGACACCATAGCGGTGGTTGAGGTATTGCGCCGCGCTGACCTGTTCACTGAACAGGGCGCGCGGGTTGTTTTCGGTACGCTGGTTACGTTCTTCCAGGATCACGTCGCGCTCGGTGGCGATGTCATCATCGGACAGGCGGATATTGCGCATCCTGTCTGACTCCATCCGCATCATCAGCTCAAGCCGGTCGGCAGCAACACGCTGAAAATAGGCGGTGTAATCATACGAGGTGAACGCGTTGTCATTGCCGCCATTGGCCGCGACGGTGGCAGAAAACTCGCCCGCCTCTAGCGTGTCGGTGGCCTTGAACAGCAGGTGTTCCAGAAAATGCGCCACACCGGACGAGCCAACTGGCTCATCCGCCGATCCGGCGCGATACCAGACCATGTGCTGCACGACTGGGGCGCGGTGATCCTCGATCACGACAACGTCCATACCGTTATCCAGCGTAAAGGTGGTGACCGCCTCGTGCCCAACTTCGGCAAAAACCGGGGTGGCGGCGATCAGAGCAGCCGACAGTGCCAGAGCCCGAACCATGGGGCATCCTCCGTTTCGTTTCTGGTGTTCAAACTACGGTGGTGCCGCGCGGGTTCAACCCCGATGACGGAAAGTTAAGAATTATTCATTGACCGGCGGCGCCGATGGCGTTTCGATCCCAGCGTTCCGCGCAGCCTGGGTTTGCTTGTTCGGATCTATAGCCCAGCGACGGTAAACCTGCGAATATCGGTCTACGTTGAACAGCCGCAGACGGGTCCAACGCCCCTGACGCTTGCGGAAATCCGCATCTTCTTGGTTGACGACTTGCCGTGTATTTGACGGAACGCCATATCGGCTAGAGGCCGTGACAAGCGCGCCATCAGAGGCAGGCACAGCGGTATTTGGATTCGAAGCAGCCGGATTCCCGCCCAGCGCGGCAATAGCATCCCCTGTGGGATTGGCATCGGTCAGGTTGGTGCCACCCGGTGTCGGTGCGGGCAAAGAGTTGTAGTTCTCGGGCTGGGTCAGAGGTTTGACCGGCAAAATCGCAAACTCGTCCGGGCCCGGGCCCGGCGGCTCGAGGTGGCGCAGACCGATATCCGAACATCCCGCAACCGCAAGACTCATAGTCACAACAAATATGGAACGCGGCAACCGCATGAAAGTCTCCAGCCTGTTTCAGGCGCTTTTATCGTATTTCCAAACCCGCGTCACGAGGGCTTTTTCCTATCAAACAGCACCAACCCGAACGCACCTGCGAATATGAATACATCGGCCAGATTGAACACATAGGGGTTGTCGAATCCACAGCAGGACATGTTCAGAAAATCCAGCACATATCCGTACAACACGCGGTCCACCACATTGCCAAGCGCACCGCCGATCAGCAGGCCGCCACAGACCAACATGAGCTTTGAGGGGGCCGTGCGCATCAACCAAATCAACACGCCCACTGAAATCACCAGCGAAAC
Source organism: Ruegeria sp. YTSA105 (assembly GCF_059610225.1). Classification (NCBI taxonomy): domain Bacteria; kingdom Pseudomonadati; phylum Pseudomonadota; class Alphaproteobacteria; order Rhodobacterales; family Roseobacteraceae; genus Ruegeria; species Ruegeria sp. YTSA105. The sequence continues at coordinate 22,147 of NZ_JBXWNE010000020.1, forward strand.
TCCGATCAGAGCCCAGCGCGCGGCGTCGCCATTGCCCTGAAACAGGCCGAAATTGATGCCGCGATTCTCGCCATATCTGAACACCAGAAAGGGCGGCAGAACGCTGATCGGCCCTTCGGCCACGCGCATCACATGAACGACCAGGTACTTGCTGATCTGGTCGATCAGAAACGCGGTCAGCGCCGCCCAGAGGAGCAATCGGGCACGCATCAGTGACGGAAATGCCGCATGCCGGTAAAGACCATGGCCAGACCGGCCTCATCTGCGGCGGCGATCACGTCGTCATCCCGCATCGAGCCGCCAGGCTGAATCACGCAGGTGGCCCCGGCCTCTGCGGCCTCCATCAAACCGTCGGGAAAGGGGAAGAACGCGTCCGACGCCACCGCTGAGCCGATGGTCAGCGGCTGTGGCAGACCCAGAACATCGGCCATGCGCTCGGCCTTTTTAGCCGCGATCAGGGCCGAATCCACGCGGCTCATCTGGCCAGCGCCGACACCCACGGTCGCGCCGTCCTTAACATAGACGATGGCGTTGGATTTCACGTGCTTTGCCACCTTCCAGGCAAACAGAAGGTCGCGCATCTGTTCATCCGTCGGGGCCTTCTTGGTGACAACCGTCAGGTCATCCATGCCGACGAATCCGTTATCCTTGTCTTGCACCAACAGACCGCCCGCGACCTGACGCACGGTTTTGCCACCAGCGGTCACATCCGGCAGGCCTTCGGTCGTCAGAAGGCGCAGGTTTTTCTTGGCGGCAAAGATCGCCTTGGCCTCATCCGAGGCGCCAGGCGCGATCACAACCTCGGTGAAAATCCCTGTGATCTCCTGCGCGGTTTCAGCGTCCAGCGTCTGATTCAGGGCCACGATCCCGCCAAAGGCCGAGGTACGGTCACAGTCGAACGCGGCCTTATAGGCGTCCAGCAGCGTGCCTCCTGTCGCAACGCCGCACGGGTTGGCATGTTTGATGATGGCACAGGCCGCACCCTTGACGGGATCGAATTCCGCAACCAGCTCAAACGCCGCATCGGTGTCGTTGATGTTGTTATAGCTCAGTTCCTTGCCCTGATGCTGAAGGGCGGTCGCCACACCGGGTCGGTTGGTACCGTCGGTATAAAATGCAGCGGTCTGATGGCTGTTCTCGCCATAGCGCAGTGTCTGTTTCAACTCGCCCGCAAAAGCGCGGCGTCTGGGGGCCTCAAGCTGCAGCGCATCGGCCATCCAGTTCGACACGGCGGTGTCATAAGCAGCGGTGCGCGCATACGCCTTTTGGGCCAGCCATTGACGGAAACCATATGCGGTCTTGCCATAATTCTCGTCCAGCTGATCCAACAGCGACGAGTAATCCTCGACATCGACCACGACATTGACGAACGCGTGGTTCTTGGACGCGGCACGGATCATCGCTGGGCCGCCGATGTCGATATTCTCGATACATTCGTCATAGCCAGCGCCTTTAGCCACGGTCGCCTCGAACGGATAGAGGTTCACTACCAGCAGGTCGATCGCGTCGATGCCGTGTTCGTTCATCGCGGCGACATGGGTGTCATTGTCACGCAAGGCCAGCAAGCCGCCATGCACCATCGGGTGCAGCGTCTTGACCCGGCCATCCATCATCTCGGGGAAACCGGTGATCTCGCTGACATCCTTCACCTCCAACCCCGCATCGCGCAGTGCTTTAGCTGTGCCGCCGGTCGACAACAGCTCGACCCCGCGGTCGGCCAGCGCCTTACCCAGCTCGATCAGCCCGGTCTTGTCGGATACGGAAAGCAACGCGCGGCGCACGGGGTGAAGATCGGTCATGGGTCCAAAGGTCCTTTTGGCGTCAGTCAAACTCGGGCTCGTCCCGGTGCAGGTCGCGCACGGCAAAGGCTGTATCCTGCGCCTTGCTCAACGTCCACCGGATGCGCGTCGCATACTCCATTGCGCGGCCAGATAGAACGATCTGTTTTGTCGCGCGTGGCTTCAAACGACCCTTTTCAAGATAAACACTTGGCTCGATTGACAATTTCCCCACACCATCATGGCGGAACACCCAAATCTCACCGCTTTTGAGCGCCATGGACACCGCCGCACCGCCCAAATCTATCGCCGCATCCACGTCCGGATGCAGATGGAACCGTATGTCAAAGCCGATACCAGTCAGGCTCGACGCATCCAGCGCCTTGTCAAATTGCCGCTTGGCCCTGTCACTTGTGGTAAGCAGAATATCTTCGCCGGTCAGCTCCCGCCCGTCAAAGCGCAGCTCGAACGTTCGGGCATGGGTCAGGCCGAACACTTTGGTATAGCCATCATGCCCGGCCATAAACCGGGTTCCCTCGAACGCGTCTTCGAACTCGACCGGAACATCCTTTGGCGCGTCCACCAGCCCTTCACGTTCCGTACCAGGAACAGCTGAGGTCAGACGCGCACTTGAAAAGCCGTCAAGACAAAGTGTCGAATGCGACGGCGTGGCGCGCCCGGCCCGACGCCATTCCAGCCCAAAGGTTTCCCCAGACCCACAATTCACAATCAGAGGTCGGCGGCCCGAGGTCAGCTCGAACGCCAAGGTCGACGCATGTGCGTTATATGACGCATCCCCTTTGGGCGGCGAACTGGCGTCAATTATCACACTGGTCCGTGCCGCATAGAGACGGGCAAATCCCATGGACAGGCCGTTCTCGCTCTGCGGTCTGACGCCGCTTTGCGCCAGAGCCTGATCCAGACGACCCTCGACCCCGCGCCCGCCCCCGTGGAAACGGGCCAGTGCACCATCCGAATGACGCAGATTACGCATGGTCGGGGCCATCCGTTTAATCGCATTCGCCTGCGCCCCAGGTGTACCCCGCCCCAAATCGCTAAGTGCTGCCGATGTCCAGGCGAGCAGCGTGAAGACTTCCAGCAGCTCCTCGGGGTTGCGCGTGGAGATACCACCTTTTTGATCTATCTGACTGTCACATTCCCGCGCCAGAGCGCGCAGGGCGGGCTCTGCCATCTGCTCAAGCCCTTCCAAAGCCAAACCAGCCTGCACCAGACCGGCTAGCGCCTCGAACCGGGGCAGGCCAGGCGTCGCAGCATGCCAGCGTTTCGACAGGAACCAGGCCTGCTGAGATAGCGAACTGAAAAAGACCTTGCTTTGTTGCTCATCCACACCGCGCAGCAAAAAGATCGCGTGATTGATCCAACGCATCACTCGCCGGCCTGTCAGATCAGGTGCCCAACCGGGCCCGTGCCCGCGCCCATGTGCTTCGATCCAGCCCCAGACCCAGCGTTGCGCCTTTTCGCGCGCCCGGATGTCGCCAACAGCCGCCAGATCATCCAGCCAGGCAAAACCGTGGCGTTCATCATCGAATCCGGTGCTGGGCGCGGTGACATCCCATAAGCCTGTATCCTGCGCCTCAACCAGATAGCCCGAGAACAGCAGGTTCCCAGCCACCAACTGACGCCCGCGCGCAAATGATCCAACCGTGCGTGGTTCCGGATCGCCCACAAATCCGGTAACGGCCTTGCGCCGCTGACTGAGCCGCGCATAAAGCCGGTTCTGAAACCGCGACCATCGGTTTGCCATGGTGTCCGAATTTGACATGACGCTCGTTACTCTGCCCCTTGCGCTCTGCTGGCGCCTGAGACCCAACGATAGACCGGAGCAATCGTCAAGTCATCGAAAAGCGTGCCTTTAGGTCGATTTCGTCAGACAGGCGATATAGAACCCGTCCATGCCGCCCGTGCCCGGCCAATAGTCAGGCCGCAGACGCAAACCGCCCTCTTCCGTGATCCAGCTGGTTTCGATCCCTGCGACCTGCAAAGCGGCCCGGTCCACCTGCATGTCCGGATACATCTGCAGCGCCTCTTCGACCTGCACCTCGCCCTCATCCGGCAGCAGGGAACAGGTGCAGTATACCAGCCGCCCGCCGGGTTTCAGCAAGGTCCAGGCATGGGCAAGCATCTGCGTTTGCAGCTCGATCAGTGCGCCGAATTCCGAACCATCCTTGGCAAAGGGCAGATCGGAATGGCGGCGGATCGTGCCGGTTGCAGAACAGGGCGCGTCCAGCAGGATGGCGTCATACTGGCCCTGGTGTTCCAGCGCGTCGCCTGCGATGACTTCGCCCTTCAGCCCGGTGCGCGTCAGGTTCTCGCGCACCCGTTCCAGCCGCGATTCCGAGATATCGAGTGCGGTTACATCCGCCCCCGCAGCCGCCAGCTGCAGCGTCTTGCCGCCGGGCGCGGCGCATAGGTCCAGAATTTTCTCTCCGGCCTTGGGTGCCAGAACACGGGCGGGCAGCGCGGCGGCGGCATCCTGAACCCACCAATCGCCGCGATCATATCCCGGCAGGGCCGAAACCTGCCCGGCATCCTTTATCCGCATTGATCCGGTCGGCAGTTCCTCACCCGGCGCAGTTGCCCCTGGCTTGACCGAAAGATCCAGCGGCGCGCCCTCGAAATGCGCCAGCTCCATGCCGGTCACGGCCTCGGCACCCCAGGCCATGATCAACGGATCGCGCAGCCACTCGGGTAGGCGAGGCACGCGCATTTTCGGCCAAGCCTCTGGCCCTTCCGCCGCGACCTTGCGCAGAACCGCGTTCACCAACCCCTTAAGCCGCCCATGCTTGCGCGAGCGACCGACAATCTCAACCATGGAATTTACGACGCCATGCGCAGCCTCGCCATGGCACAGCTCAACCGCTCCCAGACGCAGGGCATTATGCACGGTCAGGGCGGGAGTGCGGTTCAGGTGATTGTCCAACAGACGGTCGGCGCGTTCGAGCCCACGCAGCGTTTGCAACGCCAGCCGCTGTGCCCGCGCCCGGTCTTCTGGTGCCAATCGCTCCAGCGCACCTGCAGCCAGACATTCTGACATCAGCCGCCCCTCACCCAAGATCTGATCCAGAAGGTAGATTGCGCTGCGTCGCGCGGCCGTTGCGTTATCGGACATTGAATCGCCTTTGATGTGACCCTCGTCCGCATTGCCAAGGGCGGACGGGGGCGTATATCAAGCCAATGCACTGAAAGGAACCCGATGTCATGAGTGACGAGCCCAAAGACCTGCCGCCTGCCGCACAACGCGCGCTGGCTGAGGCGGAGGACCGCCGTCGCAAGGCCGAAGCCGACGCAAAAGCGCGACCCAAAGAGCTGGGCGGACGCGACGGCCCCGATCCTGCACGTTATGGCGATTGGGAAAAGAAAGGCATCGCGATAGATTTCTGATCAATCCCCGCGCAGGGCCTGCAGAAAATCCGCGATGAGCGCCCGTTGCTTATTGGATTTCGCACGCTCTTCGGGCCAGGTCAGCCAATAGCCATCTTTTGCGTTCAATTCGGGCAAATCCAGTCGACGCAACTGCCCCGCTCGCAAGTCCGATTGCGCCAAAGGCATGGATCCCAACACAACGCCCAAACCCTGCCGAGCCGCCGAAATCGCATGTTCCATCGAATCGAAGCTCATTTTCGAGGTTGGCAGGTCGGTCTGAGTGGTGTTTTTCGCCCAATCACGCCAGCCGGGCCTTTCACCGCGCAGATCAATCAAGGGCGCGGACCAATCCACACCCGGCGCTGCCATCGGCACCAGCACTTCGGCGGCAATCAGTTCGGCATCTCTCCCGGGCCACGCCCCACGCCCATAGCGGATTTGAAGCCAAGTCCTCTCTTCATCCAGCGAAGACCGTCGCGCCACGGAATCTGTCAGCACCCGCACTTTGGGGCGCAGGTCGTGAAAACGTGCAAGAGCGGGTATGACGAGGGCCTTAATATGGGAAGACAGGCCAGCCACCCGCAATTCGCGCGGGGATTTTCCGAAAAGGTCTTCGGTATTGCGCTCGAGCGCCTGCAAGCTGTCCTGAACCAGCGGCAGATAGCTTTCGCCCTCGACGGTCAGCGATACACCGCGCGCCTCGCGCACAAACAGCGTGCGGCCCAACCAGGCCTCAAGGTTGCCGATGCGCTGACTGACGGCAGCCTGTGTTAGCCCGAACTCGCGCGCCGCTGCCGAGAATCCACCCAACCGCCCCGCCGCTTCGAATACGCGCAACCAGTCCAGCGGGGGCAAGCCGATCTTCTTTTTATCCATAAGTTTTTCCAGGCCTCAGCAGCAACAAGGATTAATTGTCGTAATGCCACAGGGGGCGTATATCCTCAAGCAAAGCCCGCGCGAACAGGAGAAACCCCATGCTGCGCTCTGCCACCCATACTCCGTCAATCGTCACCGTGGAATTCGATACAGGCCCGAGTGCCCGCTTTCACGCCATCTGGCTACGCGACAACGCGCTTGATCCTGACACACGGGCACCGGGCAACGGACAGCGCCTGATCACCATTGGCGATATCCCCGCCGATACCATGGTCAGCGCTGCCTCAGTGGCCAACGGCGACCTCACCGTCACATTTCAACCCGAAAACAAGACTGTCACTTTCCCCGCCGATTGGCTGGCTGCGCATAGCTATGACCAAGAGGACAGCCGCACCTTTGGCCGCACCGCGCCCGGGATCACCACCTGGGAGCAAGGGCTCGACGCGCCCAGCGCCGACTGGAGCGACGTCCACGCCAACCCCGCAGCCAAGCGCGGCTGGCTGGCAATGGTCGCCGAATACGGGTTTGCCAAACTGACCAGTGGCCCGACCGAACCGGAATCCCTGTTGAAGGTGGCTGATCTGTTCGGATACGTCCGTCAGACCAACTATGGCCCCTATTTCGAGGTTCGAACCGAAGTGAACCCGACCAACCTGGCCTTTACAGGGCTTGGCCTTCAGGCGCACACGGACAACCCCTATCGCGACCCGGTACCGACATTGCAGATCCTGTACTGCCTGGAAAACAGCGCCGAGGGTGGCGATTCCATTGTTGTGGACGGGTTCCGGGCGGCGGAAAAACTGCGCGATCAGGACCCCGATGGATTTGCCCTGTTGGCAGGTTTCCCGGCGCGGTTCGAATACAAGGGCTCGGACGGGGTCTGCCTGCGGTCGCGCCGCCCAATGATTGAGCTATCGCCCGACGGCGAGTTGATCGGTATCCGCTTTAACAACCGCTCGTCGGCTCCGTTTGTGGACATCCCCTTCGATCTGATGGAGGCCTATTACGCCGCCTATCGCCAGTTGGGTGAGATAATCGACGATCCGGCCATGGGCGTGTCGTTCAAGCTGGAGCCGGGCGAAAGCTTCATCGTTGACAACACCCGCGTCCTGCACGCGCGTCTGGGCTATTCCGGCGCCGGGTCGCGGTGGTTGCAAGGCTGCTATGCCGACAAGGACGGCTTACTGTCAACGCTGGCGGCGATGGAACTGGCGACACTGGAGGCGGCGGAATGAAACCTGATTTCTCGACCCTGACCCCCGACAATATCGTGGCCTTCATCGGGGATATCTTTGACCGCCGCGGAGGCGAGGAATATCTGGGCGAACCCGTCACCATGGCAGAACACATGCTGCAGGGCGCGACCATTGCCGAACAGAACGGCATGCCCGAAGAGATCATCGTAGGGGCATTGCTGCACGATATCGGTCATTTCACATCCGAATTCGGCACGTACCACCCCGACGACACCGAAGACCGCCATCACGAAGATGCAGGCGCCGAGGTGCTGGAACAGTTCTTTCCGTCTGTTATCACCGATTGCTGCCGCTATCACGTGGCGGCCAAACGGTATCTTTGCGCTACCAAGCCCGAATATTTCAACCGCCTGTCCACGGCTTCGGTTCATACACTGGAACTGCAAGGCGGGCCGATGAGTGCCAGAGAAGTTGCCGAATTCGAGCAGAACCCGAACCTGAAAGAGATCATTCAGGTGCGTTATCTGGACGAAGCAGGTAAACGTGCAGACATGGAAACCCCTGATTTCAACCATTTTGCGCCGATGGTGCAGCGAATGGTCGAAAAATATCAGGAGCTCACATGAACGCCCCAGAATACATTTTTGAGGCCAACACCAAACCCTCCCTGCCTTGGCACGAGGTCCCCTTGATCCGTGCTACAGACAAGTCGGTCAAGGACTATGGCTGTCTGGTCGACGACCCCGAAGAATTCGAAATTGAAATCGTCCGTTGGCCGCAACAGGGTTGGCGGTCCATCGACGAAGGTACCGGTGATGAGGCCGGTTGGGTCGAAGGCACATTTCATGGTGAGTGGAAAGGGGACGTCCTTTACGGTGAGAACGAAGCGGTCAACGGCCACTATGTCCTCGGCTGGTCCACTGATCCGCAACAGGCCAACGCCAACCGGCAAACTGCTCCGCGTGATCAAGTTCTGCTTTGGCACATGAACTATCACCCCGATGGCGGACAGATGTTCTGGCCGATCGACAACAAGCCTTTCATCATCCCTGCCGCATTGCCGGGCGACAATCTGACACCGGAAAAGGTGGTGGCCTTTTGGTGTGATGGGTCACGCGGGCTGTATATCCATCCTGGCATCTGGCACGAGGGGATATTCCCGGTCGAGGACAATCAGCGTTTTCTGGATCGGCAGGGCAAGGTTCACGCGCGGGTCAGTGCGGATATCGGCAAAGAATTCGGCGTCTATCTCGCCTGCCCTTTGCGCGCAGATAAGATCCGAGAGTTGTAGTCGGTCTGTCGGCTCCCGGGCGGTGTCAAAGCCCCAGAACGTCCACCATGTCATATTGGCCAGGCGCTTTACCCTGCCCCCAAAGTGCGGCTTTCAGGGCGCCGCGCGCGAAAATGGCGCGGTCAGTGGCCAGGTGGCGCAGCACGATGCGTTCGCCCGGTGCCGCGAATAGCACGTCATGCTCACCCACGATGTCGCCGCCGCGAATGGCATGGAACCCGATATCGCCCCGTTTGCGCGCGCCGGTCATACCATCGCGGCCCCGATCGGACACCTCAGCCAGATCTACACCACGCCCTTCCGCAGCAGCCTCGCCCAGCATCAGCGCGGTGCCCGAGGGCGCATCGACCTTGTGGTGGTGATGCCCTTCGATCACCTCAATATCGAAATCTTCATCCAACGCGGCAGCGACCTTTTTGGTCAGCTGTACCAGCAGGTTCACACCCAGGCTCATATTTCCCGCCCGCACGATCACCGCATGACGTGAGGCCGGCTCCAGAGCGGCAATCTGCTCGTCACTCATCCCGGTAGTGCCGATCACATGCACACAGCGCGCCTGCGCCGCCAACGCGGCGAATTCCAGCGTCGCCTCGGGTGCGGTGAAATCAATCACGGCCTGCGCCTGGGCAAAGGCCTCCAGCGGATCGTCGGTCACCGTGACGCCCAGCGCTGCACCGCCCATGGCCACGCCCACATCCTGCCCAACCCAATCATGACCCGTGCGCTCGACCACGCCGACCAGGCGGGCCTGATCACTGTCGGTCACGGTCCTGATCAACATCTGACCCATACGGCCCGAAGCCCCTGTGATGACGATCCCCGGAATATGGGTCATTGCGCTGGTCCTTTCGCATTGATTGGCTCAAAGCCTCCTACCCGGTTCGCACCCGCTTGGCAAAGCCCCGCTTTGCGCTTAGATCGGGGATATGGCTAAGAACAAATTCCACGATGGCCCCGGCCCGTCCCAACGACAGCTGCGTGTCGGCGAACTGATCCGCCGCACCCTGTCCGAGGTTCTGGCGCGCGGAGATGTCCACGATCCCGACCTGAATCGCATGTCAATCACTGTGGGTGAGGTGCGCACCTCGCCCGATCTGAAGATCGCCACCGCCTTTGTGCTGCCCCTGGGCGGCAAAGGGCAGGAGGATGTGATCGAATTGCTGGCCCGCAACAAGCACGAGCTGCGGCGCATGGTTGGTAAAAAGGTCGGGCTGAAATTCTCCCCCGATCTGCGATTCCGGCTGGATGACACATTCGACCGTTTGGATGACACCCGCCGCATGTTCGATCAGGACGCGGTGCGCCGCGATCTCGACGAGTGATCCGGGCATTTGTCACTTTGGGCGCTTTCCTGTGGGCGGCACAAACCGGGGCAGTGACATGCGAAAAGGTCACGCATAGTGACAAACGCTACACTGTCTGCGAGGTGGATGCCGCGAATGAGGACATGCGCTTGTTCCTCAACGACGAGAATGGCGACCTGCTAGGGCATTTCTCGGCGGTGAATGAGGCGCTGGAGCCCGATGGCAAGCGTCTGGCCTTTGCGATGAACGCAGGCATGTATCACGACGACCGCTCTCCCGTTGGCCATTATGTCGAAGACGGGCAGGAGCAGATGCGTGTAATCCCGAACCCCGGCCCCGGAAATTTCGGCCTTCTGCCCAACGGGGTGTTCTGCATCCGCGAGGGCCGCGCCGACGTGTTCGAGACGCTGGACTTTATAGATCAAGCCCCGGATTGCCGGTTTGCCAGCCAATCCGGCCCGATGCTGGTGATCGACGGGGAACTGCACCCTCGATTCCTGTCCGATTCGACGTCGGTTTATGTTCGCAATGGTGTGGGTACCAGCGATGATGGCGCCCGCGCACTGTTTGCCATTTCCGAGGATTACGTCACCTTCCACGAATTCGGCAGCCTGTTTCGCGAGGTATTGGAAACCCCGAATGCGCTGTTCTTTGATGGCAATATCTCACGTATGTATGACCGGGTGAATAATCGATCCGATGTCGGGTTTTCACTGGGGCCGATTGTTGGTGTGGTCGAAGACACGCCCTGAAATTGACAGGGCCCGACCGATCCGCTAACTCGCGCGCCTCGGCAAAGAACAAGGTGCAGAATGGGACGCAAACGCAAGGGTCGCGACATTTCCGGTTGGCTGGTAGTGGACAAGCCAGCGGGCATGACCTCGACCGCCGTGGTCAACAAGGTGCGCTGGGCAATGGACGCAAAGAAGGCGGGCCATGCGGGCACGCTGGACCCCGAGGCCACCGGCGTTCTGGCCGTGGCTTTGGGTGAGGCGACCAAAACCGTTCCCTATATCACCGACGCACTCAAGGCCTATACCTTCACCGTGCGACTGGGTCAGGCCACCAATACCGATGACGCCGAGGGCGAGGTAATCGCAAGCAGCGATGCGCGCCCTTCGGATGATGACATCAAAGAGGCCCTCGCGCCCTTTATCGGTGAAATCATGCAAGTCCCGCCGAAATTCTCGGCGGTGAAGATCGACGGGCAGCGTGCCTATAAGCTGGCCCGCGATGGCGAGGATGTGGAACTGGCTGCGCGTCCTCTGTGGGTCGAAGAGCTGGTTCTAGTCGACCGCCCCGACGACGACCACGTCATGCTGGAAATGACTTGCGGCAAGGGCGGTTATGTCCGATCGATCGCCCGCGATCTGGGGGCTGCGCTGGGGTGCTACGGCCATGTCCGCGAACTGCGCCGTATCTGGTCCGGCCCGTTCGAGACCAAAGACGGGCTGAGCATTGAACAGATCGACGAGATGGCCAAAACCACCGCGCTGGATGATTTCCTGCACCCGCTGGAAACTGGCCTATCGGACCTGCCCGAACTGAAATGCACCCCCGAAGGTGCGACCCGTCTGCGTAACGGCAACCCTGGTATGGTTCTGGCGTCCGATGTGGAATACGGGGATGAGGCCTGGGCCTCGCTGGATGGTCAGGCTGTGGCGGTCGGCATCTATAAATCCGGCGAATTGCATCCCAGCCGGGTGTTCGTCACGTAATCTGCGTGCTAGTCGAAACCCATGATCACGCGCACACATACCAAGGGCGACGCGCCCTCGACCGCTGTTTATTCAGATTGCGAGAGATACCGCTATAGCCTGACGCGTATCTGGGATCCGGCCGGGCGCAAGGCGCTGTTTGTGATGCTGAATCCGTCCACGGCGACCGAGGTGCAGAACGATCCGACGGTGGAACGCTGCGAACGCCGGGCGCGCGCACTGGGGTTCGGCGCGTTTCAGGTCACTAATATCTTTGCATGGCGCGATACTGATCCACGCAAGATGCGGGCCACTGCCGATCCGGTGGGGCCAGAGAATGACATGGCCATTCTGAATGGCGTGGACTGGGCCGATCAGGTCATCGCTGCCTGGGGCACCCATGGCGCGCATTTGGATCGAGGCACCGCCGTCGAAACCCTGCTGCGCGGCACCGGTCAGCCGATGTACCACCTTGGGCTTACCAAGGACGGCCACCCCAAGCATCCGCTCTATATCGCTTACACGCAAAACCCCGAACCCTGGTGACAAAGGGTTAACCACAAGCTCAGCTAGGCTTTGACCAAAGCCCTGATCGCATGGGACATTTCACCCTCGAAGCAATGCGTTCAAGGAGGTTGTCATGTTTCTGATCGGATTGCTTAGTCTGGCGGCTGTCGGCGGGGTGGCCTATGCCATCGGCGATGTCTTTGACATAGATGAAGATCCCGGTGAGGACGATGTCGTCGACGACCAGCCTCCTGCGGTCGAAACCGGCGAATTCCTTGACGTCGGTGAGAATGTCGAGGAACCCGAAGCGCCCGAGATTTCGACCGGGACGATCATATCCGAAATCGAGGGCGACATGATCATCGCGGGTACCGAGGATCTGGACATCCTGACCGGCCAGGACGGCGACGATCAGATCAATGGATATGCGGGGGATGACACGATTTATGGTGGCGAAGGCGATGACACCCTGCATGGGGGAGGAGGCGCTGATACGATCTTTGGCGGCGCTGGCCAGGATGTCCTTCACGGAGAGGCGGGCGACGATCAAATCTCGGGCGATGAGGGGGATGATGCACTTTACGGGCATTTCGGCGCAGATCACCTGGACGGCGGGATGGGCGAGGATGAGCTGTATGGCGGGCAGGATGACGACATTCTGATCGGCGGTGAGGGCGATGACGCACTGCATGGCGGGTTTGGTGATGACCGGTTGAGCGGTGGCGAAGGCGAGGACGTGCTGTTCGGCGGTGATGGCGACGATATTCTGGACGGTCAGGATGGAGAGGACACCAACGCGCTGGATTTCCTGAACGGTGGCGCCGGGGATGATACGATCCTTGCCGAAGGCGGTGATATCGTAACCGGGGGCGAAGGTGACGATGACATCGTGGTTTCGCCCGAAGCGGATGATGACGCCGTCACCGTCATGGATTTTCAGCCCGGTCAAGACAAGCTGCTGATCTCATGGGAAGGTCAGGAAAACCCGGACATTCAGATCAAGACAGACACCGAAGACGAGAACCTGACCCATGTAATTGTCGACGGGCAGAACGTGGTGCAGCTGATCGGGGCAGACGGAGTCAGCGCCGATGACATTCAACTGATATCCTCAGGCGATCTGGCGCAGCTCAGCGCGCTGGGCTGAATTTCCAGAATCCCTTTGCCATTGACCGCAAATGCGCCTATACGCGCGCATCCGTGTCGGAATCGATGCGGTTTTCTCCATGGGCCTGCGCTGGACGACATCCCGGCCTGTGCCATCAACCCTAACCTTTTCAAAGGAGACCCCGATGTCGATTACTGCCGCTGAAAAAGATCGCGTCATGAAAGAATTCGCAACCAAGGACGGCGATACCGGTTCGCCAGAAGTCCAGGTTGCCATCCTGACCTCGCGTATCACCACCCTGACCGAGCACTTCAAGACCCACAAGAAAGACAACCACGGTCGCCGTGGTCTTCTGAAGATGGTTGCCCAGCGCCGTAAGCTGCTGGACTATCTGAAAGGCAAAGAAGAAGCACGGTACCAGGACCTGATCAAAAAGCTGGGCATCCGCCGCTAAGCGCGCGCTGCTGTTTTTGATACAGAGGCTGAAAAGCCTATAGATCATGATACGCTCGCCATTCGGCGGGCGTATTTGGTTTTGGGGTTCTCTCCGACCTTGAAGCAAAGCCTTTCGCTGCCTTCTCGATGACCGATCACGACAACATCTCGGACGATGGAAACTTTTTCGCGCCGTGTGATCCACTTCACCGACAAGCTGCTCAAATCGCTGCAGTCTAGGAACTGTAGTGAGTAGGCGCTTATTTTTTTTCGAGCGTTAGGTTTTTCATAGTCCTCCCTTTTCAAGGCGCGCCCACAATGGGCGCGCCCGTTTTTGTTGGGAGCCACGGTTCCGCCTGCTTGCACGATAGAATCGCCCCTAAAGACGGCCGCTTTTTGCCTTCAGGACCGTTGAATTTGCCCGTGATGAACAGGTGTCAAATTGTGACGTTGCGTCGCAGAATCTCAGCGCTGGTTTAGAAAGTTGACGTAAACGTAAGCAACGTCGAGGTTTTTATCAGAGAGTCAAAAAATGACGCGAAAGGCCATTATCTTCCCCCTTTGCACAGGATCGGTCAGTTCCTAAATGCCGCCTGTCGCTGCGGGTACACACTCACGGCAATCGGTCTTTGAGCCCTCCCACCCTCGTGGTTCGGACTGGCCCGCAGCGACAGTGTCTGACGACTATTTTACTGGAGTTAAACAATGCCTCTGAAATCAGTTTTGAACCGCGTTTTTGCAGCAAACCTTTCCCAGGCTCCTAAATCAGAAAAAAAGTCAACTATGGTCTCTGGCACAGATGGCATCGTAAAAAGAATGTCCGAGGTGGAAACTGCCGCAATCCTCCGCGGCATATTGAAAGAAGAAGAATTGGGGTTTCCCCAACCGCGTAGCAAAGAAGATTCGTTGCAATAGGCCCAGACCCGCTTTGATCCCGGATATATGAAATCCGCTTTCTGCACGATCATAATAGAATGGATCATCTTCTTTAAGCTGGAGACGCGGCCAATACGGTCCGATCTCACCTGTAGTCAGTGGCTCCACCAAAATCGTTTGCCACACATGTCCTCCCCAAATTTTACCTGACTCAGACTGTATTCGGACACATCTGCACCGATCAGGGCCAAACCCTTATCCAACAGGGTGCATTTGGCGACTGGTCAATCAGGGTTTCAACATGTTATTCACCCAAATGGTTGACTGAAGCAGAATAAGGTTGTAATTCATCCAAATGGTTGAACGAGAGAGTCGATATGACCTCAATGCAATATTGAAGGCCGCGTCCGACCCGACCCGCCGCGCTATTCTGACGATGCTTGCGCAGCAGGGACCATTGCGGGTGACGGACATTGCGCGGCAATTCGATATGAGCCTCAACTCGGTCTCCAAGCACATCAAGGTGCTGGAAAACGCCGAGCTGGTGCAGCGCCGGACCGAATGGCGCGAACATCTGATCGAGGTTCAGATGGCTCCTTTATCAGCCGTTGATTCTTGGTTTGCCGGGTTGCGTTCGATTTGGGCGCTTCGGCTGGACGCCTTGGAAACTGCTTTGGAGGACCCAGAAGATGACGGACCTGTCACTTGAAATAACGCGCGCCATTCCACATCCACCCGAAAAGGTGTTTGATGCCTGGCTCAACCCCGAGATGCTGGCAAAATTCATGCTGCCGGCACCGGGCATGACCGTGCCCGAAGCGCATTCCGACGCCAAGGTCGGCGGCAGGTTCAAAATCATCATGCGCGCGCCCGAGGCTGGCGATCTGCCGCATGAGGGCGAATACAAGGTCATCGACCGCCCCAACCGTCTGCAATTCACCTGGAATTCGCCCTACAGCCAAGACGATTCCACGGTCACACTGGATTTCACACCCACCGAAAAGGGCACCGAGCTGCGGCTGCACCACATCCGCTTTCCCTCGCAGGAAAGCCGGGACAATCACGAGGGCGGCTGGACCGCTATCCTTGCGGCGCTGGAGACGGCACTATGATCAACTGGCTGGCTCTCGGTGCAGGGGTGGTCGCTGCCTTTTTGTTGGGCTGGCTGGTCTACGGCCCTATGGGCTTTCAGAAACGCTGGGCAGAAGGCACCCGCATCGACCCGACGCCGCCCGAAACCCCGCCACTGGGCGCGATGGCCACACAGATCGTGTTCCTGATCCTGCTGGCTGCGGTAATCGCGGTGACCGAGACTACCAATAGCCTGGGCGTCGCCCTGCTTGCAATCCTTGCGGTGGCGGCGCAGACAGCCTCGGTCGGGACATGGGCGCAAAAAAGCGGCTTCGCCATTGCGGTCGACACCGGCTATGCGCTGGGCTGTGGTATCGTCATGATCCTGGCCCACGCGATCCTGTAGGATCGCCGCGTCTGCCCGATCCTCGATGGATCGGGCATGCGCCCTTTATACCCTTACCCTTCCTCGGAACTCCTGCCTTTCCAAAGCCCCCAAACTGCTGTATGGGCGGTCCATCTGAGACGTTGTGCTCTGACCCCGGCACTCGAATGGAAGATAAAGTGGGGTCGGCGGCAATGGGGCCGCCACGCAAACGGGAGACCCGCAGGGGCGGGAGTGCTCCCTTCTAGGATACGCAAATGTTTGATGTAACAAAGAAATCAATTCAGTGGGGCGAAGAGACGCTGACACTGGAAACCGGCAAGGTTGCCCGTCAGGCGGACGGCAGTGTGATTGCCACGCTGGGCGAGACCAGCGTGATGGCAAACGTGACCTTTGCGCGGAAGCAAAAACCCGGTCAGGACTTTTTCCCGCTGACCGTCCACTACCAAGAGAAATATTATGCCGCCGGTAAAGTTCCGGGTGGCTTTTTCAAGCGCGAGGCGCGCCCGACTGAAAAAGAGACGCTGACCGCGCGTCTGATCGACCGGCCGATCCGCCCGCTGTTTGTTGACGGCTTCAAAAACGAAGTTCTGGTGATGTGCACCGTGCTGAGCCACGATCTGGTCAACGACCCTGACATGGTGGCGATGATCGCAGCCTCTGCCGCGCTGACCATTTCCGGCGCACCGTTCAGAGGCCCGATTGCTGGTTGCCGCGTTGGTTTCGAGGATGGCGAATACATTCTGAACCCGACTGTGGACGACATGCAGGACCTGCGTCTGAACCCTGAACAGCGTCTGGATCTGGTTGTTGCCGGCACCAAAGACGCCGTGATGATGGTTGAATCGGAAGCCTACGAGCTGTCCGAGGCCGAGATGTTGGGTGCGGTCAAATTCGCACATGAGCAGATTCAGCCGGTGATCGACCTGATCATTTCACTGGCCGAAGACGCGGCAAAAGAGCCGTTTGATTTCCAAGCGCCCGATTATTCTGAGCTGTCTGCTGCCGTTAAGGCCGCAGGTGAAGAGCAGATGCGCGCCGCCTTCGCAATCACCGACAAGCAAGAGCGCACTGCCGCTGTTTCCGCTGCCCGCGATGCGATCAAGGAAGCCCTGACTGAGGAACAGCTGGAAGACGCGAACCTTGGCTCGGCGATGAAAAAGCTGGAAGCAGGCATCCTGCGCGGCGACGTCGTCAAAGGCGGCAAGCGGATCGACGGTCGTTCGACCACCGATATCCGTTCGATCGTTGCAGAAACCTCGATGCTGCCGCGGACACACGGCTCGGCCCTGTTCACCCGTGGTGAAACACAGGCGCTGGCTGTAACCACGCTGGGCACCGGTGATGATGAGCAGTTCATCGACGCCCTGCACGGCAACTTCAAATCGAACTTCCTGCTGCATTACAACTTCCCTCCTTATTCGGTTGGTGAAGCGGGTCGCGTGGGCCCTCCGGGACGTCGTGAGATTGGTCACGGCAAACTGGCATGGCGCGCGTTGCAGGCGGTTCTGCCTGCGGCAACCGACTTCCCCTACACGATCCGCATCGTGTCCGAGATCACCGAATCCAACGGATCAAGCTCGATGGCTTCTGTTTGCGGCGGTTCGCTGTCGATGATGGATGCGGGCGTTCCGCTGAAAGCACCGGTTGCCGGTGTTGCCATGGGTCTGATCCTGGAAGATGACGGCGATTACGCGATCCTGTCGGACATTCTGGGTGACGAAGACCACCTGGGCGACATGGACTTCAAGGTTGCGGGTACCGAAAACGGCATCACCTCTCTGCAGATGGACATCAAGGTTGCGGGTATCACGCCCGAGATCATGGAGAAAGCCCTGGCGCAAGCCAAGGACGGCCGGATGCACATCCTGGGCGAGATGGGCAAAGCCCTGTCCGAGACCAATGATTTCTCGGTCCACGCACCGCGCATCGAGACCATGAACATCCCCACCGACAAGATCCGTGAAGTGATCGGTTCCGGCGGCAAAGTCATCCGCGAAATCGTCGAAGTCTCGGGTGCCAAGGTCGACATCAACGACGATGGCGTGATCAAGATCGCCTCGCCCGATGGGGAATCGATCAAGAAGGCCTATGAGATGATCCATTCGATCGTTGCCGAACCCGAAGAAGGCCAGATCTACACCGGTAAAGTGGTCAAGATCGTCGACTTTGGTGCTTTCGTGAACTTCTTTGGCAAGCGCGACGGTCTGGTCCATGTGTCCCAGATCGAAAACCGTCGCCTGAACCATCCGTCGGATGTTCTGAAGGAAGGCCAGGAAGTGAAGGTCAAGCTGCTGGGCTTTGACGACCGCGGCAAGGTGCGCCTGTCGATGAAAATCGTCGATCAGGAAACCGGCGAAGAGATCGCACCTGAGAAGAAAGAAAAGAAAGAGGAAGGCGCAGAATAATCTGCTCGCCCCTCTGATTTCTCGAAAGACCCCGGCTTTGTCCGGGGTCTTTTTTTGTTCTGTCAGCATAAACCTTGGACCAATTCCGCCCAATTCAACCGAAATCCAATCGCACCACCGGCCAGGTGAACCCACGTCTCCTACATCGACGCAACAAATCTAGGAGATGCGAAATGGAGACTTTCAAAATGCTGACTCTGACCGGACTGATCGCGACCGCCCCGGTGCTGGCTTTTGCCAACGTGACAGTCGGGGACAAGCTGGGCACCACCGAGACCGATATCCGCACCACTCTCGAGGCGCAGGGATACCAGATCGAAGAGATCGAATTCGAAGATGGCGAGATCGAGGTTGAACTCGTCAAGGATGGCGTGGAAACTGAACTGGTCCTGAACAAGACCGATGGCGTTGTCACCGCGATCGAGCTTGAAGAGGACGACGACTGACCAGACAATCTTAAAGGAGCGCTATGAAGATTTCACAGACGTCTTTACTCTGGCTCCTTCTGGTGGTGCAGGCTGTCTGCGCCACCTTTTTCCTAACCGATGCAGCGCTCGATTGGTTTGGTGGCGAAACTGCCGGGTTTCGGCATTTGCACCAGTTCGAATTGTTCCTGTCCCTGGCTCTGATCGGTGGTTTGGTGGCGACAATCACCCTGATCCGGGCTCAGAGCTTGCGCGTGCAGGACATGCAGCGTCAACTGGGCGTGGCGCAGGGCGCGTTTTCGCAGGTCATCGAAAATCAATTCACGCAGTGGCAGCTCAGCAATGCGGAACGCGATGTCGCAATATTGTCCATCAAGGGTTTGTCGATCGCAGAAATCGCCGAGCTGAGACAGACGAAAGAAGGGACTATCAAGGCACAAAGCGCTGCGATTTACCGCAAGGCGGGTGTCTCAGGGCGGCTCCAACTGCTCAGCTTTTTTGTCGAAGAGCTTTTGTCCGAACCCCTGGTCAACACGTCCTCGTCGTCAGAACCCGCCGACCAGGGCCAGGCTTGATCCACGGTTGCTCTTTCCCCGCCTGACGCGGTGTTCTATGCACGGGGTATGCGATCTTTTGTCATCCATATGTCCTCGAGCACCGCGCGCCGTCCCAATGCTGATCAGCTCTGCGCGGCCCTGCCCAATGCTGAACTGTTTGAGGCCGTAAATGGCCGCGACCCTGACCAGATTTCCGGTGTCGAACTGCATTCCGGAAATCTGCACCGCCCGCATTACCCATTCCCCTTGCGACCCGCAGAAATCGGCGTGTTCGAAAGCCATCGACGCATCTGGCGCAAGCTGGTCGAGGACGATATCGACCTGGCCATCATCTCCGAGGATGACCTGCGCATAGATCGGGCGCGAATGGAACAGGCGCTTGGGTTGCTGGCCTCAATCGCCACCCCCGATCACTATATCCGCATCCCCGTAAAACAGCGCGAAGTACCGGCACAGGTCCTGGCAGAACAAGACGGCCTGCGGCTGATCCTACCCAAGGTGATCGGCCTGCAATGCGTATGTCAGATGGTGGGGAAAAACGCCGCCGAACGCCTTTTGGCGACCACCGACCAAATCGACCGCCCTGTCGATACCTTCTTGCAGATGCACTGGCTGACAGACCAGCCGGTTCACGCCTTGCAAGGCAGCGGAAATCAGGAAGTGGCCCAGGAAATCGGCGGCTCGACCATTCAGACAAAACCGCCCCTGTCAGACAAATTAACCCGAGAGTTCAAGCGCGCAGCCTACCGCGCCAAGCTGCACCTGCACCCGCAGCGCCCGCCTGCTTCATCTGGCTGAAAATACCTTCCGGGGGGAATCGCGCCGCGAGGCGCGATGGGGGGCAGACAGCCCCCCTGACCTGGGCCGTCTTACGACGGCGCCTTGGTCTTGCGCAGATAGGGGAAGATGGTCTCGAACTCGCCAAACTTTGCTTTGGCGTCGTCGTTTGAGACAGCAGGCGGAATGATTACGTCTTCGCCAGGCACCCAGTTCGCCGGGGTAGCCACGCCTTTCGACGACATCTGCAACCCGTCCAGTGCACGCAGAATCTCGGCAAAGTTACGTCCCACAGTCATAGGATAGGTCATCGACAGCTTCAGTTGCTTATCCGGCCCGATGATAAAGACCGACCGCACGGTCGCGCTGTCGGCCGGGGTACGCCCGTCCGGCAAATAGGCCTCGGCGGGCAGCATGTCGAAGGCCTTTGAAACGGCCAGACCATCATCGGCAATGATTGGAAAACCGGGATGCGCGTTGCCATAGGCCTCGATATCCTTTTTCCACTTCTTGTGGTCTTCGACGCCGTCAACCGAAACGCCCAGGACCTTGGTGTTGCGCGCGGCCCACTCATCGCTTAGCTGCGCGACGGCCGAAAACTCGGTGGTGCAGACAGGAGTGAAATCCTTTGGGTGCGAGAACAGAATGGCCCAGCTATCCCCAATCCAGTCGTGGAACTGAATGGTGCCCTGATCCGTTTCTGCAGTGAAATTGGGGACTGTGTCGTTGATGCGCAAACCCATGAAGCATCTCCTTTGCTAATTACAAAACCGAGTTGGTTGTTCAGAACCTAATCACTTTGCGCCGATGTTAAACCGTCAGCAAGTCACTTTAGCCCTAGGCCAGACCTCAAAATCTCATTTGATCAAATCGCGCTTGCCGGTTTCCTGAAGGCCTGACACAGTGGCGCCGAACCAAGAATCCCCGTCGCATGGTCAGGAGGATGCACCATGATCGAGAAACGCAATTTTTACATCAACGGTCAGTGGGTTGCCCCATCGGTTACGCATGATTTTCAGGTCATCAACCCCTCGACCGAAGAACCATGTGCCGTGATTTCGCTGGGCGATCAGGCCGATACGGACGCAGCTGTTGCAGCGGCCAAGGCGGCGTTGCCCGGCTGGATGGAAACCCCGGCGGAAACCCGCATCGCGATGGTCGAAAAGCTGATCGCGCTTTATGCCGAACGGTCCGAGGATCTGGCCCAGGCAATGTCGTTGGAGATGGGCGCCCCGATCGACATGGCGCGTAGCCAGCAAGTCGGAGCAGGCAGTTGGCACCTGGCAAATTTCATCCGCGCTGCCAAAGCGTTTCCTTTTGAGCGGCCGCTGGGCGATCACGCTCCCAACGACCAAATCATCTATGAGGCCGTCGGTGTCGCCGCCCTGATCACACCGTGGAATTGGCCAATGAACCAGGTCACGCTGAAGGTGGGTGCGGCTGCGATTGCGGGCTGCACAATGGTTCTGAAACCCTCGGAGCAAAGCCCGCTGAACGCGATGATCTTTGCCGAGCTGATGGATGAGGCCGGATTCCCGCCCGGTGTCTTCAACCTTGTCAACGGTGACGGGGTTGGCGTCGGATCTCAGCTGTCCACGCACCCCGATGTGGATATGGTCAGCTTTACGGGATCCACCCGCGCGGGCACGGCGATTTCCAAAGCCGCAGCCGATACGCTGAAGAAGGTGCATTTGGAACTGGGCGGCAAGGGTGCAAATGTGGTCTTTGCCGATGCGGATGAAAAGGCCGTCAAACGTGGCGTGCTGCACATGATGAACAACACCGGTCAAAGCTGTAACGCCCCTAGCCGGATGCTGGTTCAGCGTCCCATCTATGACGCGGCGGTGGAAACCGCAGCTGAGGTTGCCAAAGGTGTCACCGTTGGCCCGGCGATGGAAGAAGGCCGCCATATCGGCCCGGTTGTGAACGAGCTGCAATGGGGCAAGATTCAGGACCTGATCCAAAAGGGTATCGACGAAGGCGCGCGCCTTGTCGCTGGTGGCACTGGCAGGCCCGAAGGGCTGAACAAGGGCTATTACGTGCGGCCCACGGTCTTTGCCGACGTCAACAACCAGATGACCGTCGCCCGCGAAGAGATCTTTGGACCGGTTCTGACCATGATCCCCTTCGATACTGAGGAAGAGGCCATCGAAATCGCCAATGACACACCTTATGGGCTGACCAACTATGTCCAGACACAGGATAACGTCCGTGCCAACCGCATGGCCCGCGCTCTGCGGTCGGGTATGGTCGAGATGAATGGCAAATCCCGCAGCGCGGGTTCCCCGTTCGGCGGCATGAAACAATCCGGCAACGGGCGCGAAGGCGGCGTCTGGGGGCTGGAGGATTTCCTTGAGGTCAAGGCCGTCGGCGGCTGGGCTGCCGAGTAACCCACCTGCCGTCTAACCTGTTTTCGGGGCCCGTGCGCTATCTGCGCCGGGCCCTTTAGACTCTGAATCCGGCTCGAGATGAATCACAAAAACCGATCCGGGGAACTGATCGGTCAAAGCGTCTTCGATATCGTCACAGATATCATGGGCCGTCGCCACGCTCATGCCACCGTCAACGACCAGATGGAACTCGACAAAGATCATGCTGGCGGATCGACGGCCCCGCAGGTCGTGATATTCCAGCGCCCGGCCCAGATTCGCATCGATGATGCTCCGCACCTCATCCAGTTCGGGATCAGTAAGGGACACGTCCATCAGACCGTCAATCGACTTGCGAATGACCTTCCATCCCTCCCACAGAATGTTCAGGGCGACCAGAATGGCCAGGATCGGGTCCAGGATCAGCCAGCCGGTGGCAAGGGCCAAAACCAATCCGATGACAACGCCCACCGAGGTGAACACATCGGTAAAGATATGCTTTGCGCTGGCCTCAAGCGCCGGAGAGGCGTACTGCCGCCCGACCCGCAGCAACATATAGGCCCAGGCACCGTTCAAAGCGGTTGCCAGCACATTGATTGCCACCCCGGTCAGCGGGGCCTGGTCCAGATGCGACGATGACAGCGCGGCAACGGCCTCTCGCAGGATTAGAAGCGCCGCCAGCACGATCAGCACACCTTCGACAACAGCAGACAGGTATTCGGCTTTCTTGTGCCCAAAGGGGTGATTATCGTCAGGAGGTTTGCCGCCGATCGAAACCGCAAAGAACGCCAGCAAGGCCGCGACCACATTGACCACGGATTCCATCGCATCGGACAACAAGGCGACCGAGCCCGTCAGCCACCAGGCCAACAGTTTCAAGGCCAGAACCGCGATGGAAATCGGGATCGACCACAGGGCAAATTTCTGGATCATCGCTTTGGTGTCCTGCAACCTCAGCAAAGGTTTATCACTTTGTTCGACGATCCGTATGGCTTTTTCTGATCAGAAATCAAGCGTCTGCTTGTGCCGCCTCATAGGCCAGCATGGCGCGTTTCACCGGCAGGCCCCAATGATACCCACCCAGCCCCCCGGATTTTCGCAGCGCGCGGTGGCAAGGGATCAGCCAACTGACCGGGTTTCGACCCACGGCCGTCCCGACGGCGCGCACAGCTTGCGGTGATCCCACCCGTTGCGCGATCTCGGAATAGGTTGTGACCTGGCCCGAAGGGATATGCATCAGCGCTTCCCACACTTTGATCTGCAGGGGCGAGCCAATCAAATACAGAGGCGTTGGTTCCAATCGGTCGCTCACCGCGCCAAATGCACTGAGCGCCCAGGGCCGCAGGCGCATCGGGTCCTCGACGAAATTGGCATTGGGCCAACGCGACAGCATATCCGCCATGGCATTTTCTTCGCCGGTTTCGGCCCCAAAGGCCATTCCGCAGATGCCCTTTTCGGTGCCCATCACCAAAGCCGGACCAAAAGGACATTCAAACCATCCCCAATAGATGGTCAAACCGGCACCCCTGCGGGCGTATTCGCCGGGGCTCATGGATTCCCATTTCAGGAACAGATCATGCAGGCGACCGCTGCCGGACAGGCCCACATTCAGGGCGGTTTCCAGTGTCGTGAACCGCTCGCGCAGCAACGCCTTGGCATGGCCCAGCGTCAGATATTGCTGATACCGCTTGGGCGATACCCCGGTCCAACGTGAGAACAGGCGCTGGAAATGCGCCGGGCTCATATCCATCTGCTGTGCCAGTTCATCAAGACTCAGGGCCTCTCCGCCCTGATCAATCAAGTCAATCGCCCGGCGCATGACATTATAATGATAGCCGCTTTCTGGGGTCTGGACATTCATGGTCGCACTCCTTCCATAGACAGAAGATGGCCTGTTACCGATCAGAGTGCGACCCGATTCTTGCGCTATCCGCGGGCTTAGACCTGCGGGATAACGGTATAAGGTGCCGCCTCTTCCGGGGGTGCAACCTTTTCCATGACGTTGATGCTGACATGCGGCCAGCGGATCAGACCGGGCTTCCCGTCAAAGCGTGGGAAGAAATCCAGACCGACATT
Organism: Ruegeria sp. YTSA105; assembly: GCF_059610225.1. Taxonomy (NCBI): domain Bacteria; kingdom Pseudomonadati; phylum Pseudomonadota; class Alphaproteobacteria; order Rhodobacterales; family Roseobacteraceae; genus Ruegeria; species Ruegeria sp. YTSA105. The sequence continues at coordinate 46,667 of NZ_JBXWNE010000020.1, forward strand.
CTGCAGATACATCATCAGCAGCTTGGGTTCACCGCCAATTCCCGGCTCGTCCAGCTCCATGATCCAAAAGATCGAATCCATCACCGCCGCGTTGGCTTGTTTGACAACAAACGGAATGTTGACGATCCCGGCATCCTCAAGCGCGGTGTTGAACGGCAATATCGTGGTTTTTTTCACATTGTTCGGTATTCCAGCTGCCAGCAACAGATGCGGGTGCACAGGGTCGAAGCCTGGGAACCCCGGGGCAGTCACAACGCCGTTGAACGGATTATCGTGATAATGTTTGTAGGGCGAAAGATATCCGCTGTTCAGGTCCTTTGTGGCCCCTTCGGGCAGCCCGTCCACCACCGGAATCGTTGGCGGTCCATCGATCTCGCTCGCTTCTCCAAGACCTAACAACGAGTCGCCATGTGGCACCGTTCCCAAACGTGCAACGTTCAGATTGTTTGTGGTCAGATTGGTCATATGCAGGAAAAGACCGGGCTCGTGATGGATGGCCAGATCGGCAGGTCCAGCCAGTCCGCTGTCGGGGCGATCTTCAGCCGAGAGCTGCGCGATGGACTGCTGATAATCCAGCGTAACCACAAACTGATCGGTGTTAATGGTCGGGTCTCCTGAGGCCGGGTTCGGACGCTCAATCCCGCGGTTTGGAACCGCTTTGTCAACGGTCGTGAATTGAAGCGTTTCCTCGAATTGATTAACCAGCAGACGGTAGTTGAGACGGCTGCCAGGCTCGGTCGCAAACGGAAGCGCGATCATGTTCCAGCCACGTCCGCGCGTGCTGTCGCCGTTCTTCCAAACTCCGGGCAATAATTTCAGGGGGCCGAGGTCTTCGTCGCCTTGATGGGCCAGCTCAACAGACCGATAACGGGACTGCAGTTTTGCGGCAAGACTTGGGTTCGCCATGGATCAACCTTTCAATAATTAAATAAAATATCCGCCAATGCGGGAAAAATGCGCTGAAATAAAAATAGGCTGCGCATCGCGAGAATAGCACGAATCAGGCTTACCCTACGTAATCCAAAACCCACAGCTATCCGCTAAGCAGATTCTTGCTTGTGTGGTTACCCGAGCCATCGGCTTGCCCTGCGCCGCAATACGTGCATACGTCGCCGCATGGCCAAGCAACTTGATTACCACACTATCCGAGAGATTTTTACCCGCTTTCAGCAGGCTGACCCGGAACCTGAGGGTGAGCTAGAGCATGTGAATGTCTATACTCTGGTCGTAGCGGTGGCGCTGTCTGCACAGGCCACCGATGTCGGCGTCAACAAGGCTACGCGCGCCCTTTTCAAAACCGCTGACACCCCGCAAAAGATGCTGGATCTGGGCGAAGATGGCCTGATCGAGCATATCAAAACCATCGGTCTATTCCGCCAAAAGGCAAAGAACGTTATCAAGCTCAGCCGTATTCTGGTCGAAGAGTATGACGGCGAAGTTCCCAATTCCCGCGCCGCGTTGCAATCGCTGCCGGGCGTCGGGCGTAAGACCGCCAATGTGGTGTTGAACATGTGGTGGCGCTATCCGGCGCAGGCCGTGGATACGCATATTTTTCGTGTCGGAAACCGAACAGGCATCTGCCCGGGAAAACATGTGGATGCGGTTGAACGCGCAATCGAAGATAACATCCCGACCGACTTCCAACTGCACGCACATCACTGGCTTATCTTGCATGGCCGGTATCACTGCAAAGCACGCAAACCTATGTGCGGAACCTGTATCATCCGCGATCTCTGCCAATTCGAGGACAAGAACCTATGAAAACCTACCAGCTCACCGGTATTGGAAACGCCGTTGTGGACGTGATCTCTCAGGCCGATGACAGTTTTCTGGAACTGATGGGCATCGAGAAGGGCATCATGCAGCTGATAGAACAGGAGCGGGGTGAACTTCTTTACGCCGCTATGGAAGGCCGCGTGCAAACGCCGGGCGGATCCGTTGCTAACACGATTGCCGGTGCCGGCGCACTGGGACTGAGCGCAGCCTTTATCGGACGCGTACATGATGATGCGTTGGGACGATTCTACGCAGAGGCGATGCACGAGGACGGTGTGGATTTCGTGAATCCGCCCGTACCGGGTGGAGAGCTTCCGACTTCGCGCTCGATGATTTTTGTCTCACCCGACGGTGAACGGTCGATGAACACCTATCTGGGGATTTCCTCGGAGCTTTCCTCGGCGGATGTGTCAGCCGAGGTCGCGGGAAACAGCCAGATCATGTTCCTTGAAGGCTATTTGTTCGACAAGGAAAAAGGCAAAGCTGCGTTCCTTCAGGCCGCACGGGATTGCCACAAGGGCGGCGGCAAGGCCGGGATCGCCATTTCTGACCCGTTCTGTGTTGAACGGCACCGGGTCGATTTCCTGCTGCTGATCGAAAATGAACTGGATTTTGTGATCGGCAACGAGGCCGAGATCAAATCCCTGTTCGAAACCAACGATCTTGAGGATGCACTGGCGAAAACCGCCGATATCTGCCCTCTGGTGGTCTGCACCCGGTCAGGCGACGGGGTAACTGTGCTGAATGAAGGTCAGCGCTTTGACATTCCGGTGGAAAAAATCGTTCCCGTCGACGCCACCGGCGCAGGCGACCAATTCGCAGCCGGGTTCCTGTTTGGCATGGCCACTGGGCGGGACTATGAAACCTGCGCCAAGATGGGCAATGTCTGCGCCCGTGAGGTGATCAGCCATATCGGCCCGCGCCCCAAGGCGGATATGATCGATTTGCTCAAGCAGGGCGGCTTGCTTTAATCGGATCAGGACTGGCCTATAATTTGTGGGAGGGGCAGAGCCCCTCCCCTCACGGTTATCCCTGCACGAATAGGGCGATCCAGATGCCTACGAACATGAATATGCCGCCAAGATTGACCCAAGCGTGCCAAATCGCATAGCGGAAAGGCAGTGTCTTGCGGGCATAAAAGACTGTGCCGATCACGTAGCTTGCCGCCCCGGCCAGAATGCACCACAGGACTGAAACGGGGACATCTTTCAGATCGGGTATGGCGCACAGCCCCAGCGCGCCCAGACCCAGATAGGATGCTGTTGACCATCGGGACTTGACCGTCTTGTTGGCGATCTTGTTCCAGATGGCCACCACAGTCAGCCCCCAGCACAACCAGAGCAAAGTCATGGTCCAGCCGGTACCGGCCAGCAGGAAAAAGGGTGTGAAGGTGCCGCAGATACTGGAATAGATTGCGGCATGGTCTATGCGTCGCAGCAGCTGCCGACGCTGGTGCCAGCGGGAAAAGTGATAAAAACACGAGGCCAGATTAGAGCCCAACGCACAGGCTACATAAACCAGAACCGCAAGAATAAGCCCGCTGTCGAGCATCAGGTACGATTTGCGGATCAGCGCTCCGCCAGCGGTCAAAATCAACGCCAGACCGATAAGATGCACGACCAGATCGACGCGGCGGTGGCATGGGTCCGGACTGGGATAGGTCTGTGGGATCATGTCAGTTCAGGTGATCCGAAAACGCTGCAACCACGCGTTCATACACGTCGCGTTTGAACGGCACGATTTCGGCAACCAGCTGTTCCGGTTCCTGCCATTTCCAGCGGGTGAATTCGGGATGCTCAGTCTGAATGTTGATCTGATCGTCGCGGCCAGAGAACCGCATCAGATACCATTTCTGCTCTTGACCCCGATACCGACCTTTCCAGATCTTCGGCACGATGTCATGCGGCAGATCATAGGGCAACCACCCCTCGGTCTCGGCGATGATCTCGACCAGATCTGCCGTGACGCCGGTTTCTTCCCACAGCTCGCGCAGCGCCGCATCGAGCGGGTCTTCACCCTGGTCCACACCACCCTGAGGCATCTGCCAGGCGTCCTTGTGGCGGTCGTTGCGCTGGCCGACGAATATCTTACCCTCGGCATTCATCAACATCAGCCCGACGCAGGGGCGGTAGGGCAGTTTGGCAATCTCTTCGGGGGTCATACGCGGCCTCGTGAACATGCTTTGGAGCGTCTGTAACAAGCAGCGGGCCCAAGGCAAAGGGTATGACGTTAGGTTTCGCGTGACAAAGATGACGCGAAGGTCAATCTGGCAGCCAAATTCTATAAGGGAGAGTTCTGGATGACTGCATACCCAAACATGCTGGCCCCGCTGGATCTGGGCTTTACCACGCTGAAGAACCGCGTGCTGATGGGCTCGATGCATACCGGGCTTGAGGAGACCGGCGATTGGAATCGGGTGGCCGAGTTCTATGCCGACCGCGCGCGCGGTGGCGTGGCGCTGATGGTGACTGGAGGGATTGGACCAAATCTTGAAGGTTCGGTACTGCCGGGGGCATCAATGATGACCAACGACAAAGAAGTGGCAAACCACTCAATCGTCACCCAACGGGTGCATGAGGCCGGTGGCAAGATCGCGATGCAGATCCTGCATGCGGGGCGCTATGCCTACGGGCCGAAATGTGTCGCACCCAGCCCAGTGAAATCTCCGATCTCTCCTTTCCCGCCGACCGAGCTGGACGAAGAGGGTATCGAGAAACAGATCAGCGATATCGTGAATGCCGCGGTCCTGGCCCAGAAGGCGGGCTATGACGGGGTCGAGATCATGGGGTCCGAAGGGTATTTCCTCAACCAGTTTCTGGTGACTCACACCAACAAGCGCGAGGACCGTTGGGGTGGCTCTTACGAGAACCGGATGCGCCTGCCGATTGAGGTCGTGCGCCGCACGCGCGAGGCCGTCGGCACGGAATTCATCATCATCTACCGCTTGTCGATGATTGACCTGGTTCCCAACGGATCTACTCATGATGAGGTTGTGGAACTGGCGCAGCGGATCGAAGAGGCTGGCGCCACGATCATCAATACCGGCATCGGCTGGCACGAGGCGCGGATTCCCACCATTGCCACCAGCGTTCCGCGCGCGGCCTTTGCTTGGGTGACCAAAAAGCTGATGGGCAAGGTCTCGATCCCGGTCATTACGTCAAACCGGATTAACACGCCGGAGGTCGCCGAAGAAGTTCTTGCCACGGGGTGCGCCGACATGGTCTCGCTGGCCCGCCCGATGCTGGCAGATGCGGATTTCGTTAACAAAGCCATCGCTGCTGAGGCGGCGACGATTGCACCCTGCATCGCTTGCAACCAGGCCTGTCTGGATCACACATTCCAGGGCAAACTGACCTCGTGCCTGGTAAACCCGCGCGCTTGTCACGAAACCGAACTGGTGATCACACAGGCCGACAGCGTGAAGAAAATCGCCATCGTAGGGGCGGGCCCGGCAGGCCTGTCCACCGCAATGACCGCCGCGCAGCGTGGCCATGACGTGACCATTTTTGACCGTGCCCGTGAGATCGGCGGCCAGTTGAACATGGCCAAGCAGGTTCCGGGCAAAGAGGAATTCTGGGGTCTGGTCGACTGGTACCGCGCCATGATTGCCGATTTGGGCATTAAGGTAGTGCTTGAGCGCGAAGTGGGCGCCGACGATCTGACTGGTTATGACGAGGTGGTAATTGCCACCGGTGTCGTTCCGCGTGATCCGAAAATCCCTGGTCAGGACCGAGACAATGTCGTCGATTATATCGACGTCCTGCGCCACAAGACCCCGGTTGGCAAATCAGTGGCCGTGATCGGAGCAGGTGGGATTGGCTTTGACGTGTCCGAATTCCTGCTGGAAGAAGGCCACAGCATCACCACCGACTTGCCTGCCTGGATGAAGGAATGGGGCGTTACCGACCCGGCCGAGCATCGCTCGGGGCTGGCACCTGAAGGGCCACAACCTGCCGTCCCCGCGCGCCAGGTGACTTTGCTGCAGCGCAAGGCGCAAGCCCATGGCAAAGGGTTGGGCAAGACCACCGGCTGGATTCATCGCGCAACGCTGAAGATGAAAAACGTCAATTTCGTCGGTGGCGTGAATTATGAGCGGATCGACGATGACGGGCTGCATGTGAGTTTCGGCGAAGCACGCGAGAACCCGACAGTAATTGCGGTGGATACGATTGTTCTGTGCTCGGGCCAGATCTCGGACCGCAGCCTGGCCGATACGTTGATCGAACGTGGCATCACCCCACATGTGATCGGCGGCGCGGATGTTGCAGCCGAATTGGACGCCAAACGGGCCATCAATCAGGGCACGCGGCTGGCAACCACTTTCTGATATGCCTTGGCCCGGTCCAGAACCGGGCCAATCACTCTGCTGGTACTGGGGTCAGTCGGCCAGCGCCAGCTTTGCACCCAATGCCCCAAAGGCGCCGGCGAAACAGCGCCTGACCCAAGCCATGACAGTGGGCCGCTGGATCACATAGTCGCGTGCCACCGCCGCGAAAGCGCCATAGCCAACAAAGACGACAAAGGTCATGACCATGAAGGACAAGGCCAACTTGATCAGCTCTGCTTCGGCGGCACCTGTACCGGCGGGAATGAATTGCGGCAGAAAGGCCAGAAAGAACAAAGATAGCTTGGGGTTCAACACATTGATCAAGGTGCCTGTGAGTGCAATCTTCACATACCCTTTTGCGGGTTTCTGGCTCTGTACATCCAATGCTCCGCCTTGCCGGACGATCCCCCAGGCCATGTAAAACAGATACAGCACCCCAAGGTATTTTAGCACCAGAAAGGCCAGCGCGCTGGTATGCAGCAGGGCCGCAAGACCGACGATACTGGCCAGCGCAGCAGGTACGATCCCTATGGTACAGCCAATCGCCGCCGCAAAACTGGCCCAAAAGCCACGCCCCAACCCAACCGCAAGCGTATAGATCACGCCGGTGCCCGGTAAAAGCACAACGATCAGAGACGTCAGTAGGAACTCTGTCGACATCCTAGCCCTCCCTTTCCTAGCACGCAGAATTTCCGGTTCGAAAGGAAAAGTAAACGCCATACATCACTGTGGCCCGGCGACATTCCTGAAAGCCCGCCGGATACTAACAGCAGAAGTCCCTTATCGCTTATTCAACGGTTATCGTAATCACCTCAGACACGATGGGCGTGGAATGCGGTACATGACCTGCATCGCCCAGCACTAGCTGAAGCGTATGTTCGCCTGCAGCCATTTCCAGCGTCACCTCGGTCTGACCGCCGCCAAAATGGATATGATTGTCATCCGCGGGCAGACCATAAGACAACTCATCCGCACCGTCCTCTCCCTGCCCCAAAGGCGGTCGGTCGATCAGCAGATGATGATGCCCGGTGTTTTCCTTTTGAGTACCCGCCGGCGCGACCCCCATGCCGCTGAGGCCAAAGACCACGGTGACCGGAGATTGGACAACGTCGCCGTCAGACAATTTCACAAAATAGACCTGCGCTTCGGGGTTTGATGGTGTTTCACCCCCGGCCAGAGCAAATGTCGCCGACAGGCAGGTTGCGGCAATAGCTAAAACAGCTTTCATAATCTTCTCCGTTGTCACAAATTTGCCATCCTCATGGTAGCATGTTTCGGCCCGAAATCGAGGATACCCGTTGTCAAAAGGCTTGTGGCCCATATGGAAACCACTGTTTCAGAGTTTCCCCAGCGCAAACGATCCGATTCAAATCCCTGATATTATCCCATGTCCGCCCTGTTTCCGCCCAGATTTGACGTAAAGATCAGCTAAAGAACCTACACCTGGGGAACAAGAATGGACCGACTGACCGAAATGGAAGCCTTCGCCAACGTGGTGGACCAAGGCGGTTTCACCGACGCGGCCAAGAAAATGGGCATCTCAAAATCGGCTGTGTCCAAGCACGTTTCCAGCCTGGAAGCACGCCTGGGCGCAAGACTGCTGAACCGCACGACGCGCCGCGTGTCACCAACCGAAATCGGGCTGGCCTATTATGATCGGGCCCGCCGCGTTCTGAATGACGCGGGCGAGGCTGATGCGCTGGTCACCTCGATGCAATCTGCCCCCTCTGGTCTGCTGCGGATCAGTGTGGCGACAGATTTCGGCGTGAATCACCTGTCTCCGGTTCTGTCGGGATTTCTAGCTGCCTATCCCGACATCACGGTGAATATGGTGCTGAACAATCGCTATGTTGAGCTGATCTCGGAAGGGTTCGACGTTGCCGTGCGGATTGGTGAGCTGGAAGACAGCACATTGCGCGCCCGCAAGCTGACCGAAACCGTCAAGCGGATGGTCGCCGCGCCCACCTATATCGAGAAATTCGGGCGTCCGCAAAAGATCGACGACCTGAACGAACACAAGCTGTTACATTATTCCAGCCAGTCTTCGGGCAATGTGTGGAAACTGACCGCACCTTCGGGTGAAAAACGTCAGGTCCGCACCGCCGGGTGGCTCAGCGTGAATGATGGGCAATCCTTGTTGAACGCTGCGGTCTCGGGGCTTGGGATCGCGCATCTGCCCAGCTATCTCTATGCCGAGGCGCTGAAGTCGGGCGAAGTTGTCGACGCAATGCCGTCGCTGCCCGACGAAGTCCAAGGCGTTTATGCCGTCTACCCGCCCGGCCGCTTTACGCAGCCCAAGGTGCGGGCATTCATTGATTTCCTCGTCGATGCCTTCAACGAAAAAGGCCCGATGGACTGGTAATTTCTCCCGGTGGAAACTGAACGGCCCGCACAAGTAGTGTGGGCCTTTTTTTATTCGCTGAACACGGCCAGCCCCATACTCTGCGCGACCGTACGCAAGGATTGGATCAGGATATTCTGTCCGGGCAGATCAGCTTCTTTTCTGCGAGAAAGAAGCGCGATATCGCGGTTGGCATTTGTTATAGTCAACGGGCGCAAATGGACCTCATCGCGGTAAATCCCCTGACGTCTTGCATACAGGTCCGGCAACACCGCAACCCCAACCCCCGAGGCCGCCATCAGTACAATGGAATCAAGCGTGGTCCCCTCGTATTCATCCGACACAACCCCACCGCATTCCGCCGCCAGCGCATAGACGATCCGGGACAGACGGTGGCTTTGGTCCAAGGTCAGGATCAGCCGGTCGCGCAAGTCTTGAGCCGTAACACCATACGTATCATTTGACAGCACATCGTCTACGGCAACTCCAATCCACAGAGTCTCGTTGAACAAGCGCTGCTGGATTGTGTTCGGGTGATCCTCGGGCGTGGAAAGGATCAGATCAAACCGACCAGATTTAAGTCCTTGTTCCAGATCACGGGTGTTTTCCTCGCGCACGACAATGCGCAGACCGGGGCGGTCCTGATGGACCTTTTTGATGACCTGAGGCAGCAGGTAGGGCCCGATTGAGGGCAACACGCCCAGCCTTAGCCGTCCTGAGACCGGTGTCTCGCTGCTCATCGCGTGGCGCAGATCCCGGACTTCGGCAAGGATCTTCTGGGCGCGTTCGATGAACTCTTCGCCTTTGGCAGTCACCTGAACACCACCCCGATTACGATCAAAGATGCGCAGGCCAAGTTCTTGTTCTACAGAGGCAATTTGCGCCGAGAGGCTGGGCTGGCTGACATTCAGAACCTCAGCTGCCAATCCAAATCGACCCAGTCGGCTGACCGTAACGATATATTCCAGTTGCCTTAGTGTTGGGCGCATTTCATAGCTTTAAACTATCCAAAAATTAGAAAGATAATATTTGGATAACAAAAATAGGCAAGGCACTTAGCCCGTGAAATCGGGACAGGAGCCAAAATGCCCAGCGTAATCGAAACCCTTTCCAGCAACTTGCTGGTCCCAACCATCCTTTTCTTCGTCCTCGGGCTGCTCGCGGCTTTTGCCCGCAGCGATCTGTCGATCCCCGGTGGGGCAGCCAAGTTCATGTCGCTGTATCTGCTGCTGGCCATCGGCTTCAAAGGCGGCAGCAGCCTGGCCGAGCATGGCATCCACATGGATCTGTTCCTGACTTTGCTAGGCGGTGTGGCGTTGTCTTTTGTCATCCCCTTTGTGGCATTCGGCCTGCTCCGGGTCATGACACGGCTGGACGCGTTGAATGCGGCGGCTGTTGCCGGGCATTATGGGTCAATCTCAATCGTGACCTTCGTCACCGCAACCAGCCTGCTGGATTTGGTGGGTCTTGATCATGACGGCTTCATGGTTGCTGTCGCCGCCGCGATGGAGGTTCCCGCCATCCTTTCGGCCCTTTGGCTGGCGCATAAAACCAGCAGCAAGGGCGTCAATGACAATGGGCTGTGGCGCGATCTGTTGGCAAACGGGTCGATTGTCCTGTTGACCGGGGCCTTCCTGATCGGCGCTGTTACGGGTGGCGAAGGGATGCAGATGATTGCGCCCTTCATCGTCACGCCCTTCACCGGCATCCTGTGCCTTTTCCTGCTGGATATGGGCATTTCCGCGGGGCGCAGCCTGATCAAGAACCGCGACAAGCTCTCGCTGGGTCTGTTTGCCTTTGGTATGCTGATGCCCCTGATCGGCGCTGCGATGGCTTGGGCGGTCGGGGCGGTGATCGGCCTACCTGACGGCAGCCTGTTCCTGTTCATGGTCCTGTCTGCATCCGCCTCGTATATCGCTGTGCCCGCGGCGATGAAGATCGCGCTGCCAAAGGCCGAGGCCGGGATCTATCTGACCCTGTCGCTGGGCGTGTCCTTCCCGTTCAACATCACGATCGGGCTGCCGCTGTACCTGTGGTGGGTGATGTAGGGATCAGTTGATCAGCAGAACCGCCTCGACCCGGCGGTTCAGTTCGCGACCTTCGGGCGTTGCATTCGAGGTAATCGGGGCCAGATAGCCGATCCCCCGCGCCTCGACCCGGTCGGCGGCCACGCCGTATTTCTCGATCAGCCGGGCGCGCACGGTTTGCGCCCGGCCCGTGCTGACCGAAATATTGGCCTCGAGTGCGCCAGTATCATCCGTGTGCCCGACCAGAGCCAGCCGCGTTCCGGGATTGTCCGACAAATACTGCGCAATCTCATTCAGAGAGCCGAAAGGCCCCTCACCCAAGGTTATTTCACCCGTGCGAAAATGCAGATCGCCCAGTATCACGTGGCCCTCTTGGGCAAGCTCTGCCAACAGCCCCTGCGCCTGATCGACCGCTTCTTCGATCACCAGCGGAGGCGCGGCTTCGGCCCCTTCAGGTGACACGCGGATCATCTGCACATAGCCATCGGGCGGGTTTCGGCTGACCAACAGGCTCAGAACTTCGTCGCCCTTGGCAGCGGACAAAAAGCGATAGTCCTGGATGGCCACATACATGTCAGGCGTGGGGACAACCTCGGTTCCAAAGCGAAAATCGAAGCCACCGCAACTGCGGGCGTCGCAGTCAAAGAGAACCTCATACCCCTGGGCTTTGATCTGTTCCCGCAACGGGGCTAGCAGCTGCAAAGTGGTGCTGGACCCGGCCTGCAGCCGCCAGGTATAGCGCTCGACCCGTCCTTCAACCCGGCGCGCCGGTACCCTCCCGTCGGTATAGGGGCCAGTGGGCAGGTCATAGCTGTCCAACGGGCTTGTGCGGTCGCTGACCAATCGCGTACCCGAAGGAAGCGTCAGCTCCTGCCCGACAACAGGCGATGCCATGAGCAACAGGAATATAACGAGACGGCGGATCATCTTGATTGGGCGTGATACTCGGGGTTGGGGGACATCGCGGTCGCGCTTGCAACACGGTTCGACATGTTGAAAAAGCCGGTCACGTTGGCAATGTCCCAGATATCGCGGTCGCTAAACCCGGCATCCCGCAGAATTTGTCGGTCGGGCTCTTCGATCTTGGTGCTTTCGGTGGTCATTTTGGCCGCGAAATCCAGCATGGCACGCTGCCGCTGATCCAAAGGCGCAACCCGGTAGTTCATGATCAACATTTCACCCAGCTGCGGATCACCGGACAACTGCCTGACAGCCGCACCATGTGCGACAAGGCAATAGAAACACTTGTTTATTGCCGACACGACCACCGCGATCATCTCACGCTCGAGCTTGGACAGCCCGCTATCGGCCAGCATCAGATCGTTATACATCGTGGTGAACGCGTTCAGCTTGTCGATGTCAAAGGCATAGGCCCGCAGGACATTGGGCACAAACCCCAGCTTTTCGACGCAAATGTCGAAGTATTTCTGCGTCTCGGGCGGCAGCGGATCAGCCATCGGAAGGTTCAGCGCAGTGGGCAGGGCAAGATCGGTCACTTTGGGTTCTCTCCTTCAACCAGCTGACGGTAATGGTATTCTCCGGCAAGCTCCATCCCAAGCGCGCGATAAAGGCCATTGGCCCCCGCATTCGCCTTGGTGCAAATCACGCTGAGCGTCCCGGCGCCCTGATCCTGTGCCCAGAGCGCAGCCGCGCGCATCGCCCATTGGCCCAGGCCCTGACGGCGATGAGCCGGCAAAATCTCAAGTGCGTGGACCATGGCCACGTCCCCGTGCATCGCAACAAACCCGGTACCAGCAGGTTGGTCACTATGGCGAAGCAGCAGGCCGGTCTTTGGACCCGGGGCTCGCTCCATCACGGCCAGCCGCTCTGGTCCAATCCCGCCCTCGGCCCAGATCTCACGCATGATTTCCAGCGGCTCCCATATCGAGAACACCGTTACGCGGGGGAGCGGAAGATCAGTCAGATGCTCAACTGGGCAGGTGTAAATATTGACCGGATCCAACACGGAATAGCCCCGGCCTTCAAGCTGCGTATCCAGCGCCTCGTCCCCTGGCCACAGGCAAAAGATACGCTTTTGCCCCAGTGCCTGCATCGCGACCTCGGCCGCCGCGATATCGTCATCCAAGACCGGCCCCAGCGCATTGGCTGCACTCACCCGCGATCCGCCGCCCAGACCCTGACGCACCCAAAACGGCCCCTTCCTGTCGCGATGCGCAGATGGCCAAGTGCCATCGACGACATCAGGCCAGACAACGCTCACAGACCAAGCTCTTTCGCCAACCGGGTTGAGGCCGCGTCGATCCGGGCACCTTCGGTTCCGCGAATGACCACATTGGCGCCAAACACACCGTTGATCTGAAACGGATAACACCCGATGGACAGATCCTGAAAATCCGCTGCGAGTGCCGCAAGGGGGGCGGCGATATCGCCTTCGCCGCGATCCACCCGCAAGGTTTGGGATAGCAGAGGAACACCGCCGGTCAGACCCGGCAATACACTCGCCACCATCGCCTGAAAGACCGAGGGCACCCCAGCCATCACATGAACATTGCCGATGGTAAAGCCTGGCGCAGTCGACACCGGATTGTCGATCAGCGTGGCACCATCAGGGATGCGCGCCATGCGCAAACGGGCAGCGTTCAGTTCCAGCCCGGATTTCTCGTAATGCGCTTCAAGCAAAGCGCGGGCATCGTCGCGGATGTCGATATGTGCGCCAAAGGCACGGGCGATGCAATCGGCGGTGATATCATCATGGGTCGGTCCAATCCCGCCGCTGGTGAAGACATGATCAAACTTTGCCGACAACGCCTGAACGGCGGCTTCGATTGCAGCGGCGTCATCGCTGACCACACGGACCTCTTTCAGGTCGATCCCCTGCTTGGTCAGCTCCTGCGCGAGATAATGCATGTTTGCGTCGCGGGTGCGACCCGACAGGATTTCATCCCCGATCACCAGCATGGCTGCGGTTGGATTTTGCATGGCCTGCGCCCCCTTGATCGACCCTTTCCGCAGGTATAGGCCCTGAAGCATGCGATTTGAAACCCCTCTTGTCCCCGCCCACCTGATCCGCCGCTATAAACGCTTTCTAGCCGATTGCAGGCTTAAGGACGGGCGCGAGGTGACAGCGCATTGCGCCAATCCCGGCTCGATGATGGGACTGGCCGAACCGGGCGAGAAAATATGGTTGGAGCCCAATGACGACCCGAAGAAAAAGCTGAAATATGGCTGGCGGCTGGTCGATCACGAAAACGGGCATTTCACCGGGGTCGATACATCAGTTCCGAACCGAGCCTTGCGCGCATCCCTGATGGCGCGAGAAATCCCCGAGCTGGCAATGTATGAAACCGTGCGCCCCGAGGTGAAATACGGCGAGAACAGCCGCGTTGATTTCCTGCTGACCCAGCCGGGCCTTCAGGACGCTTATGTCGAGGTCAAATGCGTGACCCTGTCTCGCGAACCCGGTCTGGCCGAATTCCCCGACAGCGTCACAGCGCGCGGAACCAAACATCTAGGGGAACTGACAGCTATGGTGGACCAGGGGCATCGCGCAATCCTGCTGTATCTGGTTCAGCGCACCGATTGTGAGCGAATTGCATTGGCCGCCGATATCGACCCGACCTATGCAGCGGCGTTCGAGGCGGCCCAAGCTAGGGGTGTCGAGAAACTGGTCTACGGCACACGGATATCGCCTGAAGGGGTTTGGGTAAACGTGACCGAAAGCCAATCGTTCATGCAGAAGCGTTGAAGGGGTAGTTTGAGCCCAAAGCGGACTAAGTAAATTCTGGTTTCAGCCTTATAACAATCGTCCCTAAGGTGTGTGCCAGATTGACGATGTGTATGCCTCTCTTGTATCGACCGTGGGGCTTCGTCAGGGATCTCGGTTCCGAGCACTTTGGCATCGTATGTTGTCCAACGTGGCGTTGGTATTGCCAACACTCTGGCATAGTAGAAAGAGCTTTGTTCCGGATCGCAATCGGGGTCTTCCCAATACCCGGATAGAATTGCCTGACCAATATCGTTTGTCCAAGTAGCGCTCTCAACGTCAACCGTGCCGCCAACGGGTCCGCCACACTTCGCGTTCACTAGTTCGCGCCCGCCGCAAGATATATCGTAAACGCGTTCCGAAGTTGTCCCGTCGCTATTTAACCACCCTTTGACGATTTGAATGCGGTCTAGATTGGCTCCATCGGGACGCCTCCTTCATATCCATACGCGGCAAAATCTGTACGCGGCAGGTCCGTATCTTCAAAATCGTATCCGGCAAAAACGCGAATGCGCATGCGCGGACCTGTGGTTGCGTAGACTTCTTTCCCAGCAAGAGCGTGCCAAATGGCCTCGCGTGTGTTTTCTCTTGCCCAAACTGCCGCCATTCCCGACGCCGAAGTTTGCCATGCATATTGGGCAACCTTCTCGTCGCCACCGATGCCGCCCACGACTTCTTCGAAACGGATCGGGTTCGCAGTGGGTTCAACGGCAGCGTTAAGTTGTTGCCCAAACTCAGGCGTGAAAAGCGTGGCGTCTTTCGCTGCCAACAGCGGCGCGAGACCCAAGTTCTCAGCGTGATCGGCAACTACCAAAAAGTCCAATGGTCTGCGCAGCCTAGCTTCGACACCGGTGCTGGATATCACCACCTCGCCCTTGGCAAAGCGGTAGGCTTCTTCAGGGCCTAGCACATTGTCGATCATACGGGCATCTGCAGAGTCGGACGTATGCAAATGAGTGTCGCCAAGAAAGACCTGATTGGGGAAGCTCTGCCGTGGATAAGGTGAATACTGCCTGTCGCCGGGTTGAGTGCTCGGGATGTCCTCGGCATGGGCGCAAAAAGCAAGCAAAATGGTAAGAACAGATGCAAAATGGATCATTTTTGACCTCATCTATTGCACGAATGATGCTACGTTAAATGCATATTTCTACGACTCGTTCCTGTTCTTCGAAATAATTAAATTCTATCTGCCGCACTAACCGTTGACTAGGTTCAGCGGGGCGGAGGTGGAAGCACCTTCTTCGACTGAAGTACCTGAAGGATGTCAATAATCGCCTCAGTACTCGTTTCGATTGAACCTCGGAAGAACAGTCCGACGCCACCTTCCCCTAACTCCCGTGTGCCACCGGCGTCGTAAGTTGGCGAGAGAGAGACAAGTTCGGGAGGTAGTTCTGGGCATACCGGGTTTCTTTGAAGTATTGCGTTCGCGGTCTCGATGAATACCTGCCGAACCTTTTCGACATTACCCTTTGCATCGGACGACTCGGTGAGTTGATCCGGAGCAAGTCTCAGGTCATCCAAACGGAAAAAAAGGCAGTCATCTTTGAATTCGGCCGAAGCGGAAGCACCCACCGTCAAACCACCAGCGAAAGTGTTCTCGCCGCGTATAGATCCACCGCCGCTGCGGCTTTCGCATCGGAAAAGCTCTGCTTCGATCCTCCCACTTAGCGAAATCACTGTATCGTCGGCACGGGCCGTTGCTTCGGTCACGCCGATCAGTGCGTTGCAGACATCTACAAACGCGGCTCGTTTGAGTTCCTCTACAAGTATTTCGTTTGCTCGGCGTAGGTCTATGACACTTTCGATTGAGATCCTTGTCGCGTTCACATCTTTTAGTCTCAATGCCAGATCAACGGGAAACTCACGATCTCCTAGCTTGACGTCCCCGTTTGCTTCGAAGGTAACCTCTTCAGCCAGCAGCGCGGATCCGAAAAGCCCGGCAGTAGCTAGTATCAGAAGAAAGATCCGATCCATCATCCTGCCCCCCCAACAATACCGCGAGATTGCATAACCGCCAGGAGTTCCATCATCGTCATCGCACTGGTGTCGATTGAGCCGCTCAACGCAACACCGATGCCACCGTCACCAATTTCTCGTGTACCGCCGGCGTCGAGAACCGGATTCAACGAAGAAAGCTCCGAAGGCATCTCCGGACAAATCACATTCTCTTCGGTGAACTCCTTTGCCTTGGTGAGAACGACCTCCTCGACACGCTCCGTGAGGCCAATTAGGTTAACCAACCCGCCGACAAACCCGGTAGGTTGAAGCACGACGTCGGCAAGATCAAAGTGAACGCATTGATCTTGAACATTGGCGCGTGCCGCTGCGGCGATCCCAACAGTCGTCGAGATAAAGCGAACTCCACGCCCGTTGGTTCCCTCGGATTCTTCGTTTCGACAACGATAAAGCTCGACGTCCACTGAGCCTACGAGTTCAATGAGATCACCGCTGGCGCGGGCGTCGTCGAGTTCAAAGTCAACATTCAAAGAGCAACTTTGTTCCAGAGTACCCGACAGAAGCGCTTGCGCTTGGACTTGGATTTCTCGCAGATCTAAGAGCCCCCGGAAACCTAGGCGCGTTGACGTCACACTGCTGATGCCCGCGTTAAATGTGTAAGGTAGGTTTTTCCCACGAGCGGGAATCTTGTTTGAGATGCTAAATTGAACTTCGCCGGCGTAGTCGCTTGGCGACGCATTCTGTGCACTGGGTCGAGCGTTCAACTCGGACTTCAAAAGTTCTGGGTTCGTGGTTGCGCAGGATGCGAAGAACAGCAAACACACAAAGGCAAAAGGTACGGTTTTACGCGCCCCAAGTTCCGCCAAACTCCATTGTAGTTCTATTCCCATTACCCTTTGCTCAACCTCACCGTTGAATATCAACCCTAACGTACAGCGTCACGGCGAAGGTCAACAGTTTGCACCACGAAAATATACTGGTGCGGTGTTGTGTTGTCGCAACGACTTGCAGTTGACGCGGGTCCTTTGAAACTTCGAGCATAAGCTCTGCCCACAAGACTTTTCTCCCGCGTTAAGCCCTGAGCAGGTGCAAATGTATTCGGTTTTCTTCCAATATTGCGAGGGTGTGCTTTCGATTCGTCGCCATGCCAGCACTTCTCATCAACAGACCGACTCCTAGGCGACACAATGTGTTTTACTCTCGACACAGGGTGCTTTTCACCTCCACAAGGGTGTTACGCCACTAAAGAGGGAAAAACCATGCGCTTGCTTTCTATACTTATTGTGACGGTTCTATTCACAACCGGCGCGGTTGCCCAAACAATCGACAGGATAACAAAAAACAACGAAATCCGATTTGGTTTTCGAACAGATGCTGCTCCGTTGTCTTACATTAACGACCAAGGTCGCCCGTTTGGTCTGTCGCCGTTGATTTGCGATCAAGTAGCGAAGGTAATTGCGCAAAAACTGGAATTGAAGGATTTGAATGTTCAGTTCATTCCGGTCGACTCTAAGGATCGTTTCGACAAAGTTGCTTCCGGAGAGGTGGATATGCTCTGCGGGGCAGCGTCGATTACACTTTCCCGACGCGAAATTGTTGATTTCTCAATTCCAACTTATGTCGATGGCACGTCCATATTGTTACCAATCGAGGCTGAAGGCACCATGGGTGCACTCGCGGGAAAGAAGGTTGGAATGAGAAGCAGCACAACAACAGAGGCGTCCGTTCTGAATTCATTTGAAGCTGCAGGTATCGACGCAGAAATGGTGCGGTTCGCTTCACACCCAGACGGTATCAAAGCACTTCGAGACGGTGAAATTGACGCCTATTTTGCAGATCAGTCGATTTTGCTGGTCAACTACATTGCTGCGGGACTAAAGGGCAAATTCAAACTATCCCAGGAAATACTGACGATAGAAAAGCAAGGATTGGCCATCGCGAGGGGTGACGATAACTTTCGACTCGTTGTCGATAGTATTCTGTCAGAAATGTATGCTCAGGGCACAATGGAAGAGATATTTCGTCTCGCTTTGCCGGGGGTGGAGCCGAGCGAAGCACTAAAAGCTCTGTATGTTTTCGCCCCCATTAATCCCTGAAGCTCGTCGCGCAAAACAGTTTTGTCGGGAGTTAATCGCCCTGCGCAATAGAAGCTGGCCTTGTAAGTAAATTGACGGCTCAAGCCAGCTTGACCAATGACCGTGTTTTACTAAATGATCCTCCATTTGGCAGGCCAGTTGCCAGAATCACGGTCTTAGGCGATCCTTCGATAAATTGAAGGATCGCAATATGTTTAGATATATAATATTTGCTCTCAGTTTAAGCGCATCTAACGCCCTGTTTGCACAAGAGGCGTCCGATACTGTTGCAACGGAAGTTACGTCTGAGACTTCATCCGATCTTCTATCTGATGCTGAGTTGCAAACTTTGGTCGCCCCGGTGGCTCTTTTTCCCGACACTCTACTCATACAGATATTTGTTGCGGCCACTCAGCCACTGGAGATTGTTAAGGCAGAACGATATTTGTTGGATAACGCCGACCGCGACCCCGTAGAGCTCGAGCCGGAAATCGAAGCTATGGGCTGGGATCCGTCTGTAAGTGTATTGGCCACGGCGTTCCCCGAAGTCGTCGGTCAAATGGCCACCCACATCGATTGGACCGAGACAGTCGGCACCGCCATGCTGGCCCAGTCCGACGATGTACTGGATGCGGTGCAGGTAATGCGGGATCAGGCAATTGACAGCGGAGCTCTTGTTTCCGGGCCCGAGCAAACTGTCGAGGTATCTGATGAAGAAACGGTTGTAATTACTCCGACACAACCCGAAACAGTGTACGTCCCGCAATATAATCCCGAGACTGTCTATACCGGCCCGTCGACCGGGGACGTAGTGGGCGCGGCCTTGCTGACATTTGGTACCGTGGCGCTGATCGACGAGATTTTCGACGATGACGACGACTGGTATGACTATTGGGGGTGCCGGAATTGCGGCGGATGGGGCGGTGGCCCGATATACAGAAACCCGGACATCGACATAGACGTCGACGGCAACGTCAATATCGGTAACGATATAGATCTTGGTGACCGAACTGATATCGGATGGAAACCCGATCCTGACCGAAAAAAGGAAGCCCGGGACAAGATCGCTGATCACAAAAGGCCGGAAGGTGGTCGCGGCGACCTGCCTGTCAACCGCCCCGAGGGTCGCACGGACGAACTCCGCGCAAAACTGAGCCGTGAATCCGGTGCTGCAGACATTAGCAGGGGAGGCGCGGCAGCAGTTGCAGCTGGTGCAGGGGCGGGGGCTATCGCGAGCGGTGCTCTGGCCAATCGAGGTAGTGGGGGCAAGTCCTTGCCGCAGGTGAATCGCGGTAACGTTGATCGGGACAAGGCTGCTGCCAAGCAGCAGGCCATCGATCGGACGAAACGGCCAGATGCGGCGAAGAAGCCTGTCAAAAAGAAACCGCAAGCAGCTAAGAAACCTCAGGTAAAAAAGGCCACGGCTCAGCAAAAACCCGCTGCGTCCAAAGGTAAGGCTATGAAGAAAAAATCTTCAGGCGGCAAAGCTCACAAGGCGTCCAAACGGGGACATGCTGCCAAAGGCAAGGGGAGGCGGTAACATGCGTAAATCGGTTTTTTCTATTTTAGTGATCGCAGTGGCTACAGGACCGGCGTTTTCCGACGGTGCCCTGTTCGAAACTCCGCAAACCGCGCTGGACGCTTTTGTCGAAGCGTTAAGGGCCGATGATCAGAACAAGCTGCTCGAGATTTTCGGACCAGAGGCAGAAGATCTAATCGGAACGGGTGATCCGGTGGAAGATCAGCAAAGAAGGCAGGAAGTGCTTGGCATGTATGCTGAAGGATACCGCTTTCAGCCCGAGGATGATGGGGTTTTTCTTCTGCTTGGCGAAGATAGTTGGCCCTTTCCGATCCCAATTCTGAAAGCTGAGAATGGTTGGAAGTTTGATTTAGAAGCCGGGGTAGAGGAGCTTTCCGCCCGTGAAATCGGACTGAATGAATTGGAAGTAATCGAAACGCTTGAGGCCTATGTTGATCTTCAGGCGGCGTTTCGTCTTGTGGACCACAATGGCGATGGCGTCATGGAATTTGCCCAAACGATCATATCGGATCCCGGCGCACGAAACGGCCTCTTCTGGCCAGAAGAAGACAGTTTTGTCGGTGAAGCCCTTGCCCGCGCCACCGCCTCGGGGTGGAGCGACGGTGCGGATGATTTCGAACCCGAACCTTTCCTCGGTTACTACTTCGCAATTTTGCAGGGGCAGGGACCAAATGCTCCGGGTGGTGCCTATTCCTATTTTGTCGGCGATCGGTTCGTGGCGGGTCACGCCTTGCTTGCGGTGCCTGCGGACTACGGAGAAACGGGTATCCATTCTTTTCTCGTGGGTGAAAACGGCACCGTGTTCGAAGCGGACTTTGGGCCGGATACGCTTGAAATAACAGCTGAGATATCGACCTATGATCCCGGCCCAAATTGGTCACCAGCCGAGTAAATTTCGATTGGCGGCGACGCTTTGTTGCCGCGTGCAGTTGTAGATTGAATGCAATTTTCGACTTAAGTAGCAATGGTTCGGGAAGGATCGATTTTGGGAAATCTAATTAATCGATGAAATAATTGCCCTTGATTCAATTCGACCCAATTTGCCCGCTATGGTTTGACCGAATGGCCGTTTTGTCCGCTAGGGTCAGGACTCATAGCCAATAGATGACGAGAGCTGCGATGGCGATTGCTGAGAGGAAGACCTTCGGGCACCTG
>NZ_JBXWNE010000021.1:0-61224 GCF_059610225.1 Ruegeria sp. YTSA105
CCAATCTCCTGAATCGGCTTCTTCTTCGCCTCACGCGCAATTTCGATGTCAGATTTATAGCTCATTGGGTTTCGGTCCCTGATTGAATTCCGTGCAAACCCGACGCAGAACGCCGGCGCTGCTCACTCCATACCGTTGTGTACCAAATTGGTGGCTATGGATTCCGACATAATTGCGCCTTGAAACGTCGTAGCGTCACATCGGCACCTTCCGATCGGAAATTGCGGTCCCTTATGGTGTCCAGGCTCTCTGATCGGGGACAAACAGTGTAAGCTCATCGCCCAGGTTCAGCTCTCCGGGTCTTTCGACCCAAGCCGTGACCCCCCGCCGTCCCTGCGCTGCAGGCTTGAAGGCCGCACCATACCCGGGCAAGTCAGCCTCGATCTCGCGCCCCGGCAGGATACAGGGCCGGTTTTCCATGTCGATCGTCAGCGTCACGCCATTTTCCACCTGCAAACGAGACGAGGGCGGAATATGGGTGAAATCCGGAATGCCGCGCAAGACAATGCTGACCCCCAGATGGGACGGGTCCAGCTTACCCAAGCCCATTTCCTGCGCGATGGCATCAAGTTCTTCTGCGGACAGGATCGATAACTGCCGCACATTGCGAATTTCGGTGCCTACCGGGTACAGGTTTTTGACTCGCACGCAAGAGGTACGATTCACGCCTTCGTGACGCGCGCCTTGATCACCCGAGAAACCCAAATCCAGACTGTCCACGGCATTGGCCCGGAGAGTTTCACCTGCTGGTACGTGGCCCAACCAAACAACTTCTCCCGTGAATTCGGTTTCGCGCAATACCGGCATATTTATCCCTTTTTCAGAACTGACATCTGATGCGGAATAGAGGGCAAACCTTCGCGATTGAAAAGAAAAAAGACCCGGGACAGGCCCGGGTCTTTGAAAGTTTAAGCCGTTGGTTCCGGCTCCATCCCGCCATCGGGCGGAGTTTTCTTAACCTTGGTTTTCGGAATGGCTGTCACGCTGGGGGCGCTGCCCTCATCAGGTTTATCGCCCTCGTCATCGCTTTCGCTGGGCGGCTCGCCATTCATGACGCGTTTGATCTCGTCACCGGTCAGGGTTTCATATTCCAGCAGCCCTTGGGCCAGACGTTCCCATTGCTCGTTCTGTTCTGAAAGGATCTGATGCGCACGCTCATATCCTTGCTGGATCAGGCGCTTGACCTCTTCCTCGATCAGTTCCTTGGTATGGGCCGAGACCGAGAACCCGGCAGTGTTGCCTGAATAGCCATCATGCGCTTCGGCATAGTCGATATTGCCGACCTTGTCCGACATGCCCCAGCGCATCACCATCGCGCGCGACAGTTGGCTGGCCTGCATGATATCGCCCGCCGGACCGTTCGAGACATGGTCCTCGCCATATTTGATCACCTCAGCCGCCTTACCGGCCATGGTCATGGCCAGCTTTTGCTCACACTCATCGCGGTGATAGTTCAGGCGGTCCATTTCTGGCAGTGACACCACCATGCCCAGCGCACCACCACGCGGAATGATCGTTGCCTTATAGACCGGATCACACAACGGCAGCGTCATACCAACAACGGCATGCCCTGATTCGTGATAGGCAGTCTTTTCCTTCTGGTCCTGGGTCAGCACCATCGAGCGGCGCTCGGCACCCATCATCACCTTGTCCTTGGCATTCTCGAAATCTTCCATGGTAACAAAGCGGCGACCGACGCGGGCGGCCATCAGCGCGGCCTCATTCACGAGGTTGGCCAGATCAGCACCCGAGAAGCCCGGAGTCCCGCGCGCGATGATGCGCAGATCGACATCAGGTCCGAGGGGCGTCTTGCGTGCGTGAACGCCCAGGATCTTCTCGCGGCCTTTGATGTCGGGGTTACCGACAGTCACGTTGCGGTCGAAACGGCCTGGACGCAGCAGCGCAGGGTCCAAAACGTCCTTACGGTTGGTGGCCGCCAGGATAATCACGCCCTCATTGGCCTCGAACCCGTCCATCTCGACGAGCAACTGGTTGAGCGTTTGTTCACGTTCGTCATTACCCCCGCCATAACCGGCACCACGATGGCGGCCAACGGCGTCAATCTCGTCAATAAAAACGATACAGGGAGCGTTTTTCTTGGCCTGTTCGAACATGTCGCGGACACGGGACGCACCGACACCGACGAACATCTCAACAAAGTCCGAACCCGAAATGGTGAAGAAGGGCACACCCGCCTCACCCGCAATGGCGCGGGCCAGCAGCGTTTTACCGGTCCCCGGAGGGCCCACCAACAAAGCGCCTTTTGGAATCTTGCCACCCAGACGACTGAATTTCTGCGGATTGCGCAGGAATTCTACGATCTCTTCCAGTTCTTCCTTGGCCTCGTCGATGCCAGCGACATCATCAAAAGTTACACGGCCATGCTTTTCGGTCAGCATCTTGGCCTTGGACTTGCCAAAGCCCATCGCGCCACCTTTGCCGCCACCCTGCATCCGGTTCATGAAGTAGACCCAGACACCGATCAGCAGCAGGAAAGGAAGAAGAGTGACCAGGAAAGACTGAATGCCCGATTGCTGTTGTTTCACAGCCTGAACCGGGATGCTTTCATCGATCAGCAGTTTGGTCACCTCGGCATCGCCGGGCTTGATCGTGACATAGCTTGCGCCGCTTTGCGTGGTATAGCGAATTTGCTCGCCATCCAATGTCACGTTTTTGACTTCGCCGCCTTCAACAGCGGTCACGAAATCAGAATAGGTTCTTTCATTGCTCTGAAGCGTTCCACCTGGTCCGCTGAACAGATTGAACAGTGCAAGGATCAGCAAAAACAGAACGACCCAAAAGGCGATGTTACGAGCGTTGCCCAAGAAAAATCTCCCAAAAGATTTCGGCAGATGGGGATCTGCCGGGTTGCTCTTTAAAATAGAGATGATTCAAGCAGGTTCAATGCGATAAAACCGAAGAGTGAAACTCGGGCTCTTCTGGCGTCAGTTCTGCAAGCCAACCATTTGAGAAACCCACCATAGGTGCAGATACCAAGACCTCTCCGCTCCAGACGGACGGAGACGCCAGAAGCGCGGCGCGCGGTTTTCCAAGTGCACGCCAATCTGGCACGGCCTTCAAACCAGCCGCACCTAACGGGTGAACCTGCGCGTCGGGAATCGCTGGGCCAGACAGGATCCACCGTCCATCCCAAATCTGACCGGGTGCGCCGGGTGCGCTCTCAACGGCATTTAGCTCTCTGCAAATCCACATTTTATCGGCTTTTGGGATCAAGAGGCATCCACCAATCGTTGCCGCCTCACCCTGATCAATCGCGAGCAGCGCCCGGTCTGTTGCAGCCTGACGCGGTGGATATCCGCGGCCCGCAATCCAGCGGACACAACCTGTAAGAAGACGACGTCGAATTTCCGCAGGCAGAGTGGAAAATTGCGCGCGATCGACACAGATATCGCCGCCATCGACACTCAGGACCTGACGGGCGGAATCCTGCGTAATCTGCTCTAATGCTTCACGGGCTTGAGCAAGGTTTTCAGCAACGCGGGACAGAGAATGCACCGAAATCCCAATTTCGGATAAGCCGGTCAACGCGTCGCGCGCCTTGATACGATCAAACCGCCGGTCGTGATTCGATGGATCCTCGATCCAATCTGCCCCAATCTTGGCAAGATAATCGCGCAGTTGTTGCCGGGTGATCCCCAACATCGGCCGCAGCAGCATGATCCCTTGATAGTTCCGCATTGCGGGCATGCCGGACAATCCCGTCACACCAGCGGCGCGCGCCAATCGCATCAGCATGGTTTCGGCTTGATCATCGGCGGTGTGTCCCAGGGCAATCGCGCCGATCTGCTTGTCACGCGCCCAGTCTGACAGCAACTGGTACCGGACCTGCCGCGCCCTATCCTGCAGGTTACCTGTCTGGTCCCACCCCTTCCAGTGCAACGTCTCATGTGGAAGGCCCAGACCCTGGGCAAGCTGCGCCACCCAATCTGCCTCCGCCACCGCTTCGGGGCGCAGATTGTGGTTCACCGTGGCGACAAACAGCTCAACCTGTTCCTCTTGGGCGATGTGCTTCAACAAACTCAGCAAAGCAACCGAGTCACCGCCACCGGACACCGCAACGCCTAGACGGCGCGGAAGGTTTTCCGGCAATCGCGCCCGGAGTTCGGATTTCAGGAGTGTGCCATGTGTGGTCAAGTACAACCCAGTGACGTCATTTCCTGCGTGGCGCTGGAGGCCAATGCCGAGGCCGGGAACCGGACGCTAACCTCGCTCAGTGTGATACACGCCTGTTCGGTCTGTCCCAGACGGCCCAGAGCAGCACCCAGTTCGAACAAAGCCTCAGGCGCATAGGCGCCTTCGGAATCACCCGTGAAGCTGGCCAGAAAAGCCCTTGCAGCTTCGCGGGTGTCGCCAATGCCTTCCAACGCCTGCCCGCGCTTTAGGTGTGCTTCGGGCGCAAGCGGGCTTCCGGGATATGATGTATCGAATACTGCGAACTGATCCGCGGCGGCCTGGAAGTTTCCATCGGCCAGCGCCTGAGCAGCAGCATTGAAATCCGCTTGCTCGCCTACTGCCAACTCACCCAGGTCGGAATCGGTTGGCGCTGTCGGAGCAGCAGGGGCTGCGGATGTGATGTCCGTTTCTCCGCCCAGAGTTGTTGTATCACCGAGCGTACTCAGGTCGCCGCCTTCCAGTTCGACCAAGCGAAACTCAAGATCACCGATGCGGTTGGTGCCGTCGGTTACAATAATCTGTACACGCTGGTTCAACTGCTCGGTCTGGCGCGTCAGGCGCTGCAACTCGGCCTCTATGGCATCAACGCGTTCAAGTATCGAACTGCCGGACAGGTTCGGGGCCGGAGAGCCGGTTGTTGAAAACTCGCGCTTGAGCCGCTGAATTTCCACATGCAGCACCGTCAGTTCCTGCCGGATATCCGCCAAGGTTTGCTGATCCTGTGCTTGTGCCAAACCGGCGGTCGCCAAAACTGCGGCCAGAACCCATCCTGCTAGTTTCATCGTCTTATCCCAAAGTTGATCCGGTCAGCACCGTCACTGCACGACGGTTTTTCGAATAGCAGTCCTCGGTGCTGCAAATCTCGATCGGACGCTCTTTGCCAAAGCTGACAGTTGTCAGCCGGTTGCCCGCTACTCCGCGGGAAATCAGGAACTCGCGGGCGGCATTTGCCCGGCGCGCACCCAGTGCGAGGTTATACTCACGCGTGCCCTGCTCATCCGCATGGCCTTCGATCGTTGCCACAAAGTCGGGGTTGGCCATCAGCCAGTCGGCCTGCCCCTGCAGCACTGACTGCGCCTGCGGAGTAAGCGTCGACTGATCGACCGAAAACAGAACCCGGTCACCAACAGTTTGCTGGAAATATGCAGGCGAGCGCGGATCACTTGGAGAGCCCGCGGCCAGCCCGCCGTTTGCGCCATTGCCAAAGCCGCCGCCCAGCGCAGACGGATCGTTATTGGTGCAGGCTGCCAACGCGCCAAACACACCTAGTGCTAGGATTTTGCCCAATACGTTCATCTCAGGTGCCTCGTTGTTTTTTCTCTTTATTGCCGTCTCTGTAGCACAGTGCAGGTTCCTTGTGAACTTTTCCTGCCAGCAGCCGTGATCAATTCTGCAGTGGGCCCCATGACGGATCGCTGCCCCCATCCGGGGTGCGGATCGGGCGCAGGTTGCGTCCCGAGATATCCACCGAATACAGCGTCGCCCGGCCACTTGCGCCCTGGGTTTCTCGGGTGAACATGATCACGCGACCATTAGGGGACCATGTCGGTCCTTCGTCCAGAAACGACGAGGTCAGCAAACGCTCTTCGCTGCCATCTGTTCGCATGACACCGATATGAAATCGGCCTTTATTCTGCTTGGTAAACGCAACCAGATCGCCACGGGGGGACCAGACCGGCGTTCCATAACGTCCCTGACCAAAGCTGATCCGCGTCGCCTCGCCCCCGTTTGCGGGCATGATGTAAAGCTGTGGCGTGCCCGAACGGTCGCTTTCAAACACGATCTGGGAACCGTCCGGCGAATAGCTGGGGGCGGTTTCAATCGCAGGCGTATTGGTCAGCCGCACGCTTTGCCCGGAAGCCAGATCCATTTTCCACAGGTCCGTATTGCCGCCCTGAATAAGCGAATAGACGATCGACCGTCCATCCGGCGAAAACCGGGGCGAAAAGCTCATCGTGCCGCCCTGGGTGTTCAACTCAGTCCGCCTGACCCGCTCGATATCCAGAACATAGATGCGCGGCTGACCGGATTCGTAACTGGTATAAAGCAGTTGATCACCGGCAGGTGAAAAGCGTGGTGCCAGAACAATGGCTGCACTGTCGGTCAGGTACTGCACATTCGCGCCGTCATAATCCATGATCGCCAGGCGCTTCAGGCGCTGATCCTTGGGACCACTTTCAGAGACAAAGGCAACACGACTATCGAAATAGGCGCCCTCGCCCGTTACACGGCTATAGACTTGATCCGCCACTTTATGGGCCATGCGCCGCCACCCTTCAGTCGTCCCGGCAAACTGCAGACCGTTGCCCAGCTCCTGCCCAGAAAACACATCCCAGACCCTGAACCGCACCGTCAGGCGATTGCCCGACACATTCACAGCACCTGTCACCAAAGCCTCGGCATTGATGGCTTTCCAATCCGCGAACCGAACGGGATCTTCAAAGCTGGCCACTTGGCTGATGAAAGCATCAGACAGAATTTCGCGGAACAGCCCTGTTCCGGTTAGATCGGCGGCCACAACCCGCGAGATATCCTGGGCATATTGCGCAGCTGCTGTGCTGTCCGGCACAAAATTCGGAACCGAAAAGGGCAAGGGTTCGATAATCCCCTGATCCAATTCCAAGCGAAGCGGTCCACTTTGGGCGTGAACAGGTGCCGACACCAGTGTCAGGCCAAGCAACAGGCTGGTCAGAAGTCTCATCATTTGATCCGCATCCTCTCGGGATTGAATGTAATCTCAATATCCTGCCAATGCTCGTATTTATCGGTTGGCAGGTCATAACCTTTGGCTCCACAGCGCAAAATGGCACGTCGAGCGGCCTCATAGGCTTGTCTGGCTGCGCCGTCAGAACCGCCTGAGCTGTCGATCATGCGCAAGCTGCCACCAACCACCTTGCCATCAGGGGTCAACGAAAATCCGACAACAACAACTGTCTGCAGAGCATCCGTGGACAAGGACCCAACGTTCCAGCATTGGGAAACGGCCAATCGCATCGCGTCCTTTTCGCCGCTGGTCAAGGGCGGACCAGAGGGTTCACTCCCTTGTCCCAACGCCTCGGCCAGCGCATCGTTGATGGCTGTTTCCGTCTGCGCGGGCTCTGTGGGTTCGGGCTCGGGCGTCTCCGCCACTTCGGGCTCGACCGGTGGCGTCGGGCGGTTGGGACGGATCCGCGGGCGCGGCGATGTTCGGGGAGCGTTTTCTTTGGGCTCTTCC
Organism: Ruegeria sp. YTSA105; assembly: GCF_059610225.1. NCBI lineage: Bacteria > Pseudomonadati > Pseudomonadota > Alphaproteobacteria > Rhodobacterales > Roseobacteraceae > Ruegeria > Ruegeria sp. YTSA105. Next base: position 7,409 of record NZ_JBXWNE010000021.1, read on the forward strand.
GCTTCGGTCACAATCTCGTCAGCCTTTTCCTCGGGGGCGGTCTGATCCTGCTGTTCCTGCTGGGTCTCGGCTCCCTCGTCCAAAGATACGGCCGGGGTTTCGATTTCATCAGGCGCGGCCTCGGGCGGAGGCGGCGCAACAGGCACCGGTGCGACATTCTCGGCGGGGCTGGGCTGTGCCTCAGGCCCGGAAGGCACCGTAAGATCGACAATCTCGGGGTCAGGCGTGTCCAACAGCGGAGGTTGTTCAATCACCACCGGTTCTGGCGGCGGCTCAACGGGTTCCGGCTCGGGGTCCGGGTCCGGGTCAGGTTCAGCAGGTTCCGCCTCTTGCAACGAAGGCTGCTTCTCCACTACCGGTTCCGGCGCTGGCTCCTCTTCTGTTGGGGCCTCAGGCGGCTGCAGCGCTGTTGGCGTCGGCACTTCGGGCGCATCCCGCTGAGCGGTCATTGCCGCAAATTGCTCAGCCGAAATGACCGAGACATCCTGCACGGCCATAGGTAATGGTTCGGACCGGAAGGTGCCGCCGAAAAATGCCCAACCAATCAGACTGACATGGGCAATCGCCGAGATCTTGGTGCCGGTATCCACCGTGCGGCCTCACTCTCCACCGTCGTCCAGTGTCGGGCCGCCCGTATCGGTCACCAGCCCCACATTGGAGAACCCACCCGCATTAAGCGCGCCCATTACCTGCATCACCTGCGCATAAGGGATCGCACCATCCGCGCGCAAAAACACTCGGTCGCTACTGCGTTCTGCTGCGATGGCGCGTAGTTTGCCAATCAGCTCTTCGCGCAGAATATCCGTGGTTTGGATTTGCACCCTGCCATCCGCGGTCAGCGTGACGGTCAAAGGTTCCTCGTTATCGCCGGGCAGCGCACTGGCCGCCGTTTTGGGCAGATCAACAGGCACACCAACAGTCAGCAAGGGCGCGGCCACCATGAAGATGATCAGCAGCACCAGCATAACGTCCACAAAGGGTGTGACGTTGATCTCAGCCATCGGCTGCGCGCGACCGCGACGCCGACCCCGCCGGCGTCCATTCCCGCCCGAGGATTGCTGAACCGCAGCCCCCATCTCAGCTGTCCAGCTGGCGCGACAGAATGGTGGCGAACTCATCGGCAAAGGCTTCATAGCCTCCAACGATCCGATCACTATCTGCGCTGAGTTTGTTATAGAAAATCACCGCCGGAATCGCGGCCAACAGGCCCAGGCCGGTGGCCAGCAACGCCTCGGCAATACCGGGGGCGACAACAGCCAGGTTGGTGTTCTGCTGCTCGGCAATCTCGATGAACGCATTCATGATACCCCAAACCGTTCCGAACAGACCAATGAAGGGTGCAGTTGAGCCGACAGTGGCCAGAATGGGCAGGCCCTTTTGCAGCGCCTCGGCCTCTTTCGCGATGGCCACATCCATCGACCGATCAATGCGTGCGGTGGCACCAGCTATCAGCCCGCCATCAGTGCGGTGCGAGCGGCGCCATTCGATCATGCCAGAGGCAAATATCTTCTCCGAACTGCCATCGGGTTGGGTACCGATCTGCTCGAACAGTTCATCCAAGGGGTTCCCGGACCAGAAAGCCTCATCAAAAACCTGAGCTTCACGCCTTGCAGCACGGTAATTGATCAGTTTCTGGATGATGATCCCCCAGGACCAGACTGATGCGCCAATCAGCATCAGCATTACCAGTTTAACGATAAAAGTCGCGCGGGCAAAAAGCCCCCACATGGAGAAATCGATCTCCTGCGCCAGCGCCAGCGTTTCAGCTTCCATGAACCTGCTCTTTGTTTTGCCTGACAGCCTTACGGCCTTGTTTTGTCAAACGCTAACGCAGATGGGGGCGAATTGCCAACAGAACCACCCGGGCCCTGCAAATTGTTACAACAATGCGCGAATCTCTGCCGGAAGGCGTACGGGCTTGCCCTGCGCATTCATACAGACGGCGGTAACGATGGCGCGAAAAATCTCCTCTTCGCCCCGTTTGACCACTTGCGCCATGATCAGACGGACACCGGACAGAGACTTGATTTCGGTCTCGATCTCCAGATCGTCGTCAAATTTGGCCGGGGCTAGGTATTCCGCCTCGATCCGGCGCACGACCCAAACGATACCTGCGTCACGCATGGCATTCTGGTCATTGCCCAGGCGCCGCACATAGTCCGACCGGGCGCGTTCGATGTATTTCAAATAGTTAGCGTGATAGACCACGCCGCCCATATCGGTGTCTTCGTAATAAACTTTAACGGAATAGACGTGCTTCATTGCGGTTGATCCAATCTGGCAAACAATCTCAGCGCATGAGAGGCATCCTGCGCCGCGCCCGGCAGGACAGGATCGTATGCCGCCCGGATCAACCCGGCAATGTCTGGTCGCAATATCGTCGCGTCACCCGCCACTGCCAAGGGCGACTGGTTGCGAAAAGCGGTATCGGACCAGAGCAGCACCGTTTGCACCACCTGGCTGAGCGCAAGCGTTTCAGCGGGGACTTGCGACAATTCATTGTCCATCCGCAAAAACACAAAGGCCGCACGAATGGCGCCGTCTTCTTCAAAACGGAATATCCGGTACTGGTTGGCATCGGCCGCGATCAACCGATCAACCAACGGCCCCAGATCAGGGACCAAACGGTCCAGATCGGGCACTTCTGTCAGTTCTTTCCAGTCGCGGAAGAAAAAGACCATGCAGTTGGCGCCAAGCTCGGGGTCGGTTTCTGCCATCTGATGCCCTGCCAGTGTTACCACTGCCTCGAACGCGCCTTTGACCGTGGCCAAACTTTCATCTTCGACCCCAAAGACGATCGGCACGATGGGGCGGCCCCAGCGCGCAAACAGGAACTCTCCGCTTTCGCGGGTGAACAGGGCTTGAATGTCGTCGGGTGTCACGCGCAATCCTCGGCAATCGGACAATGTTTGGCGAAACCCTTAAAAGCTCGCAGGCTCGGCTTCAACCAAACAGATCGTTTTGCCCCTTGGGTGCGGCCATGCCCAGATGCGTCCACGCCTTCTGCGCCAGCATCCGGCCACGCGGTGTGCGTTGGATCAGGCCTTGCTGCAAGAGGAAGGGTTCGATCACCTCCTCCAGCGAGTCCCGGCTTTCCGACAGAGCTGCCGACAAGGTTTCGATACCTACCGGCCCGCCCGCGTAATTCTCGGCGATCAGCTTCAGATACCGGCGGTCCGCGCCGTCCAGCCCCAGATGATCGACCCCCAGCCGCGTCAACGCCCCATCAGCCAAATCGCGGGTGATCCGTCCATCGCCTTCGACGATTGCGAAATCCACCACCCGCCGCAGCAGGCGCCCGGCGATCCGAGGCGTTCCGCGTGACCGGCGCGCGATCTCTCGGGCGCCGCTGTCATCAGCCGGTGCCCCAAGCTTGCGCGCGTTGCGGGTGACAATCTCGTGCAATTCATCAACGGTATAGAACTGCAGGCGTGTCGGGATGCCAAAGCGGTCGCGCAGCGGCGTGGTCAGCAGTCCCATCCGGGTGGTGGCCCCGACCAGAGTAAACGGCTGCAACTCGATCCTCACCGTGCGCGCGGCCGGGCCTTCACCAATCACCAGATCCAGCTCGAAATCCTCCATCGCCGGGTACAGGACCTCTTCGACCGCTGGATTCAATCGATGGATTTCGTCAATGAACAGCACATCGCGCGCTTCCAGATTGGTCAGGATCGCCGCCAGATCGCCCGCCTTTGCCAGAACCGGGCCAGATGTCATCCGAAAATTCACCCCCAACTCACGCGCGATGATCTGCGCCAGCGTGGTTTTGCCCAGACCCGGAGGGCCATGGAACAGCGTATGATCCATTGCCTCACCCCTTTGGCGAGCGGATTGGATAAAGATACGCAGATTGGCGCGCGCCTCGGCTTGACCGATGAATTCGTCCAGTCCCTGCGGGCGCAAGGCGCGGTCATTGTCTTCCGGCAACGGCTCGGGGCGCAGGGTGGGATCGGCATCTACCATTCAATCACCCTTTCGGAGCCAATAGTTTCAACGCAGCGCGGATCAGGTCCGCCTCACCCGCTTCGGGCAAGCTTGCCGCGGCTTCGGCCACGGCTGACGCGGCCTCGGACGGGCCATAGCCCAGATTGGAGAGTGCCGACAATGCCCCGGCAGATGCTGCTGCATTACCTGATGCGCTTATGGTGGGCCGCTTTGGTACAGGTGTCGGTTCAGTCAGTTCCACCACATCCAGCGCGGGGCCATCCATTGCCTCGGTCACCGTGCCGCCCATGGCCATAACGCCGGGCGCCTTGTCTTTGAGGTCCAGCACGATCCGCTGCGCGGTTTTTGGGCCCACGCCCTTGGCTGCCTTGACCGCCCCCCAATCGCCCAGAGCAATCGCCCGGCTAACACCATCGGGGCCCAAGGCGCTGAGGATTGCTAGCGAAACTTTGGCCCCGACCCCTTGCACCGAGCACAGCAGGCGATGCCACTCCTTCTCGACCAGCGAAAGGAACCCGTAAAGCTGCATCAAATCCTCGCGCACCACCATGTCGGTGTAGATCGAGATCGCCTCACCCACGCCCGGCAGCGCAGCCATCGTACGGTCCGAGCAATAGACCAGATAGCCGACCCCACGCACGTCGATCAGCACGTGATCCGGCGCGCGGTAATCCAACCGGCCTGTCAGCTTGCCAATCATGCCCGCACCTGTTTCATCCGCGACTGTGGCGTTGCCCCGTAAAAGGAATGACAGATCGCTATCGCCAGCGCATCCGCGGCATCCGCGCCCTTGGGCTGACAGCCCGGCAGTTGCAACTTGACCATATGAAGAACCTGTTCCTTTTCGGCATGGCCCACGCCCACAACCGTTTTCTTGACTCGATTGGGCGCATATTCTCCCACTGGCAATCCGGCCTGCGCCAGCGTCAACAACGCCACACCCCGCGCCTGACCCAGCTTAAGCGTACCGGCCCCGTCCTTGTTCACAAAGGTCTGTTCGATGGCGGCCTGATCGGGCTGATGCTCGGCAATCACTTCGATGATCTGATTGTGGAGCGATAGCAACCGCTCTCCCAGATCATCCCCGTCCGATTTACATAACCCATTGGCAACATGACTGAGACGGCTGCCATGTGATTCGATGACGCCCCATCCCAGGGTCCGTAGCCCCGGATCAATGCCCAGAATTCGCATATATAGCCTCGGCCTGCTCGGGTTTGTGTGTTCTTTTTTACCGACTAGCACGAAACAAGAACATTTTCCAAGTGAATTGACTGATGGTCAGATTGCGACACGGTCGTCCTGTCTCCGACAGAATGAGCTGATTACGACCGGAAAATGTCGGGTTTCGACCAGTTTGGTGAAGGCAAAATTGTCAATAAATTAAGGCGTTTTCATGTTTTTCGAGCATTGCAAAAAACGCATAGGACACATGCAATTTCTATGCTTGTGCAGTCAGAAAACCATCCCTACATGCCCGTCAGATCGCAAGATCAGAGTTTAACACAAACCGGAAGGAAACAGGATATGGCTGCACTGGACACAACCCGCACCACCACTGGCTCATTTGGCCTCGTCGGCCGTATCGGCGCGACTTTCGCAATGGTCGTAAACGCCGTTGTCGAATGGAATGATGCCCGCGTTACACGCAACGCGCTGAGCGGTCTGTCGGACCGCGAGCTGGAAGATATCGGCCTGTGCCGTGGCGACATTGAAATCGTCGTTGAAGGCCGCCGTTAAGGCAAAGCAAACCTACCGTTGATTTTCCCCTTCTCCCTCGGGGCAAAGAAGAACGCCGCGTATCCCCGGATACGCGGCGTTTCTATTCAAAACGGAAGAAACTTAGCGGAGAACTTTGCTGAGTTGAGACGAGAGGGCCTGTGATACCGGGTCGATCTGCATGACCCATGCCCCCGCCTTCTCCACTTCGGTCCCTTGCGCAAGGCTATCGACACGATACTGGTAGGCCGACGACCCCAAGCTGGTCAGCAAAAGCGTTTTGAAGGCGAACAGCCCAGCCAAGCAGATCAGCAGAGCCTTTGCAGGCACCGCGGACTGAACCCGCTGTGGTTTCATAACAACCAGGCCATCTTTGCGCATAGTCGCACGATAACCACGGGTCATCTTCGAATGTTTCTTGTTCAGCCGATGAACGCGCTGATCAAATTCAATTTGTTTTCCAGTCATGGCAGCCTCCAAATCAACCGCCCCCCAATTCCACGTCATTGACGGTAAAAACAGATTGCGACAAAAAAGAGGCGAAACCCCACAAAACTCCTGCAAATGGCCCGATTTTAGCCCTGTTTGGTTAAGACTAGCGACGTCCATTCACCAATTTGGTCATTTCTAGAGGCATTGAAGCCATTTTGGAGATAAACGGAAACAACGTCCTCGGCTTGCTCGTTAAGGATTCCCGATAGAATCGCCTTACCCCCAACCCGCAGATTCGCTGAAATTTCGGGCGCCAGGGCCACCAATGGGCCCTTGAGGATGTTGGCGAATATCAGGTCATAGGGCGCAAGAGATTTCAGCTCCGGATGATCAAACCCCGCAGCCTCGACACATTGAACCTTCCCTGACATGCCGTTTGCCTTCAGGTTGGCTTCGGCGACGTCGACGGCGACCTCATCAATGTCGCTGGCGATAATGTCGCCATCCCAAACGCGGGCTGCAGCCATCGCAAGAACGGCGGTGCCGCAGCCGATATCTGCAACTTTTGTCGCGGTAAAACCCTGATCGAGCAGAAAATCCAGAGCCTTGAGACACCCAAGGGTGGTGCCGTGATGCCCGGTACCGAAAGCCATTGCAGCCTCAATCAACAAAGGGATACGGCCTTCGGGCAGCTTGTCGGCATCGTGACAGCCATAGACGAAAAAGCGGCCAGCCTCGACAGGCGCCAATTCACGGCGGACATGGGCGACCCAGTCGGTTTCGGGCAGTTCCGAGATTACAAAGGGTTTGGATCCGAACGCAGCCGCCAGAACCGCCAGTGCCGTTTCATCCGGCGCTTCGGTGAAGTAACCGCCAATCTCCCACAGGCCCGAACCATCTTCGACTTCGAATACGCCCACGCCCGTGGGTTCGGGATCAAGACGCTCCATGGCTTCGCCCAGACCATCGGCTGATTTTTTGCCGGTCAGGGTGGTAAGCGCGGTGAATGTGGGCATGGGAGCCTCCTGTGTCAGCTGACACAGCGCCTAGGGTGCGGGCCCGCGAAGGTCAAGCATTGGCAGCTATTCCGCCGGAGCGGGCGCGTATTTCGACAGTATCGTCTCATTCCCAAGCTCTGGGTGGCGCGGGATCAGCAGCGACAGCGATAACGAAATCAACGCCATCGCTGCAGCCACCGCAAAGACCGCTCCGGGCGAGTACACCCAGAGCAGGCCCAGAAGCGCTGGTAGGAATACCGCGGCGATATGGTTGATCGTAAAGGCAACCGCTGCGGTTGGCGCAATATCTGCCGGATCGGCAATTTTCTGGAAATAGGTTTTAAGCGCCAGAGCCAGCGCGAAAAGCACATGGTCAATCACATAGAGAGTAGCCGCCAGAACAACGCCCCAACCGAACCAATAAATGCCGCCATAGGCTGCAAATACAACTGCCAGGCCTGCATATTCGAAAATCAAAGTGCGACGTTCACCGAATACGGACACAGCTTTGCCTAGCATCGGCGCAACCGAAATGTTGATAACCAGGTTGATCAAGAAAAGACCGGTGAGTTCGTGGACCTCAAACCCGAATTTCTCGACCATCATGAAACCGGCGAAAACGACAAAGATCTGACGACGCGCGCCCGCCATGAACTGAAGCGCATAGTACAGCCAGTATCGGCGGCGCAGCACAATTTTTTTGGTTTGCGGAGTCGGCGCGTCGAACTGCGGATAGGCGACCAGACAGAACAACGCCAGCAAAGCCGTCAGCCCACCCGCAGCCATGAATACAGTGTTATAGGACAGATCGAACCGATCCCACGTCAGGACAATCAGCCCATAGATAACCAATGTCGAAGCTGATCCCATGGCGACCATCCAGCCCAGAAATTGCGGCGCTCGGTCCTTGGGCAACCACTGCAGCTGAAGGGATTGGTTCACGGTTTCATAATAGTGGAACCCGATCGAGCTCAGCAGTGTGACGAACAACAAGCCACCAAGGCTTGGGAACCACGCTGTCACCGCAGTCGCAACACCCAGCATGATCAGCGAGATCATCGCCAGCACCTGCTCCCGAACAAACAAGATCACGGCAATTACGCCTACAGCCAGAAAGCCTGGGATCTCGCGCACGGTATGCAGCAGGCCGATGTCGGCACCGTCGAAATTCGCGACTTCAATAACGAAATTATTCAACAACGCGCTCCATGCGTTGAAAGCAATGGGCATGGTCAGTGCCATCACGAATAAAAGCGTGATGGGACGGCGCCAGAACGGAAGGCTTTGCGCCTCGGAAAGTGGCATGGGTTTCAGCATGAGAGTCCCTCTACGCCCATTTTCAGGTTTTGGCGAGTGGGAAGAAGGGCACGCACATTGGCTCTGCATGAATGCAGAGGTCAGTAGAAATTTTGCGGGTCAATATCAACGGTCAGCCTTATGTCGCCCTTCAGCCGCAGCGGTGCTATCCAACGGGCGATGGCATCCTGAATTGGCGCTCCTTTGGGGGCTTTGACCAGCAGCCGCACCCTGTGTCGCCCGCGGATACGCGCAATGGGCGCAGGCGCTGGACCAAAGACCTGCGCACCGATCTGCCGCAACGGGGCGTCGTTGCGGGCCATGGCGTTGCCGATGTCAAAAACGGGACCGACCTCGGGGCCAGACAGAACGATACCGGCCATGCGTCCATAGGGGGGAACTCCGGCTGCCAACCGCCCGGCCGCTTCGGCTTTCCAGAACCCCTCTTCATCGCCCGACAGGATGGCGCGAATGACGGGATGTTCCGGCTGGAACGTCTGCAACAGCGCCTGTCCGGGCTTATCCGCGCGCCCGGCGCGGCCAGCCACCTGCCGCATCAGCTGGAATGTGCGCTCGGCCGCACGCAAATCCGCCCCATGCAGGCTGAGATCGGCGTCAATGACACCCACCAGTGTCAGTTTCGGAAAATTGTGCCCCTTGGCCACCAGCTGCGTACCAATGACGATATCGGCGTCACCGGCAGCAATCTCTTCGATCTTTGCTTTCAATGCGCGCGCCGATCCAAACAGATCGGATGACAGCATGGCAATATTTGCCTCGGGAAATGTTGCCTCAGCCTCTTCAGCCAGCCGTTCGATCCCTGGCCCGACCGGGGCCAGCTTGCCCTCGACCTGACAGGAGGGGCAGACCTCGGGCATGGGTTTGGTCTCACCGCATTGATGGCACATCAGACGCTTGAGAAACCGGTGTTCAACCATGCGCGCATCGCAGTGATCACAGGCAATCTGCTCGCCACAAGCCCGGCACAGGGTGACCGGCGCATATCCCCGGCGGTTAATAAACAGAAGGGATTGTTCACCCCGCTCGATCCGCTGATGGACGGCCTGCCGCAGCGATGGAGAAATCCACGTCCCCGGCTGCATCTTCTCGGCCCGCATGTCGATGGGCTTCATCTCGGGCAACACCGCATCGCCAAAGCGCGAAGTCAAATCGAGCCGCTCATACTTGCCTGCCTCGGCATTGGCCCAGCTTTCCAGTGACGGCGTCGCACTTGCCAGAATAACGCGCGCGCCGCATATGGCGGACCGCAGCACAGCCATGTCACGGGCGCTGTAATGCACGCCGTCTTCCTGTTTGTACGAGGTGTCATGTTCTTCATCGACCACGACCAACCCAAGATTGCGAAACGGCAGAAACAGGGCCGAGCGCGCGCCGACAACCAGCTGTGCATCGCCCTGCCCCACCATGCGCCAGACTCGGCGGCGTTCGGTCATCGTCGCGCCCGAATGCCACTCTGCCGGGCGCGCGCCGAATCGTGCCTCAACGCGCGTCAGGAATTCGGCGGTCAGGGCAATCTCGGGCAGCAGAACCAGCGCCTGCCGCCCCTGGCGCAACGCTTCGGCGACGGCCTCAAGATAAACCTCGGTCTTGCCCGACCCGGTGACGCCTTTCAGCAAGGTCGTGCCATAATCACCCGTTCGCAGGCCAGATTGCAGGGTTTCCACTGAAGAGGCCTGATCATCGGTCAACGCCTTGCCCGGCAGATCCGGATCCAGATGTGGATAGGGCAGATCGCGCGGGCTGTCTTCTTCGCGAACCGCACCGAGTTTGACCAACCCCTTCACGACTGAAGAGGTCACACCCGCCTGTTCGGCCAGTTCCTTCAGCGTAAAGGCCAACCCGCCGTAGTCGCGCAGCACCTCCAACACACGGGTCCGCGCGTCGGTCACCCTGTCAGGGTCCCTGTCGCCAAGCCGATAGACCTTGCGCATCGAAGGCGGATCGCCCAATCCGGGCGCGCGCGTGGCCAATCGCAACATCGCAGGCATCGGGGTCAGCGTGTAATCGGCGACGCGCCCCAGAAACAGGCGCATCTCTTCGCGCATCGGCGCGACCTCCAGAACCCGGATCACCGAGCGGGCCTTGGCAAGGTCAAAGCCACCCTGCCCCGGCCCCCAGACCACGCCCAAGACCTTGCGCGGGCCCAGCGGCACCTCGACAAAAGCGCCCAGAAAGCACCCGCCCTCGGGCGCCTTATAGTCCAGCGTCCGGTCCAGCGGTTGGGCGGTCAGCACCGCCACCAGCTCACCTTGGTCGAAAAACTCCTGAGTGCTCAATGCATATCCTTGGCAAGGGGTTCCAGCATGGGTCTCTTTGAGGTAAAGCCATCCGCGACCAAGGCCAACCCATCAAAGGACTGCCCGCATGAAATTCTTCGTAGACACAGCCGAGATCGACGCAATCGCCGAACTGAACGATCTGGGCATGGTGGACGGTGTGACCACAAACCCTTCGCTGATCCTGAAGTCAGGCCGCGATATTCTGGAAGTGACCAAGGAAATCTGCGATCTGGTCGACGGACCTGTCTCGGCCGAAGTCGTGGCAACCGAAGCCGACGACATGATCGCCGAAGGTCGCAAGCTGGCCAAGATCGCCCCGAATATCGCTGTCAAAGTGCCGCTGACATGGGCGGGCCTGAAGACCTGCAAAACGCTTAGTGACGAAGGCCAGATGGTCAATGTGACCCTCTGCTTCTCGACCAATCAGGCGATTCTGGCCGCCAAAGCCGGCGCAACTTTCATCTCGCCCTTCATCGGGCGTCTGGATGACATCAACCTAGATGGCATGGACCTGATCGCCGATATCCGTCAGGTCTACGACAATTACGGATATGAGACCGAAATCCTCGCCGCCTCGATCCGCACCGTGAACCACGTGACCGACAGCGCCCGCATCGGTGCCGACGTGATCACCGCACCACCCGCCGTGATCAAAAAGCTGGCCGATCATCCGCTGACCGATAAAGGCCTTGAAACCTTCCTGTCCGATTGGGCCAAAACGGGTCAGAAAATCCTCTGATTCTGCGCGAACCCGCGCGGCGCCCCTGGCGCCGCGCTCGGCCCAGCTGCTTTGAATCTGATCTCGGATCAGATCTCTGCAGACTGGAGTTTTCCCGACCACATTCCCCGCGAAATTCAAATTGACGCTCATTTTTCCCGAGGCAGTTCCGGCAAGCCGTGCTATAACGCCGAAAAATAAAAAAGACCGGACAGGACATGAGCAGCAACACCATACTCAAGGACACCTTGCGCGAGGCGATTCTGGCCGAACCAGATGCCATTCTGGATGACAAGGACCTGATGCAGGCCCTCGTCACCGCAAATGAGCAGGCGCGCGGGAATAACGTCATCGACCTGCGCGGCATAGCCATGCAACGGCTCGAGGCCCGGCTGGACCGGCTGGAGGATACGCACCGCTCGGTCATTGCGGCAGCCTATGAAAATCTGGCAGGCACAAATCAGGTTCATCGGGCCATTCTTCGGCTACTTGAACCGGTCGGATTTGAGGAATTCCTGCAAATACTTGGTGCAGATGTGGCTGACATACTGCGTGTCGAACGCATTACGCTGGTTCTTGAAACGACGGCAGTCCAGAAAGACCCGGCTATCTCAAGACTGGCAGGCGTGCTGGCCATCGTCGAACCCGGTTTCGTCGACAACTATCTGACCTTTGACCACAGCGGCCCTGCACGCGAGGTCGTCTTGCGTGAAATCATCCACCCCGCGCACAGGATATTCGGCAGTGATGCGGATCACCTGCGCTCTGAAGCTTGTCTGAGGCTGGATTTGGGCGAAGGCCGCCTGCCTGGCATGATCATCATGAGCGCAAAAGACCCCAGGCACTTTACGCCAAAGCTGGGCACGGATCTTCTGACTTTCTTTGCTGGTGTCTTCGAACGGTCGATGCGCCATTGGCTGTCGTGAGCCTTATTTCTCCAGCTTGTCGTGACGCACTGCAAAACTGGCTTGATGGCCTGGGGGCCTTGTCAGGCCGGTCCGAAAACACGCTGACCGCCTATCGGGGGGATGTGTCCGAATTTCTGTCCTTCATGACACTGCACCATAGCGAAAGCCAGGGGATGGCGGCGATTGCACGGATTACGATCTCGGACATGCGGGCATGGATGGCCGATCAGCGCGCATCCGGCGTTGGCTCGCGCTCGCTTGCGCGCAAACTTTCCGCCGTAAAAACCTTCTACCGTTGGCTTTCGGAGCGTGAAGGGTTTGAGCCGACCGCAGTTCTGTCGACCCGCGCCCCCAAATTTACCCAAAAACTCCCTCGTCCCATGGCCGAGGATGCCGCACGTGCGATGATTGAAACGGTCGAGATGCAATCAGCCAGCGACTGGGTTTCTGCCCGCGACGTTGCGGTCGTTACTCTTTTATATGGCTGCGGTTTGCGTATTTCCGAGGCTCTCTCACTGACCGGAGCGGATACCCCTTTGCCCAACTCGCTGCGGATCACCGGCAAGGGCAACAAAGAAAGGGTCGTCCCGGTCCTGCCGGTCGCGCAAACAGCTGTAGATCAATATGTAAAGCTGTGCCCCCACCCCCAATCCAGGGAGAAGGCACTGTTTCGCGGGGTTCGCGGAGGCCCCCTGAACCCCCGAGCCATTCAGGGGGTGATGGCCAAAGCGCGCCAGCAGCTTGGGCTGCCCTCCACTGTAACACCCCATGCCATGCGCCACAGTTTCGCGACTCACCTGCTGTCTGCGGGCGGTGATCTACGCACCATTCAGGAATTGCTGGGCCACGCATCGCTGTCCACCACCCAAGCATATACTGCGGTCGACACGGCGCGCCTGATGGAAGTTTACAACCGCACCCACCCAAAAGCCTAAGCAAACGCTATCCACATTGACCGGGCTTTTGGTTTGCATCTGGCCCGCGCATCATTCAAGAGACACCATGACACACAGATTCAAAGCTCTTTCCGTACATCTATTCACCGCGACCGGCGCCGTATTTGCAATGCTCGCCATGCTGGCCGCCGTCGAAGAGAAGTGGAGCCTGATGTATCTGTGGCTGGTCGTCTCGTTTATTGTGGACGGTATCGACGGCCCCTTGGCGCGGCACTATCACGTCAAAAAGAACGCCCCGGAATTTGACGGGGTGCTTCTGGATCTGATCATTGATTACCTGACCTATGTGTTCATCCCGGCCTTTGCCCTGTTCAAATCGGGCTTGATGGACGGCTGGACCGGCTGGTTCGCCATCATCGTCATCACCTTTGCCAGCGCCATGTATTTCGCCGACACGCGGATGAAAACGAAGGACAATTCCTTTTCCGGCTTTCCGGGCTGCTGGAACATGTTCGTCATTGTGATCTTCGCGCTCGAGCCCAGTTTCTGGGTTATCCTGCTGCTGGTGACGCTGCTTTCGCTGGCAATGTTCCTGCCATTGAAGTTCATCCACCCGGTGCGCACTGAACGTTGGCGCAATGTGTCATTGCCGATGGCATTTGCCTGGACCTTCTTCGCCGGATGGGCTGCCTGGGTCGATTTCCACCCCGAAAGCTGGGCCCATTGGGGTCTGGTGATCACCAGCTTGTATCTGGTGTTCGCAGGAATTGCCCAGCAGGTGATCCCGCCACGCAAAGCATAAGGTCACAGGACCTCCTGCACCTCGAACTCGGTTCCGTTATGGGCGAACACATCACCCTGTTGCAGGCCAGCCATCGCCAGGTAAATCGGGCTTTGGGTTGAGATGCCCATATAGGTTTTGCCGTCCACTTCGAACCGCGTGGTCGAGACGCAGACCACAAAGCGCCGGTTGTTGAACTTGACCACCGCACCCGGTTGCACCCTGTCGGTCAGATCAAAATCCGTATTCTCGATTACATCGATCTTGGCATGATGCGCATGCACCGGCGCATCGAAGGCTGCTGCCAGATCGGCATTCTCGCGCGAGGCTGCGATGTCATCCTTGTCATGCCCTTCCCGGTCATCAAGCTGCGAATCTTTCAGGAAAGCGTCGTAATGCGCCAGTGCGGTCGCAAGCTCTTGCTCCTCAAGCGACATAAGGCGGTCGATGATAGCCTTTTTACGAACTGCCAAGTCTGGTTGATCGGTCATACCATGCGATCCTTTGAAATCTCTATTTGAAACAAATTGGGCATCAACCAGCGGGATTGCAACAGAATTCCGCTTTCTAGATCAGCAGACCGGCGGCGCGTTCATGGCGCAACAGCGCGACTTTGGTTTCAATCCCGCCATCACCTGAAAACCCGCCCAGCCCGTTTGCGGCCAGCACCCGGTGGCAAGGGATAATCACCGGAATGGGATTGGCGCCACAGGCCTGCCCCACAGGTTGCGGGGGCTGACCGAGTTCCTTCGCGAGATCACCATAAGTTCTGGTTTCGCCCAGCGGAATGGCAAACATCAGGTCGCAAACCTGACGCAGGAATTCCGACCCCTCGATACGGTAAGGCAGATCGAACCTGTCCAACCGCCCCTGATCATAGGCGCGCAGCTGCGCCGCGGCCTCCTGCAACAGGGGCGTGACTTCGCCCTGATTGCCGCCATTCCAGATCAGGCGCGTCACCGCGCCATCTGTTTCTTCAACACCCAAAGTCCCGAAACGGGTCTCAACCGCAATCATTCCCATGCGAACAGGCTGACAGAAACCGCGCGCATCACAACCCGAATTCTGCGAATCCGGATCTTCATCTGGCCAAAAATACCTCGGAGCGCGAGGCAGAGCCTCGCAAAAGACTCCGCCTCAGCCGCAGAACACTGATTAGCTCAGCGCGTCGTTACAACGCCCGCACACGCCGTCATGCGCATGGCGCCCAACATCAGGCAGGATTTTCCAGCAGCGCTGACATTTCTCGCCCTCAGCCTTTTCGAACACCACGGCCACGCCCTCGATTTCCGGCACGCGGAACGCCTCGGCCGGGGCCGGATCTCCGGTGACGGTCAAACCGGACGTGATGCACATGTCATCGACGTCAAACGTTGCCAGAAGATTGCGGGTTTCACCATCTTCGACATGCACGATCGGTGCGGCCTCAAGGCTGGAACCGATGACCTTGTCCTGTCTCTGAACTTCGAGCGCGGCAGTCACAGCGCGGCGGACCCGGCGGATCTTGGCCATGCCAGCCTCAAGCTCGGTATTGCGCCAGTCGGCAGGCGTCTGCGGGAAGTCCACCAGATGGACCGAGCTGTCGTCACCCGGGAAACGCTCCAGCCAGACCTCTTCCATAGTGAAGACCAGAACTGGGGCCAGCCATGTGGTCAGACGGTGGAACAGTATATCCAGCACGGTGCGCGCGGCACGACGGCGCAGATTGTCGCCGTCGCAATACAGCGCATCCTTGCGGACGTCGAAATAGAAGGACGACAGATCAACGGTTGCAAAGGTGAACACCGCACTGAACACGCCCTGGAAGTCGAAAGACGCATATCCTTTTCGCACCTGTTCATCCAAATCGGCCAGACGGCTGAGCACCCAGCGTTCCAGGCGCGGCATATCCGCAGGGTGCACCCGGTCAGCCTCAGAAAAATCAGCCAGCGAGCCCAGCATGAACCGCATGGTGTTGCGCAACCGACGATAGCTGTCGGCGGTGCCCTTCAGGATTTCAGGTCCGATCCGCTGGTCAGCGGTGTAATCGGTCTGAGCCACCCACAGGCGCAGGATATCGGCACCGTATTGCTTGATGACCTCTTCGGGCACGATGGTGTTTCCCAGCGATTTGGACATCTTGTTGCCCTTGGCATCGAGCGTAAAGCCATGGGTCACCACGTTGCGATAGGGCGCGCGGCCCTTGGTGCCGCAGGCCTGCAGCATGGACGAATGGAACCACCCACGATGCTGGTCGGTGCCTTCCATATATACATCGGCGATGCCGTCCTCGGTGCCGTCCTCACGGTCGCGCAGCACAAAGGCATGGGTCGAGCCCGAGTCGAACCAAACATCCAGAACGTCGAACACCTGATCCCAGTCATCCGGGTTATAGTCATTGCCCAGGAAGCGCTCTTTCGCGCCGTCAAGATACCAGCAATCGGCCCCGTCCTGTTCAAACGCTTCTTTGACGCGCGCATTCACGCCAGGGTCGCGCAGCAGAAAATCGGGATCGGTCGGCAAAGCGCCCTTCTTGGTAAAGCAGGTCAACGGTACGCCCCAGGCGCGCTGGCGCGACAGAACCCAGTCTGGCCGGGCCTCGATCATGGAATACAGACGGTTCCGGCCGGTCTGCGGGGTCCATTTCACCAACTCGTCGATCGAACGCAGGGCGCGTTCGCGGATGCTATCGCCCATTTCGCCCATGCCGTCGTCCAGTTTGCGGTCGACCGAGGCAAACCATTGCGGCGTGTTGCGATAGATGATCGGAGCCTTCGAGCGCCAGGAATGCGGATAGCTGTGCTTGATCTTTCCGCGCGCCAGCAACCCGCCAACCTCAACCAGCTTATCGATCACGGACTTGTTGGCATCACCCTCACCGCCCTTGCGGGACAGGATGTATTTGCCGCCAAAGAACGGCAGATCAGCGCGGAACGAACCATCGTCCATCACGTTATAGGTGATGACCTGCTCCAGCATGCCAAGATCACGGTAGAGCTCAAATTCCTCCATCCCGTGCGACGGCGCGCAGTGAACAAACCCCGTTCCTTCGGTGTCGGTCACGAACTCAGCCGCGCGGAAGTCACGGATGTCGTCCCATTCGCCATTGCCGCCCTCGGCACCGGCCAGCGGGTGGGTCAGTTGGACAGATGACAGCACATCGGCTGTGACATCACGGACGCGGGTCCACTGGTCGTCGTTCAAGCGGGCGCGGCCCAGCACGTCAGCGGCCAGATTGTCCGCCAGCAGAAACTTGTCGCCAACAGCAGCCCAGCATTCCTCTGGCGCATCAGTGACTTCGTACAGCCCGTAGGAGATGTCCTTGCCATAGACCACAGCCTTGTTCGACGGCATGGTCCAAGGTGTCGTCGTCCAGATCACAACAAACGCGTCATCCAGATCGCCCGCATTCACAACCTTGAACTTCACCCAGATGGTGAAGCTTTCCTTGTCGTGATACTCGACCTCGGCTTCGGCTAGCGCGGTTTTTTCAACCGGCGACCACATGACTGGCTTGGACCCCTGATAGAGCGTTCCGTTCATCAGGAACTTCATGAACTCATCCGCGATCACAGCCTCGGCGTGATAGTCCATGGTGATGTAGGGATCGGCCCAGTTGCCGGTGATGCCCAGACGCTTGAACTCTTCACGCTGGATGTCGATCCAGCCCTCGGCGAACTTGCGGCATTCCTGACGGAAGTCGACAACGTTCACCTCGTCCTTGTTCTTGCCCTTCTTGCGGTACTGTTCCTCGATCTTCCATTCGATCGGCAGACCGTGACAATCCCATCCTGGCACATAGCGCGCGTCGTGGCCCATCATCTGATGGCTGCGCACGATCATGTCTTTGATCGTCTTGTTCAGCGCGTGACCGATGTGAAGGTGACCGTTCGCATAGGGAGGGCCATCGTGCAGGGTAAAAGGCGTGCGGCCCTGTTTTTCACGCAGGCGGTCATAGACACCGATCTCTTCCCAGCGTTCCAGCCATGCGGGTTCGCGCTTGGGCAGGCCTGCGCGCATGGGGAAATCGGTTTTCGGCAGGTTCAGCGTGTCTTTGTAATCAGGTGTTTGGGTCGTGTCGGCGCACATTGGGGGCGTCCTTTGGAT
This sequence comes from Ruegeria sp. YTSA105, assembly GCF_059610225.1. NCBI lineage: Bacteria > Pseudomonadati > Pseudomonadota > Alphaproteobacteria > Rhodobacterales > Roseobacteraceae > Ruegeria > Ruegeria sp. YTSA105. The sequence continues at coordinate 25,488 of NZ_JBXWNE010000021.1, forward strand.
GATCTGGTCGTATTGGGATCGAAGCGGTCGGTGCGAGTTCTCAAACACCTTTGCCCGGCGTCTCAGTGGTCAGAGCGCCGGGGAAATAATTCGAATAATGATGGCCAGACGGGCATACATGGCCGCGCTTATAGGACGCTCACAGCTAATGGTCCAGTGGTTCCGCCTCTTGTGGCGATTGGCGCAGCTTTGCCCAGCGATTCAGCCACGCCAAACCGGCCAGTGCAAGTCCCAGCGCCAGCAGCGAAAAGACCCGGATCAGGCCGCCCAGCCCGGCGATGTCGATCAGAAATACCTTAGCCACGGCCAGTCCGATCACAACCAGCCCCACTTTGCGCAACAGGTCGGACCGACGGGCCAAAGATTGATAAAACAGCGCCGCGCCTGCAATCAAAAGGGCCAAGGTATAGGTGTAAAGCTCTGGTTGGCTGACCCCAGCCCCGACATACATGCCACCGGGACCCTGCCAGAAATGACGAATAGAAGCACCCAGCCAATATGCTGCAAGCGCACCCGCAAGACCGAAACAGCCCTGCCGCAACCAAACCGGCATCTGTTCAATGCGCCAGGCTGACATGGCAAGGACCCCGGCAGGAAGAAGGTAGGCTATGGCAAGCGTGTTCATCAGCGCAGGCCCCAACACGGGATCACTGTGCACATAAAGAACGGGATTTGCCTCGGTCAGCGCTTGCGCAAGTCGGAACAGGGCATGGGCGGCAAAGAACGCCGCCAGCCCATAGCGGACATAGTTCAACGGCCCGCCCAAATCGAACCGCCGTATCTGTGCCGCCGCCAACAGCAGCCAGATCACCGCCATCAGGCCCAACCCCCAATGGCTATCCTCCATCCCGCCTTGACCGAACCCTTCCAGCCAGCGCAGCAGCAGCAATGACAGCAATATCCCCGCGGTTGCCCAGGCTGCGCTTTCCAGCAGCAAGATTGCAACGGGGCGGTTCAATCCCCGGATCAGGCCCCAGGCGAGAACATATCCAAGGGTGGCGGCGCCATAGACCAACGTCATTTCACCGACCGGCACCGTATTGGCCCAGTACAGGCCCGGGTTCAGGATCAGCCGCACAGTCACCGTGAAGACCCCGGCCCAGATAAACCAACTGAGCTGAGGCAGGTTGAACCGACGATCCAGCGCGGCAGCGGCTACAACGGTCACAACCAACGCAATCGTCAAGGCGCCAGAACTCAGCACGATGACACAGGCAAATGCAAGACAGGACAGCGCGGATAACGTGGCCAGCGCAGGACGTATACGTTGTTCACCATCCACGCGCGCATAGCGTTCGGCAAAGACCACCATCAAGGCACCCAGAGCCATTGCGTGCAGCCCCCAGAAATACGCGCCCAAAACCTCGGCCGGGCGCCAAGCGATCTCAAGAGCGATGGCAAGTATAGGTGCGGTTATTACCGCCCCAGCCGCCCAGACCACGCCATGGCGCCCCTGCTGCATCGACCGCCACGCCGCCGCAACCGAAAGGGCTGCACTCAGTGCCACAAGCAATGTCACGACAAAGGGAAAATCCGCCTCGGGGGTTTCGGCATAGGTCTCAGCAAAACGCTGTGCGACTTTGCCCCGATCCCACCCCTGGAGAAATACGAGCCAGACAAGGCCAACAATCGGGAAAACACTGATGTCCTGAAGTGCCCTCGCCCCGCTTGTCCAAACGATCATCGCAAAGGCCAGACCAGCCAAAAGCGTCAGGCTCAACCAGAACTCACCGGCGGAATCCGGCCAGTGCAGCGCCAGGATGGCCGAGCTGACCGCAACTGCACCAAATGCCAGACGCGTCGGAAACTCGGGCCATGCCTCGCCGCTTTGGCGTCGGGTCATTTCGCTGACCATCGGGCCGGTGTGATCAGGCCAAATTCGCCGGACCGGAATCGCAATAGTGATGAGCGCAAAGGCGGTGATGCAGGTCAGATAGCCCGGCTCTGTCATCGGTTCCGACAGGACCAGCAGCAGACACGAAGAATAACCTCCGACCAGTGTCAGAACCGAAATCCACGCCCATCGGCGGACGGTGTCTATGCCCAGGCCCAGAACCGTTATGGTCAGGAAGTAGCCATATAACCAGGTCGGATCATCCGAAGAGCCACCGACCAAGAATGGGGAGGCAAAGGCACCTGTCAGTCCGACAGCTGCCAATAGCGGACCATGGAACCAGCCCAAAACCAACCCGACAGATGCAACGCCAATCATGGCGACAAGCGCAAATTCAGGGCCGATCAAGCCATATAGTTGCCGCGCCGCCAGAACGCCGCCAAACAGTGTGACCAGCCCTGCGCCTGAGAACACCGAGGGCAAATAGGCGCTCGCGGAGTCCACGCCATCGCCATAGCGCCTGCGAATGACCTCTCCGCTGACAATCAGCGCCGCGCCAAACAGCAATGCGGCAACGACACGTGCCGACGGCGGCAGTAACCCGTTCTCGACGCCGTATTGCACCAAAAAAATTCCCGCCAGTGCCAGCGACAGTGCCGAAACGACATAGAACCAGTTTTCCTGCAGCCATTCCTGCAGCAACGCGAAACGGTCAGAGCTGAAAACCAGTGCTTCTTGAGGAGATTGCGGGGGGATTGGCTGTTCGGTCTCAGGTTGGTCGGCTATCGGCCACACTGGAGGCGCTTTGGCCGGAATAGTCTGCGCCTTGGACTCGGGCTCTGTCGCGAGTTCTGGTTCAGTATTGGTGCCATGTTTCAGTGACAGGATGTCCGCCTCTAACTGGACGACCCGCCGCCGCAACCGAACCTGACTGACAAGCAGCAGCACAATGGTCAAAGGAATAGCCAGCGCAACCACCGCAAGAAGGACCAGAAGGGATTCCAACCTGTTTCTCCTATCAAGTTCTCTGCAGGCTAACCTGATGCATCAGGTAGAAACAGTCCGGAATACCGTCCTGCATACCGCGACACGGCCTGAAATCAAAACAGGTCTATTGAAGGGCGGGAAACCATCAGCCAGACTATGGCCAAAACGGCCAGAAATGCGGGGATCCCACATGCAAACCAAAGCCGGAACAATATGAAATACGAACGCGGCAAAGCAGCATCGCGATCTGCCGCCTCTTGCGCGAAGTTCCGCATCTTTATCTGCATCCAGACGACCGGCAGCCAGAAGACACCGGTCAGGACATACAGCAATAGTGACAGCAGCACCCACCCTTCGACCAGTGACCAGCCCAATCTGAAGGCCAGCAAGCCACCTGAAATTGGCTGCAAAACAACGGCGGTTGTGGTGAACAGCATATCGGCCAGCACCACGATTGCCGCCGTCTGGGCGATGAAACGCGGGTCGCGTGACCGATGGGCTATCAGCATGAAGAATGCGATTCCGGCCCCGGTTCCCAACAAGACGCAGGCCCCGATCACATGAAACCAGCGCAAGATCAGATCCGGGTCCATCATCGGCTTTTCACCATTGGCAGTGCGACCAGAGACAACATGATCGCGGGCATGACCTTAACAAGCGGTCCAAGCGGGTCGAGCCACAAGGCAGGAGCCGTAATTGAGGCCGCCAATAGGTAGAAAACCGCCACACAAAGTTGAGCGATGCAGGCGCGTTCTGCCCATGGTCGCCAAAGGATCGCAAGCCCCAGAAAGATATCGACACATGACCAGAACAGCACGCTGGCCACAGCGGCACCACTGGTCCAGCCTGCGACGGTTAGGACTTGTGTGGCTTGCGGCAGGCTCAGCAATCCGAAAACACCTGAGAGAACCCAGAAAAGGCTGAGCACCGCAACCGTCAACGGCATCAGCAACGACATCCGTGCAGCCAACCTGTGTTCGCGGGAACAGGCCATGCTGCGATAAATCTCGGGCATCGAACCCATGGATTCGCCTGTCACCCTGCGAAAAGGGGCCGGGTCGCCAAGAACTCCGGTAGCCATGACCGTCATTGCGTTGCTGCGAAGGGGCGAACGCCACCCCAAGCGCCCAAGTTGATCGGCGCAACCGGCGGCGAACTTAGCAACCACAGCCGGTGCCGTTATCCGAACACGTGCCTTAGGGAACCCCATCCAATGGCGGGTTTCGTCCAGAACCTCGGACAGCGAATGAGCCTGATCCTCGACCAGATCATAGGTACCCTGTGGCAACGTCTCATCAACGGCCGCCGCCACGGCGCTGCACAAATCGGCCATTCCAACACATTGAACCAGCGTCTGCGGATAGGCGATCGGTTGCACAAGCGGAATTGCGGCCAGCATGCGCAACAAGGTCGTTCCACCATAGTCAGTCTGTCCGATCACAAGGCCCGGCCTTAGAATCCACAGCGGCACACCACTGGCCTGCAAGGCGGCATCCCCGGAGGCTTTGGTGCGCATGAATTCCGTGTCTGCCTCTGGGCTGCTTCCGGTTGCAGAAATCTGAACCAAAGCAATCTCGCGCGCGGCGCAGGCCTGCCCGAGGGCGGCAATCGCAGTGTGATGCACCGCCTCAAGATCGTCCTTTGGTCCGTCCTGCAACGCCCCGGCGCAGTTCACGATACAATCAAAACCTGACAGAATTTCCAGCCAATCGTGTGGGTGCGTGAGCTGGCGCAAATCTCCCTGAGCCAAAGACATCCCGGGCAGGATTTTCTCACCCAGGTTTGTATCGCGCACAAGGCCGCATACATTGGCATCTCGATCCGAAAGAGACCGCATCATCGCCGCGCCGATAAACCCATAAGCGCCTAGAACAAGTATATTTTTCCCAGAACCTTGCATCGGGCACCTTACCTGCTGAAGTTGCGCCCCAACCTAGCGGGTCGAGCGGCAGCCGTCTGCGGCACCGGGCAAACTGCGACAATTCCGACCGCTAGGGGTGAAACAGTGAACCGACGAAATAGGCGATTGCGGCAGCGGCCCCACCAATCAGCAGCGTTTCGATCCCTGACCGCCACCACGGAGCCAGCGACCAGCGGCTTTTGAGGGCACCAATGGCAAAGAAAACACCCATCGTCATCCAGGCCGAAGCAGCAAATGCCCGGTCCACCGAAAACAGAAACGGCAAAAGCGGGACCATGCCGGCCACAAGAAAGGCAAAAAACGTCGCCACCGCAGCTTTGCGCGGATGCGGATCGACGCTGCCCAGGCCATATTCTCCCTCGATCATCAGGTCGATCCAGTTGTCATGGTTTTCCGTGATCGCATCGGTGGCTTCGTCCAGCACACGGCCCGACAGTCCTTTCTGGGCTAAAATCTCGCGCACCTCGTTCCGTTCACCATCGGGGTAAAGATGTATATGACGCTCCTCGATCGCGCGAATGCGCCGGATGTTATCCAGTTCAGCCTTGGTGCCCGAGTAATTCCCCGCCGCCATCGAAAACCCGTCAGCCAGCACATTGGCCAGCCCCAGCGCTATGATGATGAACGGTGACAGCCCCGCCCCGGCAACGCCCGCAACGATGGCAAAAGTGGTGACTGATCCATCGATCCCGCCGTAAACCACATCACGCAAAACGCCACGCCCCGGCGGCGCGTTGATACGTGCCGCGATCTCTTGCTGGCTGTGTCCATGGTCTGTCATGGGTGCCTCCTGCTTTGTTATGATGCGCGGCTGGCAGGAACGCTTTGTCTCAGGTCAAGTTTTCGAAAACAGCCCCGCCAGCGCACGCTTGATCATCGACCGGGTCGAGGGCTTGTGACGGTCCGAGAACGGTAAAGGACGGCATACCTCCATCGCGGCCACGCCGACGCGCGCGCTAAGCGCCCCGTTAACCAGGCCTTCGCCAAACCGCCGCGACAGTTTGCTTAGGACAGAGCCGCCCAGCACCGGTTCAAGCAAGTCGTCGCCCATTGCCACCGCGCCGGTTGCGACCAGATGCACAAAGACCGCCCGGGTCAGGCGCCAACTGCCCAGAAAACCGGCCCGCCCACCATAGATCTCGGCAACGCGGCGGATCATCCTCAGCGAAGCGGCCAAAGCCGTCGCCACATCCGCAAGAGCCAAAGGAACCAGAGCGGTCACCGTCGCGACCTGACGCGCAGCGGCCTCGACTTCTCGACTGGCCGCGGCATCCAGAGGGGCCAGCAGCTCGTCCTCGGCCAGAGCCATCAGATCCGAGGCATCGAAAGGCTCGGCGATACGTTCGGCCAGCCTATCGCGGCCCCATCGAACGTCCTCGCGCCCGTTGTAAAATGCCAACAACCGGTTGGTTACAGCGCGGGCTTGCGTCAGATCCGCCTCTGCCAACGCGGTGTCAGCGGCGCGACGGATGCCATCCACACGCGAAAGCCGCCCGATCGCAGCAAGTTCCCGCAAAGCGATGATCAGGGCAACCAGCAGCAACGCGCCAATCAGACCAGTTACAACCCATCCCAAAACCGGCGCGCGCAACAGCAAAGCGGTCACAAAATCCCATGCCGCCACCGAGACAACCGCGCCGATGACCGCTGCCGCCAGTCCCCAAAACCAGCGTGACAGGGCCGACGGTTTCCGTGCAGCCAGACGCGCGGCGGCCTGCATCGCCTTCCCCTGTGGTTCGCCCGCATCCGGAACGGGCGGTGCCAAAGCGACATCCGCAACAGGTTCCTCGGGATCAAGATCGATCAGAACCGGACCCTTAGCCATCAGCAGCCCTTTCTCTGTTCCAGACAAACTTTATGTCCGGCAGGTTTTCGTCATTATCGGCCCCGTCACCGCGGGCAATCTCGGCAAATCCGTTGCGCTCGTAAAATCTTCGCGCGCCATGGTTGGCCTGAAAGGCGAACAGGGACAGCTTTTGTCGGCCAGATTTCGCCTGATCCAACAGGCGCTGCCCGATCCCCTGATTGCGCGCTGACGCACGCAGGTAAAGCGAATGGACCTCTGAACCATTCAATGCCAGAAAACCAACTACACCATCCTCGTTTTCAGCAACGGTGATCCAGTCGCGATCAATCATCACGCCGCAAAAGGCGATGGTTTCGGCACAGGAATGCAGCTCTGGCATCCACTCATTTTCACAAGCAAAACCATGCAGGATTTTCCCCGTCGCGCCAGCATCGGTGCTGCGCGCAGGGCGGAGCGTTACGGTCATAGCCGGTCTCCGATCAGGAACTGGGCCGCGCGATCAAGCCGGATATGGGGCGGGCCGTCACCCGATCGCAGGGTCAGGTTCGCAGGCGCAAAACTCATGAACCCATAGTCTTCGCCTAGCCAGCTTACTGCTCCGCTGCGGGCTGCCCCCAACAAATGAGCCGGGTCTTCGGGCAACTCACCGGGGTAGAAGGCCGCCTGCTTGCCATCAAGCAAAGTGCCCCGCACGCAGGCAAGCGGCACTCCTTCATGGGTTCGCATCTCTTCGGTTGTTGCCCGCAAAGCCGCCAGTGACACAGCCGAGGTCTCGGCCCCGGCAAAACTGGCGCGGTCACGGGCGTCGCGTGTCAACGCCTCCATGATGCTGGTCAGACGTGGATGCTGCAGGTGGTGCAAATGATCGGCCTTGGTGGCGGCAAACAAAATGCGCTCGACCCGTTTGCCCAGAAGATACTGGCTGAGCCACGCGTTGCGCCCCGGACGGAAGGCCGACAGGATATCTCCCATCGCCCGGCGCATATCCTCAACCGCTTTCGGCCCTTTGTGAATCGCACCCAGCGCGTCGACCAGAACAACCTGTCGATCGATCCGGGCAAAATGTTCGCGAAAGAACGGTTTGACCACGCGCAATTTATAGGCTTCGTAGCGCCGCGCCATTTCACGGTGCAGGCTGTTACGGGTGGCGACCCCTTCGACTGGCAGCGGCGCGAAGGTCAGAACCGGTGATCCCGCCAGATCACCCGGCAACAGGAACCGCCCCGGCGTACAATCGTAAAACCCGGCATCGCGCGCCGTGTTCAGATAGCCCGAGAACGCCTGCGCCAAAGATTGCGCCACCGGCTCATCATGTTTTGCCTCTGGCGCGACCGCTTTGGCCTGCGCCAGAAACTCTTGTGCCTCGGCCCGCTCTGTGATGCGGTTCAGCGTTTCGATTGACCAGTCGTCATATGATTTGTCCAGCAGGGCCAAGTCCAGCAACCATTCGCCCGGATAATCCACAATATCCAGATGCACGGTTCGCGGCCCCTTCATGCCAGACAGCAGACCGGCAGGGCGAACCCTGAACGACAGGCGCAGCTCGGACACGGCGCGGGTGCTTTCGGGCCAATGCGGGTTTGGCCCGGTCAGCGCAGCAAGATGGTTTTCATAGTCGAACCGGGGCACGGTATCATCAGGCTGCGGCTGAAGGTAAGCTGCGTTGATCCGTCCCTCATGCTGCGCAACAAGGCCCGGCATTCGCCCACGGTCCAGCAGGTTTGCAACAAGCGAGGTGATGAACACCGTTTTGCCCGAACGCGCCAACCCGGTGACACCAAGGCGGATGACCGGCTCGAACAGAGCTTCGGAAACGCTGTCGCCCACGGATTCCATGCCGCGCACAAGACTGTCTGCCATAGATGAGATGACCAAGCCGTCGCCCCGCTTTTATCGTTTCGCTCAAGATAGGTAGCCACCGTCCGACATGCCAGCGCTTTCCGGCCCCTTGCCCGCCGTCGCGCAGCACGGTACCAGCAGCCCATGCCCAGATACGCGTTGAAAGTCGAATATCACGGAAAGCCGTTTGCCGGGTGGCAGAGGCAGAAAGATCAGCCCTCGGTTCAGGGGGCGATCGAAGAGGCTTTGTCGCGGATACAACCGGGAGATCACACGATCGCTGCGGCGGGTCGCACCGATGCCGGTGTCCACGCGCTAGGACAGGTCGCCCATTGCGACCTGATCAAGGAATGGGACCCTTTCCGACTGTCCGAAGCGTTGAACTATCACCTCAAGCCGCAACCAGTGGCCATCGTGAAAGCCGCACGGGTGGACGATGACTGGCATGCACGGTTCTCGGCGCTTGAACGGCAATATCTGTTTCGCATCCTGATGCGCCGCGCGCCTGCAACCCATGACGCGGGGCAGGTTTGGCAAGTCAGTCACCCGTTGGATATTGATGCGATGCAGGCCGCGGCGGACATGCTGATCGGACGGCATGATTTCACCACGTTCCGGTCCACGATCTGTCAGGCGGCCAGCCCGGTCAAAACGCTGGATGAGTTGCGGGTGGAACAGGTGCAGGGCTTTTCAGGCCCCGAGGTTCATTTCCACGTCCGGGCACGGTCGTTCCTGCACAATCAGGTGCGCAGCTTTGTCGGCACTCTGGAACGTGTCGGCGCCGGGTCCTGGACGCCCGAAGATGTGCGCGACGCGCTGCAAGCTGCGGATCGTGCGGCATGTGGGCCGGTTTGCCCGCCGCAGGGGCTGTATCTTGCGCGGGTCGGCTATCCGAACCCGGTGTTCGACTAAAGCGCGCTCAGCAACAACCCGCCAGCTATCACCGCTATCAACAACCCAGCGACCAGCTCGATGGTTGGGGCCAGCACCTGTGCAAACCGCGTCGCTGAGGCCGAGGCCAGCATCCCCCCGCGCAGACCGAATGAGGTCCACCCTACCAGAGTGGTGACAGTCGCAGTGCCCAGCGCCATGCAGAACGCCCCGGCGATGCCAACGATGGCGATGCCCATCTGCCAGGTCAGGATCAACACAAACAGCGCCCCGGTACAGGGGCGTGCGGCGATTCCAGCGATCAGCAACGCCGCCTCGCGCAGGCTACCGACCTGCGCCACCTCATCCGCAGACGGACCATGCCGGTGGCCGCAATCCGAACAGGTTTCGTGATCGTGGTGATGATGATCTGCGCCGTGATCCCGGCTGCGTTTGGCAAAGCTCCGCAAGGCGCGAAACACTAGCCAAAGCCCGATCGCAGTGATCGCCCCATAGCTGACTGGGGCCATGATTTGCTCCGTTGTGTCGACCAGTCTTTCCCGAGACATCTGGAACACCAGCACACCGGCATAGACCAGAACAATCGCGGTTACGGCCTGTCCAAGGCTGGACAACACACTGATCGCTGAAAGCCGCCAGAACGCCACACGCCGACCAAGCCCATAGCCACCGATCAGGACTTTGCCATGCCCAGGACCGATGGCGTGGAAGAACCCGTAAGCGAAGCACACCGTCAACAAAGTCATGACCGCCTGAGGTTGTTCGGCGCGGGCAGCGCGCAGAGACCGCGCAATCTGGTTCTGAAATGCACGCTGTTCACCGGCAGCCCATGCCGCAAGTTGGTCAAACCCGCCGCTGAACCAGAACCAGAGCAGAACTCCGACCGCCAGAACAAACGGGACAATTAGGTATTTGGACATGAAATACGGATCTCGGTTGCAAAGTTTTCGCCCACCATCGGGATGTCATTTTCCTCAAGGTCGTAATTGGCATCCAGCGTCAGCAGAAACGCCTGCATTTGGGCAAGCTGTCCGTCGACATCCGGCTCGAAGCGGTCAATCTGGCAGGTCTTACTCCCCGAAACCGTCACCGGGCGCGTCAGGTCATATGCGGTGTAATATGTCTCATCAAACGCCTTCACCGATAAGGCGGTGGCCGGTACAGGCCCCCCTTCGACACTGCGCAGATGCGAGGTCACGATGCGCCCGTCCTCCATCAATGCTTTCGGCTCAAGTGGGCCAGAAAGCGGCAATACCTCAGCCTCGGACCAGACGACCAGATCGCCGTTATAGCCTTGATCCCACTGTGCATCGAACCCGGACAGGAAATCCTGTTCGCTTTCACTTAGAAGACCGTCGCCATCCTGATCCAGCTTCATGTCTTCGAGGACAAGCAATGAGTAGAACTCGTCATAGGCCCAGGTCACACGGACATGGGTCAGCTGCCCGGAATCGTCCACAATGAATTCCAGCCCCGTGTCGATAAAGACATGCGGGTGCGTCATCGCCGGGATCGGCAAACAGCAGGTCACTAGGGTCACAAGCCAGCGCATGGGCGAAAGATAGGGTGTCGGCCTGCGCCCGGCAATCCCATTTGGGCCGGGCGCGCAGAAGCTGGCCGATGGCTCAGGCAGGTGGGAACAACACAAGGGTCTGCAGGGCTGTTCCAACCGGCCCTTCGGTGTCATACAAAACCGATTGCGACATGCCGATACCCGAGGGCTGCCAATGGCAGACAGACTCGGAGGCCAGCCAATCCGAGACCGGCTCGCGGTGCACCTGAATCGTCAGATCGGTATTCATGAACCCCATCTCGGTTGTGGGGGCATTCCACGAAATGCCATTGCCGCAATCAGCCAGTGGACACAGCGCCTGAATCGGAGATTGCACCTCGTCCCCAAGCAACGGAGGCGTGCGCATCCAGATCGTTTTGGGACCGACGCCCTGATTTCCACCCTTGGGATAGAGGACATCGGAATAGGTCGCGAACCCCGGAAGATCGTGCCGAATTTCGCCGATGGGAAATGGGCCGTCCACCGTGTCCGCCAGTTGCGGAGATGAGAGAGCGACATTGGGAACCTGGCCAAGGTCGCGGCGGGCAAGGTGCATAGTTGTGGCTACGGCGCATAAAGTGTTGTCCAGATCGTGCACAGTAACCCGAGTGGTCGCTAGCGTTCTGGTGTGCCGCGTCGTCTCGGCCGCAACCCGCAACCCGGACAGGGGCAGCGGGCGCAGCAGATCGACCGTCAGCCGGGTCAGCATCTTACCGGGACCAATTTCAGATTCCGCGGCGCGCACGATCAGACCGCTGACCGGACCAGCATGGCAATGTTCGGCAGACCACGGGCCCCGCGCCGGATCATTGCCGACAAAATCCCCATCCGCGCGAAGTCTGAAATAAGGCAACCTGGACATGTCAGATTTCAAGACCACTTGGGACCTCAGACCTTTTCCTGTGTATGCTTTTTCAGCTCGGTCCGTGCGACCTGACGACGATGCACCGCGTCCGGCCCATCGGCCAGCCGCAGGGTCCGTACATGCGTCCACGCGGTCGCCAGCGGCGTGTCCTGACTTACCCCTTGCCCGCCATACATCTGCACCGCCTCATCAATCACCTTCAATGCGACCCGCGGGGCCACGACCTTGATCTGGCTGATCCACGGGGCCGCCGCGCGCGCATCGCCCTGATCCATGTACCAAGCAGCCTTGAGGCAAAGTAGCCGGGCCATTTCGATCTCCATCCGGCATTCGGCTATGATATCGAAATTCGCCCCAAGCTGCGCCAGCTTCTTGCCAAATGCTTCGCGTTGCAGCGACCGTTTGCACATCTGCTCCAGGGCCATCTCTGCTTGCCCAATAGCGCGCATACAGTGGTGAATACGTCCCGGCCCCAATCGACCCTGAGCGATCTCGAACCCGCGCCCTTCGCCCAGCAGGATATTCTCGGCAGGCACCCGGACATTGGTAAAGCGAATATGCATATGCCCGTGCGGCGCATCATCATGGCCGTAGACTTCCATCGGGCGCAGCACTTCGATCCCCGGTGTTCCCGCCGGCACCACGATCATCGACTGGCGTTTGTGAACAGGCAGGTCATCACCACCAGTTCGGACCATGACGATATAGACCTTGCACCGCGGATCACCGGCGCCTGAGGCCCACCATTTCTCGCCATTCAGAACGTAGGAATCGCCGTCCAGCACACAGGACATCGAAACATTGGTGGCATCGGACGAGGCGACATCCGGTTCGGTCATCAGATAGGCCGAACGGATTTGCCCATCGAGCAGCGGCTTGAGCCACTCTTGCTTCATCTTTTCGGACCCGTACCGCTCGAATACTTCCATGTTGCCCGTATCTGGGGCCGAACAGTTGAAGATTTCGGCACCCAGCGGGGTCTTACCCATTTCTTCAGCAAAAAAGGCGTATTCCACAGTTGTCAAACCCAGCCCTTTTTCACTGTCGGTCAGCCAGAAGTTCCACAATCCCGCCGCCTTGGCCTTGGCCTTCAACCCTTCAAGGATATCCGCCTGCCGGTGGGTATATTGCCAGCGGTCACCTTTGTTGATTTCAGCATGGAACTCTTCTTCCAGCGGCATGACTTCATTTCGGATCATCTCTGTTACGCGGGTCAGCAGTTCGCGGTTTTCCTCGCGCAGGCCGAATGACATGTTCATGAGTTTTCTCCTCCGCCCCGACACGCGGGCATTACCTTTGGGCCGAGAATGACTTAGCCACCGTCATGATGTCCAGTTGGGTGACGGGACGTCACCCACCCCATATGAGATTAAACGGGTGCAGTAACCGGAGACTGGCGACCGTAGAGCCGTCAATAACCTGCGTCGCGCGCGGGTGTAGCAACCCAATTAGGGTGTGAAAATCCAGTTACCATTGGCATCCTGGCACCTGCGGGTTCTGATCTCACGGGTCTGCTCGGAACTCGGAGGTCGGATAAAATGCTGCAGATGCACGCAATTATCGCGGACCTCGCGCACACGGACGGTGCCCTTGGCCCCGGTCTCGGTGCTGATCCATTCACTTTCGGCACCAACCTGCGGCAAACCACTGCCCAGCATGGTGTCTGTGGTTGCACTCAGCAATGTGAAATCATCCGGGCTCAACCCCGACTCTGCGATGATGCGAGACAGCGGTTTCGCGCTGCCGGCAACACCAATGCTCAGTACCAGAACACCTGCAACTAATAGTGATCCCCAAATTCTCATACCGCCTCGCAATTCTGCAACCAATTTACATTCAAGGATATACCCGGGAAGGCACAGGGCCAAGCCCTAGTCTGCAACCTTCAAATTATCCCGAAGAAACCTATTGCAACTCTGACGCTAGGCCATGCCGAGCGTCCCTCGCATAGTGCACGAAACACGAACCAGAGGCATTTGATGGCACACCCGACTTATTATGCGCCCCATGGCGGACACCCCGGACAGGACACCCTGTTAACTGATCGCGCCATGTTCACCGAGGCCTATGCCGTTATACCCAAGGGTACGATGCGCGACATCGTCACCAGCTATCTGCCCTTCTGGGAAGACACCCGCCTGTGGGTTCTGGCACGTCCCCTTAGCGGGTTCGCCGAAACCTTTTCGCAATACATCATGGAGGTCCAGCCCGGTGGCGGTAGCGATACGCCCGAAACGGACCCCGCAGCGCAGGCGGTGTTGTTCGTTGTCGAAGGGGCGGTCACATTGACGCTTGAGGGAAGTATTCACGTTTTGGAAACTGGTGGATATGCCTATATCCCCGCTGGTTCCAAATGGGCGTTGCGCAACCATACGGAGCAGCCAGCGCGGTTTCATTGGGTTCGAAAGGCTTATGAGGCAGTGCCCGGCCTGCCCAAGCCGGACCCGATCATCACCAATGAACAAGAGGTCGCCCCGATCGAAATGCCGGGCACCGAGGGTCGCTGGGCCACAACACGTTTCGCGGATCCGCAAGACCTGCGCCACGATATGCATGTCAACATCGTGACTTTTGAACCCGGTGGCGTGATCCCATTTGCCGAAACGCATGTGATGGAGCACGGGCTGTACGTGCTGGAAGGAAAAGCCGTCTACCGGCTGAATCAGGACTGGGTCGAGGTCGAAGCCGGAGACTTTATGTGGCTGCGGGCCTTTTGCCCTCAGGCCTGTTATGCGGGCGGTCCCGGGCGGTTCCGATATCTGCTATACAAAGATGTGAACCGCCAGATGCCTCTTTCACCAGGCGGGCGCTAGGATAAATTCGGCCTTGGCGGGACTGGGCAAGCGCGGTAATCTGGTGGAATAACAAACGGTTTTAGTTCAGGAGATTGTACGATGGCACTGCGCAATGTAACGCTGGCACTGGCGGCTGCAATCGGCCTGACGGCCCTGGATGTGACCCCTGCAACCGCCAAAGAGACAAATACCGTCAACGTCATGAGCCGCACCTGGGCCATTACCCAGGTTTCGGAAGCTCCGGTCGTATACCGTGCCACACGTGATAACAACAATCTCAACCCATTCGGCCCCCCGCCCCGGCTGCGCACTATTCAGGCCATCGCGGCTATTCAGCAGGCAACCGGGTGCAAGCCGATTGTGGCCAGCATGTACCAGAACATCTCGGGCCAGTTCTTTTCACAGGTCAGCTGTAACTGACCCGGACAGGAAACTGGCATTGAGGTTAATCCAAGCCACTGCCATAGCTTGCGCATGAAACTCGCAATTAACGGATTCGGCCGCATCGGCCGCACGATTTTGCGGCAGCTTCTGGCCATGCCGCTCGGTCACGACATCGAACTGGTGCTGATCAACGACATCGCACCGCTAGAGACCTGCGCCTATCTGTTCAAGTACGACAGCACTTTTGGGCCCTATCCGGGCAAAGTGGAACAGGGAACTGCGCAACTGGTTGTCGATGGGCACGCTATTCCTGTTACACACAGCCCCAACCTCAGCCGGGTTGATCTGTCCGGTGTAGATGTCCTGATGGACTGCACCGGCGTTGCCCGGACATCGGATGTTGCCAGTCAAGGCCTGACCGCAGGGGCAAGGAAAGTACTGATTTCCGGCCCCTCGCCTGCGACCGAGGCCACAATCGTTCTGGGTGCAAATGAGGATCAGCTGGGCAATGCGCGGATCGTGTCAAATGCCTCTTGCACCACCAACGGGCTGGCTCCGCTGGTCAAGGTTCTGGACGGGATCGCTGGTGTCGCGTCGGGCCATATGACCACCATTCACTGCTACACCAACAGCCAGCCGATGATCGACGCTCCGCGTGGTGATCTGGCACGGTCACGCGCCGGAGCGCTGTCGATGGTCCCGACCACCACCAGCGCTATGCACCTGATAGACGAAGTCCTGCCCCATCTGGCCGGGCGCATCTCGGGCGCGGCGGTCAGGGTGCCTACGGCAAGCGTTTCCGCGGTTGATCTGATTGTGACGCTGAAGCGCGGCCTGAGCGCCTGCGATTTTGAAACCGCCCTGCGTGCAGCCGTTGCAGAGTCTCCCGTTCTGGGTTGGACGGATGAGCCGCTGGTGTCGTCCGATTTGCGGACGCGGCCGGAATCTCTGATCATCGCAGGGCCAGAAACCCGGCAGATCGGCGAAACTCAGGTTCGTGTTTTTGGCTGGTATGACAATGAATGGGGGTTTTCAGCCCGCATGCTGGATGTCGCTCGTATGATGGCCGACACATAGGCGGACCGCGACCTAACGCGATCCGCCGATTTTCATTTGGTTACTTGCCGGGAAGGCTGCCCGACCCGTGCCCCGACATGCCGCCCGAAACTTCTTCGGTTGCCTCATCGGCCAACTCATCCGGCAGGATCAGATTCAGCACGATGGCGATCAGAGCCGCAGGCAGCAGCCCGCTTTTCATCAGGATGCCCAGAGTATCGGGCAAGTGTTGCACCGCACCCGGCTCGAGCTGGAGGCCGAACCCGATTGACAGCGCGATGGCAAAGATCACCATGTTGCGCCGATTCCAATCCACATCGGACAACATCGAAACACCCGCGGCGACAACCATCCCGAACATGACGATGACGCCACCGCCCAGTACTTCGATCGGAACGGTACGGATGATCGCGCCAACCTTGGGCACCAGGCCGCACAGGATTAGAAACAAGGCGCCGATGGTGACGACATTTCGGCTCATGACGCCGGTCATCGCGATCAGCCCGACATTCTGGCTGAACGACGTGTTGGGTAAGCCGCCGAACACGCCCGCCAGGGCCGAGCCGAAGCCGTCAGCATAGGTTGCACCGGTGATTTCCTTGTCCGTGGCTTCGCGCCCGGCTCCGCCTTTGGTCACACCCGACACATCCCCCACCGTCTCAACTGCCGAAACAAAGGCCATCAGACAGAACCCGATTATGGCGGCGAATGAGAACTCGAACCCATACTTGAAGGGCACAGGCAGGGCGAAAGTTGCAGCGCGGCTCCAGCTTGTTCCGATTGCCTCAAACGTGATCATGCCAACCATCAGGGCATAGACATACCCAACCGCAAGACCAATCAGAACGGCAGAAACCGAAAGCATTCCGCGGGTAAAGAACTTCAGCCCCAGCGTTACCACAACCACGACCAAAGCAGCCGACCAGTTCAGCGCCGAGCCGTATTCAGGCGTTCCAATGGCCGGAACCCCTCCGGCGGCGTATTGAATGCCGACCTTGACCAACGCCAGACCAATCATTGTCACCACAAGGCCTGTGACCAGAGGTGGCAAGGCAAAACGGATCTTGCCAATCACCGTGCCCAGCAGGGCATGGAACACCCCACCGATAATGACACCGCCAAACAATGCGGCCAGACCATCGACGCCTTTGCCAGCAACCAGCGGGATCATGATCGGCAGAAACGCAAAGCTGGTGCCCTGAACAATAGGCAAAGCCGCTCCTACCGGGCCAATCGTCACCGTTTGCAGCAAGGTCGCGACGCCGGCAAACAGCATCGACATCTGGATCAGGTACAGCAGTTCGGGAAAATCGGGGGAGTTCGAACCGAACCCGAACCCGGCGGCCCCTGCAACGATGATCGCAGGCGTCACGTTCGAAACGAACATCGCCAGAACATGTTGAATGCCCAGCGGAACTGCCTTGTGCAGCGCCGGGGTATAATTTGGATCCCGAAGCTGTTCGGGTGTCCCTATTGAAGTGTCAGCCATGAGTTACTGTCCTCTCTGTCAGATTCACGGGGGTCTCACCGCTTATGCTGCGGCTTCATTTGGCTACGACACCACCTGAAAAGGGGTATCGAACCAGTATTCTTCCAGGTTGGGCCCATCGCCGATCCGATCAACAACGGCGAACAATCCAGGGCCATGCAATGGTGTCAAAACGCCGTGCCACGTCCCACGATGATAATTCACCGCCTGACCGGGCCGGGTGACAAAGGCACACGGCTCGCCCGGCTGCCCGTCAACATCTGGTGCTACAACGACCAGAAAGGTTTGATGGGTCATGGGAACAAAGGCCTGACTGCCATCAGGATGCCGTTCAACCATATCCAACTGGTACGGCAGGGTTCGGGGGTTGGCGTTGAACAGGCTGATCCCGGCGCGGCCGCCCGCGAAATCAAGGGCCGCCCGGTCATGAAAACGCCCGCACTGGCCCTGGTTGATGATCTTGTCCGGGTCGCCCGATGCCTCGATCACATCTCCGAACGGGGCAAAAGCGTCAGGCGTTAAAGGAACAGTCCGGATCTGTTTCATGAAGGCAGCACATCCCTCAGGCGGAATTCGGCAATACGCTCGACCTGTCGGCAGGCCTCGGCGAATTCGGTTTCCCGGTCCTGATCTATCCGCCGCTGAAACGCCTGCTGGATAGAGGCTTTGTCATGATCACGCACAGCAATAATGAAGGGAAATCCGAACTTGTCGGTATAGCGCCTATTCAGATCGGTGAAGGCATCGCGTTCGGCATCCGTCAACGCATCCAGCCCCGCCGAGGATTGTTCCGCCGTGCTTTCCTGCGTCAGTCGCTTGGCCTGTGCCAGCTTGCCTGCCAGATCCGGGTGCGCGGTCAGCACGCCCAACCGCTCCTCATCCGAGGCCGAACGGAACATGCGCGTCAGTGCGTTGTGCAACCCGCCGGCAGTATCGTGAGCCGCGCCGAGTTCCAGCCCATGGGCGCGCTCTGCAATCCACGCCGAATGTTCGAAGATCCCGCCATAAGCGGCTACGAAAGCGTCCCGCGCCATTTCTGACGGCTTTGGACCTGATACAGGCGGGTGCTGCGCTGCCCAATGCTGGGCGATCTGCAGACGGGTCGCGAACCAGACATCCGAGTGCCCACGCGCATAATCCAGAAACCGTTTCAGCGCCATGACCCGACCTGGACGACCGATAAGGCGGCAATGCAGACCGATCGACAACATCTTGGGCGCACCGGCTTCACCCTCGGAATAAAGCGCGTCGAAACTGTCTTTGAGATAGGAATAGAACTGATCGCCTGAATTGAAACCTTGCGGCGTTGCAAAGCGCATATCGTTACAATCTAGAGTATATGGTACGATCAACTGGTCCCGGCCAGAGGCCTGCATCCAATAGGGCAGATCATCCGCATAGGTGTCCGCCACATAGGCAAAGCCCCCCTCTTCGGCCACCAGACGCACGGTGTTCTCGGAACACCGGCCGGTATACCAACCATAGGGACGTTCCCCCACGACCTCGGTATGCAGGCGGATGGCCTCTTCTATTTGAGCGCGCTCTTCCGCTTCAGACATATCCTTATGTTCGACCCATTTCAGGCCGTGACTTGCGATCTCCCAACCTGCGTCTTTCATGGCGGCAACCTGATCGGGCGACCGTGCCAGCGCCGAAGCGACACCGTAAACGGTTATGGGCAAGTCCTGCATCAAGCGGTGCAGACGCCAGAACCCTGCCCGCGACCCGTATTCATAGATCGATTCCATGTTCCAATGACGCTGGTCTGGCCATTGCGCTGCGCCGACAATCTCGGACAGAAAGGCCTCGGACGCGGCATCACCGTGAAGCACGCAGTTCTCGCCACCCTCTTCGTAGTTCAGCACAATCTGAACGGCCAGATTTGCTCCGCCAGGCCACTGGGCGTTTGGCGGGTTGGCTCCGTATCCGATCATGTCACGGGGATAGCGAGGGGGCTGCATGAATGTTCCGTCTCAGTTGTGTTACACTACCTACGCTTTACCGCAGAATTGGGAGCAGTATTATCAAATCAATCCGAACGCTGTTTCCTTTTCTTTCGGCATTCCCAAAGTCTCGGGTTTCGCCCCAGACTGCGTCAAACAATACTCGATTGCAGTTTGCGGTTTTCAACAGCCACTCGTTGCGGTGATCGGAATATGAGGAGAAACGCGTGGCAGGATACCTGACAACCCATGTTCTGGACACCGCCAAAGGCTGTCCCGCAGAGGGGCTGAAAATTGCTCTGTACGCGATTACCCAGGACGGACGCCACAAACTGGCTGAGATGCTGACCAATGCAGACGGGCGAACAGACAGCCCAATACTACCGCAAGCAAACTTTGAAACCGGGGAATATGAGCTTGTTTTCAGCGCGGGTGACTATCTGCGCGCCTCTGGCCAGGCGGATGACGAACCGCTGTTCCTGGATGAGATTCCAATCAGGTTTGGTATGTCTGAAGCAGACG
This sequence comes from Ruegeria sp. YTSA105, assembly GCF_059610225.1. NCBI lineage: Bacteria > Pseudomonadati > Pseudomonadota > Alphaproteobacteria > Rhodobacterales > Roseobacteraceae > Ruegeria > Ruegeria sp. YTSA105. The sequence goes on from NZ_JBXWNE010000021.1 coordinate 45,373, forward strand.
CCCACTATCATGTGCCGCTCTTGCTTTCGCCATACAGCTACTCCACGTATCGTGGCAGCTAACTGACCGGGCGAACCTTCCGCCCGTCGATCGCCCCTGCCGGGCCTCCTCCTGTTGAGCCGGGCGCCGCACCCGTTGGGCGCGGCGCGGATAGTGACGGTTACAGCCCTTCGAGAAAATTTACGCGCGGCCGGGAGCCTTTGCTAACCGTTGATGTCCGAGTTTTGCACAACCTTGCCAATTCGCGCGATCATGAAATCCATGAACAAACGCGCCTTGGGATCCTGGTGACGTCGATGGGTATAGAGACACGCCATCTGAACAGAGACAGGAGGTGTCTCCTTTGCAACCACCACAAGACGTCCAGCCTTGAGATGTTCCGCTGCCTCAAACACAGGTTTCATCGCGATCCCCTGCCCTGACAACGCCCAATCGGTCAAAACATCTCCGTCATCGCATTCAAACCGGCCCGACACGGCATAACGTCTTGGCCCGTCTGGAGTTTCCAGCATCCACTGAAACTCTGCAGCGCCGGGATACCGCAGGTTAAGACACTCGTGCTTGTCGGACACAAGATCGGCTCCGTTTTGCGGCATCCCTCTGCGTTTTACATAGTCCGGTGCAGCACACAGAACCCGCGCGCAATCCGCGATCTTGCGAATACGCAGGGTGCTGTCCTCGGGCTGGCCAATGAAAAAGGCCAGATCCAATCCTTCGGTCGTCAGGTCCACTGACCTGTCGGTCAGGCGCAATCGCACATCAATTTCGGGGTATTCCGAGAGAAAATCCGGCACATGTGGGGCTAATAACCTGCGCCCGACGCCCAAAGGCGCGGCTACGAATAGTGACCCGCGGGGGGCTTCGGTCAGGTGAACAACCTGCGCCTCGGCTTCATCTACGGCATCCAGGACCGCAACCGCTCCGGGGTAAAACGCACGTCCCTGCTCGGTCGGGCTGAGGTTACGTGTAGTCCGCTGAAACAGACGCACGCCCAAATGATCCTCAAGCTGTGATATTCGCGCCGAAGTCACCGCCGGTGAAACACGCAAATCCCTCCCGGCAGCAGACATGCTGCCCAGATCATAGACACGAACGAAGGTGCGAATATTGTCGAGATAGGACATCTTATCGTTTTTTTTGATACAGTTTGACAATATACGGGAATACCGAAGAAAAGCCAGTTTGCCTAGGGTGACTATAACCTACTGGAGAGAACTCTCATGTTTGAATTCGCCGTGTTCTGGGATTGGATGGCATTTGCTGTGCGCTGGCTGCACGTAATCACTGCTATCGCCTGGATCGGATCATCCTTTTACTTCATCGCTCTGGACCTTGGCCTGAACCGGGATATCCCCGGCCCCGCCGACGGGGAAGAATGGCAGGTACATGGCGGCGGCTTTTACCATATTCAGAAATACCTCGTCGCACCCGAGCGGATGCCGGATCATCTGACCTGGTTCAAATGGGAAAGCTATGCCACCTGGCTTAGCGGAGCTGCGCTGTTGATGATCGTCTACTGGGTTGGTGGAGAGCTTTATCTGATTGATGCCCAAAAGGTCGATCTGGCGCTGTGGCAGGGCATTCTGATCTCGGCTGCCTCGTTGACTATGGGCTGGCTTATCTACGACTTCCTGTGCAAATCCGGTCTGGGTGAGCGCCCAACATTACTGATGGTGCTGCTGTTTGTCCTGCTGGTGGTGATGGGCTGGGGGTACAACCAGATATTCACCGGGCGCGCGATGATGCTGCATCTGGGCGCATTCACCGCCACGATCATGACAGCGAATGTATTCTTCATCATCATGCCGAACCAGCGCATCGTCGTAGACGACCTTAAGAATGGCCGCACCCCGGACCCGAAATACGGCAAGATCGCCAAGTTGCGTTCGACTCATAACAACTATCTGACCTTGCCTGTGGTTTTCCTGATGCTTTCGAACCACTACCCGCTGGCCTTTGCCACCCAATACAACTGGATCATTGCGGCGCTGGTATTTCTGATGGGTGTCACAATCCGTCACTACTTCAATACACGCCACGCCCGCGCCGGTGATCCGACCTGGACGTGGCTGGTGACCGCTCTGCTATTCATCGCCATCATGTGGCTGTCCACCGCGCCTATGTACAAACCTCTGGAGGAGGCCGAGGCGCAGCCGCTCACCGCTTTTGAGCAGAAATACGCTGAAGCAGACGGGTTCGAACAGGCACATGATGTCGTTCTGGGGCGCTGTTCCATGTGCCATGCGCGCGAACCGGTTTGGGACGGCATCCTGTGGGCGCCAAAGGGCATTCTTCTGGAAACCCAAGGTGACATCGCCCGCAATGCGAAACAGATTTACCTGCAGGCCGGTGTCAGTCACGCCATGCCACCCGCAAATGTCACCTATATGGAACCGGAAGATCGCGCGGCGATCATTCGCTGGTTCCGCAATGCTGGCCTTTGAACTGGCACTGAGCCATCACTTGTTCCGTTAATTTTCTTGGCCAAACGATAAACGCTTCCCCTACACGATTACAGATGTTCTAACTATCCTTAAGGGGCCGCCACATCCGAAAAGGCGCCGAAATTAATTTCTAGTTGGGGCAGCTGGAGCCAATAGATGCAGCGAATAAGACAATGCAGCTTTGTGAGAAATTGTCTGTTCGGAATAGTCGTCGCCACATTGCCCACATCGCTGGCCGCATTGGAAACCGTCCTCACGGCACCGGGCGCTCCGAAAGCGCTGGTTGAACGGATCGAAGATACCGCATCGGTGACAACCGCAGAATCCCGCGGGCTGGACACGCCGCTTGAACTTTTGTCAGCGGCCCTGTCGGACTATACCACCATTGTACAGATCCTTTATGACGAAGGCTATTTCAGTCCCGTCGTCAGCATTAAACTGGACGGGAAAGAGGCGGCGGAACTCAGTTCACTCAACGTGCCCAATCAGATCAACAAAATCGTGATTGCTGTTAAAACCGGCCCAACCTTCACATTTGGCCAGGCGGTGGTCCGGCCGATCGCGACCGAAACGGTTCTTCCCGAAGACTATGCGTCGGGCAAACTGGCCACCACCGGCGCCATTCAGCAAGCCGCGTCAGCAGGCGTGCAGGGATGGCGTGACGCTGGTCATGCCAAGGCCGAGGTCAGCGGCCAGAAAGTCATTGCCCGCCACGCCCAGGCAAAGCTGGATTCCCGCATTGACCTCGCCCCGGGACCGCGTCTGAGCTTTGGAAAAATGTACATCAAAGGCGACAGCGATGTTCGCCACAGGTCCGTCGAACAAATCGCCGGCTTCCCAACCGGAGAGGTGTATTCCCCCCAGCAGGTGCAAAAGGTCGGAACCCGGCTTCGCCGCACCGGCACGTTTAATATTGTCTCGATCGAAGAGCACGACACTCCCAACCCTGATGGCTCCCTGGATTTCGATGTCTATCTTGAAGACATGCCCAAACGCCGCCTGACCTTCGGTTTGGAAGTGGCCTCGCGCGATGGGATGGAGCTGTCGACGACCTGGACGCATCGCAACGTGTTCCGCCGCGCCCAACGCCTGCGGTTTGAGGCATCGTTGCGCAATATTGGCGGGGCCGAGGATCTGGACGGGCGCATCGGGCTGCGGCTGGATCAGCCCGACCGGCTGGGCCCCGATGACAGTACGTTCTGGAGCGCCCTTCTGGAACGTCGCAACACCGACAATTACAACGTGACGGTGACGTCTCTGGCCTATGGTGCAAGACGCACATTTTCAGACCGCCTATACGCCGAGGCATCCGCCGGGTTTCAGTGGTCGGATGCAGATGACGCCTATGGCGACGGGCGTAAGTTCCGCTATTTCATCCTGCCGTTCCGCTCCGAATGGGATGAAAGGGACAGCAAGGTCAGCGCCGCCAATGGCTATTACCTGGATGCCCGTGTGATGCCATTTGTCGGCCTGTCCGACACAGAAACAGGCCTCAGGATGTTTGCGGACGCGCGTGCCTATACCAGTCTGCGGACGCAAGGTCGTCTCGTGCTGGCCGGACGGGTCCAGATTGGGTCGATTGTAGGACCCGCCTTGGACGGGGTCACACCCGATTTCCTGTTCTTTTCGGGCGGTGCGGGCACTGTGCGCGGTCAGCCCTATGAAAGCCTCGGCATTCCTGTTGGCAATGAGGTTGCTGGCGGCAAGTCTTTCCTCGGTCTATCTGGCGAAGTTCGCGGCAAAATCACCGAGACAATATCGCTGGTCGGGTTTTATGATTATGGTGTTGTCGACACGTCCTCTTTTGTCAGCAGCGCTGCAGAGAGCCATTCCGGCGCCGGGCTTGGTATCAGATATGACCTCGGTGGTTTTGGCCCCCTGCGTCTTGATCTCGCCCTTCCCGTTCAGGGCGGCACCGGGGACGGATTGCAGTTTTACATCGGAATTGGTCAGGCATTTTGACACATCGTTTCTCATATCCAGTTTTGGCGGCTGTTCTGCTGTGGGTGCCCTACCCCGTTCTGGCGCAGGACGAAGGCGGCAGTATGCTAGAGCAGTTTCTGCAGGATACCCTGTCCGGTGATGATCAGAACGTAACCGTCAAAGGCTTGCAAGGCGCCCTCAGCGCACGGGCCACAATCGCAGAGATCACGGTATCGGATGATGAGGGCGTCTGGCTGACCATCAAAGATGCCGAACTGGATTGGAACAGACTGGCCCTGATACGTGGGCGGTTCTCGGTCAATGCGCTGACAGCGCAAGAGATCGACGTAGCCCGTGCGCCGGGCACCACAACCAAAGATGCCCCTCCTCCCTCTGCGGAAACCCAGACATTCCAGCTGCCCGAGCTGCCTGTCGCAGTTGAAATCGGCGAAATCCGCGTGGATCAGCTGTCGCTGGGGCAGCCGCTGATTGGGGTAGCCGCCGACTTATCCGTCACCGGCAATCTGTCGCTTGCTGATGGAACGCTGGACACCAATCTCGACGTGGTGCGGCTGGATCGTGCCGGAGATGAGATCACACTGACCGCCGGGTTCGACAACTCGACAAGCGAGATCAATCTGGACCTGAACGTGGCCGAGGCATCCGGCGGGCTTATTTCGACCGCTTTGAACATTCCCGACAGCCCAACGATCGAGCTGACGGCAAAAGGTGCCGGACCGCTGACGGATTTCACCGCCGATATCGGGCTGAGCAGTGACGGGCAGCAGCGTCTGGCCGGGCAGGTTCGGCTTGGTTCGGCCCCTGACGACACTGCGGAAGGCATAGCATTTACCGCCGATCTGAACGGAGACCTGACACCCTTCGTCGGCCCTGCAATCGACCCGTTTTTCGGGACGGACTCGCGGCTGTTCGTGCAGGGCCAGACCCTGCCCGAAGGGGCGCTGGACCTGTCCGATCTTCAGCTTGCAACGCAGGCCCTGAACCTTGAAGGGAAGTTGGCCCTTGCCGAAGGTGGCACATTGCAGTTTGCCGCCTTGCAGGGACGCATTACCCCGCCGCAGGGACAGGCGGTCACGCTTCCGGTTGGCGGTGGTGACAAAACGATCAAGTCCGCGCATATCTCGACCTTGTTTGATCAGAAAAACGGCAATCTCTGGGATCTTAGCCTGACAGCAGATAAGTTCAAATCCCCCCAAGCCGAACTTGAGAGCATGCAAATTATCGCGCAAGGCGTGCTCGATCAGACCCTTGGATTTACTGTGAACGGCGATCTGCAAGCCAGCGTCACGGGCATTGATCTGACCGATCCGAACCTGAATACAGCCGTCGGAGATCGCATCACGCTGGACGGGCAGTTTGAGTATGGTGATGACCAGTCGCTGACATTGTCCGGTTTCGAACTGGTCGGGTCGGATTACACTCTGGCGCTGGACACGCTGATCAGTGGATTGACCAGCGGATTGGCTGTTGATGGCAAGGCTACGCTGGACGCTACCGACCTGTCCCGGTTCTCTGGCCTTGCCCAGTTGGAACTGGCAGGGTCGGCGTCGGCAGAGGTTCAGGGCAAGGGCTCTCCGCTTGAGGGCAGCTTTGATGGCAAAGTGGTTGTTCAGGGCAACAACCTATCGACCGGTCGCGACGATATCGACCCCGTAATCACCGGCCAGACCACCATCGCTCTGGATGCTCGTCGTGGGGCGGATGGAATATCCATACGCGAGTTCAAACTGAACGGTCAGGCCGCGCAGGCACAGGCCAGTGGCGAAGTGACCACGCCTGATGGCAATCTGACAATCGACGGTCAGGCCAGCCTCAACGCGCCCGACCTCTCGGTCTTTTCCGGGCTGGCCCAGCGGCAGCTTGGCGGGTCGCTCAGCGCGCAAATGGACGGCAAAGGCACCCTGCAGACGCAAGAGTTTGATGGCACGGCCAGCATTACGACGCAGGATCTGCAGACAGGTATGTCCGAAGTCGATCCTCTGCTTGCAGGCAAAACCGTGATCACCTGGGATGGTGCGAAAACGGGAGACCTTATCGACATACGCAAAGCCACCATCAACGGACGGGCCGTGACAGCACAAGTAAGCGCGTCGATCAATGACCCAACCGGCAATCTAGTTCTTGATGGTCAGGCACAGGTGACAGTCCCTGATCTTTCGCTATTTTCGGATCTCGCGGGCCGGGATCTTGCCGGGTCGGTTACCGCGGATATCAATGGCAACGGAGCTTTGTCCAGCCAGACCTTCGACATAGCCGGCGATGTCGATGCGCAGGACGTCCAGATTGGCATCAGTCTCGTCGACAAACTGATCGAAGGTCGAACGACGCTGCGTGTCGATGCCGAGAACAGTGATCAGGGTCTGAATGTCCAAAACTTCAAACTGCGGGGCACGGCCTTGACCGCAGACGCTTCGGGTCAGGTCAGCAAAGAGACCGGAGGGCTGAGCTATTCGGTAGAGCTGGACGATCTGGCGCGGATTTCCAAGACGTTGTCAGGACCACTGACGCTGGAAGGCAACGCCGCGCCAACAGCTTCGGGCCTTGAAGGAAGAGTCAGCTTGCGTGGGCCGGACAGTTCATACGCGTCGCTGACGGGGTCGGTCGGCTCTGACGGATCGGCAGACTTGGACTTTGACGCCGAGCTAAACAAGGTCGAGCGTTTCGCCCCAGATTTTCCTGGTACAATCACCGCCAATGGGACCGCAAAGCGCAAGGCAGGCGTCTGGACTATCAACTCTTCGGCGCAGGGCCCGGCACAGATCACCGGCAAAATCTCGGGCACCTTCGATGAAACCACAGGAAACGCCGATCTGCAGGCGCAAGGCGGGGTTAATATCGGTATCGCAAACCTGTTCATCACCCCCAACCAAATCGACGGGACTGCGCGGTACGACCTTAGCTTGAATGGCCAACCCTCGCTTGAGGCGCTCAGCGGGTCGATCACGACCTCTGGAACCTCGTTGGCGATACCGGGAGCCGGTCAGACCATTACCGGCATCAGTGGCGCGGTCGAGTTGGCCAACAACCGCGCCAACATCTCCCTAAATGGTGGAACCCGCGCCGGGGGTAATTTCACCGTCGCGGGCCCGATTGACCTGACGCCTCCGTTCAATGCGCAAATTACGACCACGCTCAATCGTCTCGTGCTGACGGATCAGCTTTTGTACGAGACGATCCTGAACGGGCAAATCGCAATGACCGGAGCTTTGGCCGGCAACAGCACAATAGTCGGGCAAATTACATTCGAGGAAACCAATATTAATCTCGCCGCCGCCTCGGGTGCGGTCGGCGCTGCACCCATACCAGAGATCGAACATATCAACGAAAACGCGGCCAGCTATAGGACTCGGGAACGTGCCCGTTTGGTAAAACAGGACGATGCCACCCAAAGCGATTCCCGTATTGCGCTGGACATCGCTCTGCTCGCCCCCAAGGCCGTGTTTGTCCGAGGTCGAGGCGTGAATGCCGAACTCGGCGGACAGCTGTACATAGGCGGAACAACAACCTCGATCATTCCTTCGGGCCAGATCGCTCTAATCCGAGGCAATTTCGACATTCTGGGCCGCAGGCTGGCCCTGACAAAAGGGATCGTGACCCTACAAGGCGACTTGACACCCTATATCGAATTTGAATCCTCAAACAGCACCTCGGACGGGACCGCTACAATCGAAATCGCCGGGCCGCTGGACGCCCCCGAGGTCAACGTGTTCTCGGATCCGGAACGGCCAGCAGAAGAGGCGCTGGCCATGCTGTTGTTTGGCAACCGTTTCTCTGAGCTGTCCCCCTTTGTCATTGCCCAGATGGCGGCTTCGCTGGCGCAGCTCAGCGGTGCAGGAGGGGATGCGACCAAGGGTCTGAGGGAGTCGACCGGTGTCGACACAGTCGATATCGGAGCAACGTCAAGCGGCGGAATTTTGGGCGCCGGGGCGTATCTGGGTGACAATCTCTATACCGATTTCAACGTGAACACCGAAGGAAATACCGAAGTGAACCTCAATCTGGACGTCACCGATAATATCACAATGCGCGGAACCGTTGACGGGCGGGGGGAAACGGGATTGGGTGTCTTTTTCGAGCGCGACTACTAATCCTGCGCGAAACTCTGCATCTGTGACAACAGTTTCGGGCCAAATCACAGGAAGGCAGGGAATTTCATTAACCCCTTTACTATCAATTTCTTAACATGACAGCGAATGCACAAGTCGCTCTATTCATTTCGTGCGACACGAATTTTCATTGCCGTTCGTTTCGAATTTTTGACGTTTCGTACCAATTTCATTGCCAGGTCCGTGCCTATGCAGGAAAAGAAGGCAGCGCCTGGTTTTGCGGCGTCTTTATCGAGTGACTTGTTGACCAGTACGACCTGATTATAGAGGGGGAAAAACTCAAAATCGGGGAAAGCAAAAGATCAAAATTCAAGTCTTTTCATTACTAAAAATATTGAACTGCCCACCTTCCCATCCACTGCGTATTCTGTACCCAGCAGCGATGGGAAGGTGGATTATCTAAACGAACCGATAAGCCGGATGTTTCCGCCGAACGATGTCAGGTTTGTTGTTGTGAAGCTTTAACTGTTGCCGGGCTTTCCGCTGACGCCATCTCGGACAGCCAATCACGCACGGCGCCGTGCCGGCTACGGGCGATCGCGATCTTTTTGCCGCAGCCCAGAACCAGATATCCGACTTCATTCAGGCTTTTAGCAATATCCACACACCGATTAGCAACCCAAAAGGACCGATGCACCTGTAGGCCATAGCATTCTGGCATTTGCGATAGGATGCCTTTGAACGTTGAACGCACCAGCACTTCTTTTTCATCTACACGCAGGGTGACATAGTGCTGCTGAGCCTGAACGAACAAGATATCCTTGGCCAAAAAATTTTGCCCATTGGCGGACACTAAACCATTGGCCACAGGAACACGGGATTCCACTCTGCTATCCGGCTCGTCCTCGGGTTGCGGATCGCCGGCGCGCAGGCGGGCCAGATAAGGTGGAAAAACCCAAACGATTACGATCACTTCAATTCCAACGACGAGAAAGTACTGAGGCAGCAAAAGCGGCGAGTTTTCAAAGCTGAAAGACAGAAACGTACTGAAAACCATTGTCGTTGCGAATTGGGCAAACTTCATCGCCCCATACGCAACGGGAAAACATGTCAGCGGGGTGAAAAACCGTTTGATGCCCAGATATCGGCTGCAGACTGCTTCAAAAAGCAACATCAGAACCACCGAACCCATATACCCCAGCAATCCGAACATCCAATAGATCGATCGCCCCAGCCCGTTTAGCGGTTCAGCAAACAATGACGGCGTCGCACCAAGGAGCAACAGCATCAAAGCGGGCAGAAACATCAGGAAGTTTCTGGACAGGAAAAAACTAAGGACTTCGCTCAGGATCGCATCAACCGACATACCCGGCAATACGACAAACGAAAGCTCAGCCTGTTTCAAATCGTTATACACGTCTTGCGGTTTCATTCAGCCCTTGTTGCTCTGATCGCACTACTACCATCTATTTCGGCTTCGGCGCCTAGGCCCGACTGCCCACAGGTTCGGGCCCTGCGCAATCGGTTCCCCAATTTCGTTTCCAAACCCAATCAAGACCTAACCTCACGACCGCAAAATGGGCGCTTGGTGGCGTTTTCTTAGGTTTAAAATTGCTGAAACCAGAGAAATATGGCGCAAATGGCGCAAAGCTGAGTGGGAAATGCCTATTTCCCCGTTGACGTCGCGGAAACCTAAAAGGGCGGCCTCGCAAGGCCGCCCTCAAAAACTCTACTCCGACACTCTTACACAGCCGCGATTACGCCTTCGATCTTTTCAACGCGAATGGCCGAGAATTTGAACTCAGGGATTTTACCATAAGGGTCGATGGCCGAGTTGGTCAGAATGTTCGCCGCCGCCTCGACATAGGCGAACGGAATGAACACCATATCTTCGGCGATCGCCCGGTCGGCTCGAACCATGATCTCGATCGAGCCACGACGGGTGGTGAGACGGATCATTTCGCCCGGCTCGATCCCCATCAGTTTCAGCTGACGAGGGTTCATCGAACAGTTTGCTTCCGGTTCCACAGCATCCAGAACGTTGGACCGGCGAGTCATCGACCCGGTGTGCCAGTGTTCCAGCTGACGGCCGGTTGTGGCAATCATCGGGTATTCCTCATCCGGCGCTTCATCCGGCGGGATGACACTGGCCGGGGTGAACTTGGCCCGTCCGTCTGTCCGCGGGAAGCCGTCACCGAACACGATCGCCTGACCCGGATCGGTCTCACTGAGCGATGGATAGGTGATCGTCTCGGTCTCAAGCCGCTCCCAGGTGATGTTGTCGAGTGACGCCATGGTCAGCTTCATCTCGGCAAAGACCTGAGACACATCCGTGTAGTCCCAGTTCAGCCCGATGCGCTGCGCAAGCTCGACGGTGATTTTCCAGTCCTCACGCGCCTCACCCGGAGGTGCCACAGCCGGACGCACACGCTGAACCTGACGGTTGGTGTTCGACACGGTGCCGTTCTTTTCATACAGCGCCGAGGCGGGCAGGATGATGTCGGCATAGTTGGCCGTTTCGGTCAGGAAGATATCCTGCACGATCATCAGCTCCAGCTTGGCCAATGCTTCCCGTGCGTGACCAACATCCGGGTCGGACATGGCCGGGTTTTCGCCCTGAATATACATGCCCTTGATGTTGCCCGCATAGGCCTGATCGATGATCTCGGTGACGGTCAGGCCCTTCTCGTTAGAGAAGTCGTCCGAGTCCCAGACATTGTTGAACTTGGCCCGAATGCCGTCATCCATAACCGACTGATAATCCGGCAGGAACATCGGGATCAGACCCGCGTCAGACGCGCCTTGCACGTTGTTCTGGCCACGCAGCGGGTGCAGACCCGCGCCGGGTTTACCAACATTGCCGGTCATCAATGCCAGCGAGATCAGGCAGCGGGAATTATCGGTGCCGTGAATGTGCTGGCTGACGCCCATACCCCAGAAGATCAGACCAGCCTTGGCCTGCGCGAAGGTACGCGCGACACGGCGCAGTTGATCCGGTTCAATGCCGCAGATCGGCGCCATCGCCTCGGGTGTGAAGGCGCGCAGATGCTCTTTTTCGGCTTCCCAGTTCTCGGTCCAGCGGTGGATGTACTGGCTGTCGTACAGTTCCTCTTCGACGATCACGTTCATGATCGCGTTGAGCATCGAGACATCAGCACCCGGACGGAACTGCAGCATTTCGTCTGCGAACTTGCGCATACCGACGCCGCGCGGGTCCATCACGATCAGCTTGCCGCCGCGCTTGGTGAACTGCTTGAAATAGGTCGCCGCAACGGGGTGATTCTCAATCGGGTTGGCCCCGATGATGATAGCCACATCCGCGTTTTCGATCTCGTTAAAGGTTGCGGTCACAGCACCCGAACCGACGTTTTCAATCAGCGCCGCCACCGATGAGGCATGGCACAGACGCGTGCAGTGGTCGACATTGTTGTGCCCAAATCCCTGACGAATGAACTTCTGGAACAGATATGCTTCTTCGTTGGTACACTTGGCCGAGCCAAAGCCCGCGACATTGCGTGGGTCCTGGTCGCGCAGCGCCTTCAGTCTGGAGGACGCCAGGTCCATCGCCTCTTCCCAGGTCGCTTCGCGGAAATGGGTCGACAGGTCTGACGGATCGACGTTCAACCCCTTGGCAGGCGCATCCTCGCGCCGGATCAGCGGCTTGGTCAGGCGGTGGGGATGGTGGATATAGTCGAACCCAAACCGGCCTTTAACACACAGGCGGCCTTCATTGGCAGGGCCGTTGATCCCCTCGACATATTTCACCTTGCCGTCTTTGACCTTTAGCGAGACCTTACAGCCAACGCCACAGAACGGGCAGACGCTTTCGGTTTCGCTGTCATAGTCCTTGCTGTCGCCAACCTGCTGGTCGTCCAGCACTGTGGCAGGCATCAGGGCACCGGTCGGACAGGCCTGAACACATTCACCACAGGCGACACAGGTCGAATCCCCCATCGGGTCGTTCTGGTCAAACACCACCTGCGCAGTGTGTCCACGACCGGCCATACCGATCACGTCGTTCACCTGCACGTCGCGGCATGCACGAACGCAGAGGTTGCAGTTGATGCAAGCATCCAGATTAACCCGCATCGCGATATGGCTGTCATCCAGCAACGGGATTTTCCAGGGCTCTTTGGCAGGGAACCGGCTGTCGCTGACATCGTTCAGTTCGGCCATGTCCCAGAAATGGCTGGATTTGTCGTGGGCCACCTCGGGCTGATCGGCGACCAGCAATTCCATGACCATTGCGCGCGATTTCTCGGCACGGTCGCTGTCGGTTTTCACCACCATGCCGTCCGCCGCAGGGCGAATGCACGAAGCGACAAGAGTGCGCTCGCCTTCCACCTCGACCATGCAGGCGCGGCAGTTGCCGTCGGGTTTGTAACCCGGCTGCGGCTTATGACACAGGTGCGGAATGGTGAACCCCTGCCCCTTGGCGGCTTCCCAGATGGTCCAGCCCTCGGGCACGGTGACATCATCGCCGTTCAGGTTGAAGGTGACGGTCTTGGTTGGGCTTGCATCAAGCATGGCTCTGTCTCCCTCAGATTTCGTCAGCGAAGTGTTTCATGACCAGACGGATCGGGTTCGGGGCCGCCTGCCCCAGACCGCAGATCGAGGCATCGCCCATGACCTGGCACAGATCTTCCAGCAGATCCTGATCCCACTTGTCAGCCTGCATCAGCTTGACCGCCTTTTCACAGCCCGCCCGGCAGGGCGTGCACTGGCCACAGCTTTCATCCTCGAAGAAGCGCAACATGTTCAGCGCAGCATCGCGGGCCGTATCCTGATCGGACAGAACCACCACAGCAGCGGAACCGATAAACGTCCCGTGTGGTTGCAAGGTGTCGAAGTCCAGAGGGATATCATCCATCGACGCAGGCAGCAGACCCGAAGACGGCCCACCCGGCTGATACGCCTTGAAAGTCTGACCCTCGGCCATGCCGCCAGCGGCCTCAATCACATCCACAATGGTCGACCCTGCGGGCAGTAGATAGACGCCCGGCTGCGCCACCCGGCCCGAGACCGAATAGCTGCGCAGACCCGTGCGCCCATTCTTTTCCGTGCTGTTGAGGCATTCCGGCCCCTCGCGGCAGATTTTCGACACCCAATAGAGCGTCTCGACATTGTGCACCAAGGTCGGACGGTTAAAGACCCCAACCTGCGCCACAAACGGAGGCCGGTGACGCGGCAAGCCTTTCTTGCCTTCGATCGACTCGATCATCGCGGATTCTTCGCCGCATATATAGGCACCGGCGCCCCGGCGCAGATCGATATATCCCTTTTCAACCAGGCCAGCTTGTTCCAGCTCGGCAATCTCGCGGCGTAGAATTTCCAGCACCGCCGGATATTCATCGCGCATATAGATAAAGCAGGTCTCGGCCTCGACCGCCCATGCGGCTATCAGCATGCCTTCAAGGAAGACATGCGGCGTGCGTTCAAGGTAATAGCGATCTTTGAACGTGCCAGGCTCGCCTTCATCGCCATTCACGGCCAGATAGCGGGTGCCTTCGTTCATGCGAACGAAGCCCCATTTCTTGCCGGACGGGAAGCCAGCACCACCCAGACCGCGCAAGCCCGAGGACAGGATGTCTTCCTGTACTTTCTCCCAATCACCGCTCTCGCGCAGCTCTTTCAGCTTGGCATAGCCGCCGTTTGCTTCATATGCCGCAAAGGTTTCATAGGCGGGCAAATGGGCGTGGGTATCATCCGTAGCAATCGCCGCCTGCACCTTTTCAGGGGTGGCATGGTCGATATGGTTATGCCCGATCTCCAGCACAGGCGCAGTATCGCAACGACCCATGCAAGGCGCACGCAAGACACGGACGTTGGAAGGATCAAGACCGTCTTCCAACGCCTTTTGCAACTGCTGGGCACCGGCCATTTCGCAGGACAGGGAATCGCAGACGCGGATGGTCAGCGCGGGCGGTGGGGCTTCATCCTCTTTCACCACATCGAAATGGGCATAGAACGTGGCGGTCTCATAGATCTCGGCCTGACCAATCCGCATCTCGACTGCAAGCGCGGCAATATGATCGGCGCTGATATGGCCGTGTTCGTCCTGAATTAGATGCAGAAATTCGATCAAAAGGTCGCGACGGCGGGGACGATCGCCCAGCAGGCGCGTGATCTCGGCCTGTGCCTCATCCGTGAACTGACGGCCTTTGGGTGTGTGCCGCCCCTTGCCTTTACCTGACTTCCAGACGCCCTTTGGCGCGCCTGATGGCTTGGTATCTAATGGTGCCATGATGCCCTCCGATTCAGGCCCCGTGTCTCATCAGACTAGCATATCGTCAAATCGCATATTTCAATCGCACGATAACGACACCTTATCACCGCAAAGACGTCACCACCGCGCGCAACGCTCCAACCGTTGGCAGTTCCGGATCGCGTGTCAGGGTCGCCAGACAGATAGGTTTGCTGACCACCGGATCGACCAAAGGCAGAACCTTTGTTCCCTTCAGATCCCCCAACGCCCGAACCAACACGCGTGGCACCACGGTGGCCGCCAATCCCTCACGCGCCATGACCATTGAGGCAGTGAACCCGCTGGTTTCCGCGACCACATGAGGATGCAGGCCCTGTTCTGCGAAAATCCGGTCTAATATGCGGCGGTTCTGCATCTGCGGTTCAAGCAGGCTGACCGGAAATTCGGCGACCCGCGCCCAGGGAATTGGCCCCGTTTCGTCTGTCATATGAGACGGGATCAACAGGACATAGGTTTCTTCATACAGCGACTGTACCTGCCGCAAATCGGTGCCGATACTGTCGCCATATGTGATGCCCGCATCCAGACTGCCTTCGTCCAGCCGATGTTGAATGGCCGTAGCCGACATCGTTTCGATCCGAGTGATGATGCGCGGATGCGCCTGCTGTAGACGCTTGATCAACCGGCCCGTAAAGGCGATTGCAGTCGGGATCACGCCCAGTATCAGAGTCCCCGTGATTTCCCCCTTTGCCGCCTGCACCTGCTGTTCCAAGGCCTTGGTGTCGTCCAGAATGCGCCGCGCCCGCTGGACGATCATCTCGCCCTCTTCGGTCAGGCCCTGAAACCGGTTGGCGCGGCGGACGATGGACACGCCCAACCGATCCTCTAGGTTGCGAATACGCATAGAAAACGCAGGCTGGGAAATCCCGCATTCCTCGGCTGCCTTTGCAAAATGCCGGTGCCGCGCCAAAGCGCTGAGCAGTTGCAGGTCGCGGATTTCGATCATGTGGCGGCATCACTCATATCAGGTCGGTGCCGACACTAGCGGAATTCCTTGGGATACGGAAAGCAGGAGTTAAACCCGGCCCCTCCTCGAACCGATCCTTATTACCATTGGTAATGCCAAGTTTGGGCCTTAGGGTCAGGACTCATAGCCAATAGATGACGAGAGCTGCGATGGCGATTGCTGAGAGGAAGACCTTCGGGCACCTGT
>NZ_JBXWNE010000022.1:0-43574 GCF_059610225.1 Ruegeria sp. YTSA105
AAACCATCATCTCAATGGATCACAGGCCAATGATGCACTAACAATCAAATTGAACCAGTCAGATGAGGCTGCTCAACGGGATCACTCAAATTCTTTGCGGAGTTGCACTACCGTTTTTTGGGTTTGCCCAAGTTAGCAACTGATCATTTTGGTGAATCGAACTGTGACAATTATAAGTTTCGGCTTTGCACCCCGTACTGCGCCTTCAGTTGCTGAACCGATCCGCAATACACGTCCAAATCAACCTCTGGGGCAATACCGGACACTCGCTCGTTCGTAGAGTGCTGCCAAAACTCCCATTGCGGAGCATCCGGTGCGGGTCTGGCTGCGTATTCTGCCAGCCAGACCGGGTAGTTCCCGAAACCCGAAGTCAGCTCAGTCTCCCAGGTGTTCAGATTGGCATATACCATCGGCACCGTTCCGAAAGCCCTCTGAACGCTGGTAAGCCATTCCAGCGCGAGGCTTCGATAGGCGGCCCCCTGTGCCGTCGGGACGCCTTCAAGATCGAGTGTAAATGGCAGGTGCAGAAGGCCGGATTTTCCAACCGGGCCTTTCGAAAGAACAGCCTGCACTGCATCGACAAAATTCGTGACCTGTGGCTTGGCCGGGTGGCTGACGTGAAGCAGGTGATAGGCGCCGCACAGGATACCCACCTCATTCGCGCCCAGTACATTTGGCTGAAAATAGGCATCCTTGATGCTGACGCTTTCGGTCGCCTTTATCAGCGCAAAAGAAACACCCGAGGCTGCGACTTGCGGCCAGTTGATATCCCGCTGATGATCACTGACATCTATTCCTTTTGCCTGCGCCTTATCTGGCGCCGCCTTGAGAATCTGACCCGATGGTTTGCGAAACGACCTTACAATTTTGCCCAGCCTACATGCCATCAGATCGGCCTTTTCTATCTGTCATAACACCGCATCCAACCGACATTTGATAAGCCAATAGACCGAGATGTTGATTGCGCGGGTCTCGGTCTCGCTGGTCAGGGCCGACCCTTTAACGACGTTGCCCGAATTGGATTGGGGTGTGGGGGCGATAACCGGTTCCGGGCCTAACACTCCGTTTGATACCGTGCTGTCGCTTTGTTCCAGCACATGTTGGTGTTGCTGGAGCGCAGACAGTTGCAGCGACCCTACGCTGTCATATTTCTGGTTCTTTTTGTCGGTTCGGTACCTCTGGTCCTGATCCTTATCGACTTTCCCGCCGGGGTCGACGCCGCGCAGAAAATAGCCCTGGTAATCAGGCAGTCGAAACTCTCCGTCCTTGCCTTTACCAAACAGATATCCGATGGCGGCAAACAATTCCGGATAAGCGGAAATCAACAGAGGTGAGCCGTCGCAAACCTTCCAGCCATAATGTTGCAGATCAGTGGTCCCGCCCGCCAGCTTTTTGGATTGTCCCAGAAGCTCCCCGGAAAAAGCGATCACCGCGCCAACCGGCATTCCCAATACCCGGCCCGGAGAAGGACCCCAGCCTTGTTGTGGTTCAAGCGGTCCGCCGGGGGCGTTTGGTCGGGGCGGGGTCGGAAAGCCTGGCGGTCTCATTCTGAATCCGTCTGACCTGGCAGATCACCATCCGCACTCAGCATGCACATATGCGTGGGCACCTGAACCGTCCAGGATTGCGCATTGCCTTCATCGTCTTGTGTATGTTCCGATTTAATCCGGGCCACAATTTCGGCGTCTTCGGGCAAGCAAGGGGCAAGATGGTCTGCATCCGGCCAGATCCGGCCGGTGCGCAGGAAATACAGGAAACTGCGCGCGTGCTTTCTGTCGACCGGCGCCAGAATGCGCACACGGTCAGCGCGCAGAAAATCCCGGAACCGCAGGTCGGGTACGGTCTCGCGCAGGGCAAGATCCGCGGGGTCGCCTGTCAGATCACTGACTTCGTCCTCGATATCCATGAATGTGGCGATGTCGGACCACCCGACCGTTTGTTGCAAATAGTGCCGGATACGCGGCTTGGCATAATCCGGGGCCACGGCATCCTTCTCGGACCCGCTGAGGGTCAAGATTTGCTCCTGGGCCGCGGACAGGATTTCCGTCGTCACCGCCTTGTTCAGGAACGCAGGGTTCTGAGCCTCAATCGCAGCCACCTGTTGTTCCAGTTTGCGACGGTATCCCTCTAGCTGCCGCGCATACGCTTCCTTGATCAGCCTATAGGTTTCGAATTGCCAATCGGAATAAGTCTGCGCCGTCCGTTGGCACATCACTTCAAGAGTTGCCGCAAAGAAACCGGTCAATTCGGATTGCAGATGCATTGGTGCAGGATCGGGAACCGGCATATCCGGCGGAGAGTTGGGCTCGGACGATTGTGTGGCTGCGGTTTGCTTGAGGCTGCACAGAATGGTGAACCCAAGCGGATGGCCTTCATCCGCCGGAGAGGTTCCGGTTCCGAACCCTTTATCCAGCTGGGCACTCAGCACCTGCGCGCCCGAGGCTTGGCTGACAGGCAGGCGCAGTGGCTGCGGTGACTTGTCCGCATGGCCGTTTGAACCGGGCGGGGCGGATTTGCCCCCTGCTTGCTGAGGTTGCAGGGCGACAGACCCCACGATGACATGGGTTTCTGCGGGGGTTCCGACACTCATCACCGTTGCTGTTGCTTTGATGGGCACAAAGCCTCTGGGGATCAGGACTGCGCCTTCGGCCACTGGCGTGTGGCTTTGCACCGTTTGGCTGACCACAAGCTGGGATGGCGGGGCCATTCGGGTCTCTTCCACGCCAAATTCCTGAAACGCATCGAGATAAAAGATCTTGCCATCGTCTGTCTTGCCAGCCTCGTCGGTCAAATCCTGAAACCCGCTTATCCCAAACTCACCTGGAGACTTCGGTGGGCGCAGATCAAGCTGCCAGGACCGGCGAATATGCCGGACAAGATTCTCACCCGGGCTGGGGACCATGATCTCAAAAATCAAAACCTCGCCCAGACTTTTCGTGCGCAAGCGAAAGCTTCTGTTCACCCAACGATAGATGCCGCGGATATCCGTGCCGTTCCGCCGATTGTCAAAGCGCGTCACATCCGAGTATTCGGTTTCTTCAACTTCGGATAACTCGCGCGTATGGCGCATTTCGCGTGACAGGTTTCGCACCGTTTTCTCGACGATGTCGCGGGCAAATTTCAGGTCGTTTTTCGCAAAGCCTCCGGCTGGCTGCTCTTGCACCCACCAATTCCCGGTAACACTCATCTTATTGCCATCTGTCGGCATTCCGTACTGGGTGTCGTAGGAGTTGACATGCGTGGTCGAGACATGGTCGGCCAACGTCTTTCGCACCTGATTGATCAGGTCCGAAACCGAGGTATCCTCGTCCCGCCGGGCAATTTTGGTGGTCACATCGGAATGTGCCTCATGGCTTTCGCGGCGCTGCAATCTCCGGTTTCGCGTCTCGCGCATTTCACCGCGCAGGACATTTTCGATACGCTGCACGTCGCCCAATTCATACCCAAGCGGCTGATACCGGATCGAACGGGCAAGCCCGTATGAATAGGCGCGCACCCAGCCGGGCTTTGTCAATTTCAGAGGGATCTGATGATCTGTATCCTTTGCTGCAACCGGCGCAGGTTTTTTCGGCTCGAATATGGAGCCAGGCAAAACCAGCGTCGCATGCATCCAAGCTTTGATCTGTTGTCCGGTGACCGGATCGGTCATCAAGCTGGCCTGCCCTCCTTCGGTTGCAGCCAGCGCACGGGTCAGAACGTGATGGGTAGTCAACACCTGAATCAGAACTGCAAGTTCGTCTTTTTGCCAGCCAGCCAAAAGGTTCAGCGCAACGATGCTTTCCCAGATGCGGGCCAGTTCCTTTTGCGCATCCGGTGCATTTGCCAGAACCTTGAATGCGGCCCATCCGCCCAGACGGGCCTTGATCAGATCTGTGATCTGGGCCAGCGAAAAATCAGGCAGCTCTCGCAGAGCCGGCCACAATTCAGGATAAGAACTGAATGGCGGGCCAAGCGATTCAATCGAGGAGATGAACCCTTTGGGTTTGCCCGGTTCGGCCGCAGGCTGAGCCTTGCCGGATTGCCCCGCATCCGATGCCGGATGGGGCGAACTATTCCCACCTGGTGTATTGTCGGTGTTCGAGCTTGGATCCACGTAAGTAACCGCCAAAGCCTCCTGCCCTGACCTGTCCCCGGATTTTGAAACAAGGCTTTGCAGGAACACGCTGTTCGCCAGGATCTTTTGCGGAACCTCCATGAAACCCGCATCCAGCGCGCCCGGCGCTATCGACGGCCAATGTTTCATATAGATGAAGGGGAACAGCTCATCCCAGCGCAGGTTAGCGCCCTGAGTGGCCGGGCTCAGCCCATCAGAATCCGGGTCATCGCTAAATGGATTATCACCATCACCGCCGTGAGTGTGGCTTGGCTGATCTGGGTCATGCCCGTCATGTCCACCTGAACCGTTTTGCCCGGTGCCAGAGTTCCCACCATCATCGGCCCCGCCCCCTGCCCCGGAATCGGGCGATGGAATATGGCTTGGCTTGCCAAATTCAGACATAAAACCCTGAAAACGCCAGACACGACCGGTCTCGGGTTCTTGCAGAGCCAAGGCCCCAAGGACTTGCTGAGACAACGGCGTACTCAACCCGCTTTGCCAGGTCAGGGTACCGGTCAACCGCTCACCGGTTTCGAACAGCACATTCAGCGGCGTTCTTTCCTTGTACCTCAGAACAGGGCCGCGCACGGCCTTGCCCGGTGTCTTGGTGAAAAAGAACTGGACGGTCACGAATTCAGGGGGATCGGCACCATGGGGATGGGTTTCGAAATTGGCAACCAACTGGTTGCGCAAATCCTCGAACGGGGCATCCATCCAAATGAGTTTGGGGTCCTGGCTGGTCATGCCCGTTAAGCGTCTTCCACCGCCAACACGACCTCAAGCTCGCTGATCGCCTGCAGTGAACCCTTGGTCAGCTTGCTGGATTTCAAGCCACTGATTTCCAGACGCTCGATGTCGAGTTGCCAGACGTCGACACCGGTATGGATATTGTCAAAAGGCGCATGCGGATAGAATACCTCGATCTCGGTGTATTCATACAGGTTGTCTTGAATCACGGCCAACATCGCCGCGCGAGCCTCGGCCAACACCTCAACCATATAGTCGCGAATGCGGTCCAGATCCGCGTCGGACACTTCGGCGAAATAAACCGCGGATCGCGTGCCATCTTCGTCGAAACGGGTCACGACTTCGGTCGCCGGGGCGAGCAATATTTCATGCTCGCCCTCGATTGACACGGGCCCCTTGTCTGCCGCTTCTGGGGGAAGAAACTCGATCAGCGCACCGCAACAATCAATCAGAATTTGCTGGCCGGCTTCGGCAATGAAATTATCATCCTCCCAAAGCTCAATCGCGATTTCAGGATCAACCTTTGCGTATGGCAAAGCATAGCGCCCACCACCCTGTAATTTCTGACCTTCAGGGAAAATCTGCCCGCCGTTTCCGCGTTGGAAATAGGTCAGGATGGGTCGGCGAAACATCAGAAACCGACCAGAGCGGGTATGTACGAGTGCATAAACCTGAAAGGCCATATGTCTTCTCCTCCGATATGTTAATTCGGGCTGTCGGTGACTTAGTCCAAACCCAATACGCGACGGACGCGGCTCAGCTCGCGGTCATGAACCGTCAGAGCATCCAGAAACAGAGAGACCGCAACCCGGTTATCCGCAGAATACTGCCCGCCCAGAACATGCTCCAGCGCAGCCGGGCAGTGGTCATAGGCATCCGCGATATTGTCGACGCTCAGCGCGCGCATCCCAGTACGCAGAACCTTGTCGCAATAGGCGGCAAAGCTGGCGTTCAGGTCGTTGATCACGATCCGCTCGGATTTAGGTGAGGTCGACGGCTTGTACGGTTCGTAAAGTGGCACCCAGCTTTCGGCGCGCCCCAGATGGGTCGAGGTGGGCGGATAGCCATTGGCGGTCATGAACATCGTACAGCCAAAACACGAGGCCAGCTTGGTGGTACAGTCACCAACCGTAATTTCATAAGGCGTGCAATGCGGGCCCAGATGATAGGCCTTGTAGATCGCCTGGATCATACCGTGGGTATAGCCCTTAACGCCTTCGTCCCCGCTTTCATCGACGAAATTCATACCCTGATCAAAGCGCATAATATTGGTGATCTGGTCCGACCGGTTTGTCGCCCCGTGATCGGGTTCCCCTTCCTTCGGAGCATCCTGCGCCAGATCGCCGCCAATGATGCCCCAACCAACGCAGTCATGGTCATGGGTATCGCGACGAACGCGCGGGTTCCACAGGGCAGAATCCTCGGGCGGCAACCACCGAGGGTACCATCCCTCGAAAATATTGTCGTCATGATCGCCCGCATCCAGATCAGGGATATGGAACCGCGCGCTTGGCATCGGACCGACCGGATCGGTGTCGCCTTCGACATTTCCGTTATCGACAAACCCGGTATAGGCCCCCAGCCCGATATACTGATAAGCGGGGTCGCGATCCCTTTGCTTGATCTCATCATATAGCACCTGCCCCTTGTCACTGAGGTGGTGTTCGGGGTGGCGGATATCGCCCTCGGTCGGAGGCTCATGCCCGGCCAAACCATAAACCCCAACGATCACAGCGCCGGTTTTATGATCGACGGCCGTCCCTGCCCTAACAGAATGACCCTGCATGTCGATTTCCAAAGCGGCCAGCTGTCCGATTTTCTGGGCGGCTTGCTGAAGCTGATCCCATTCGCGGGACCATTTGTCGGACCTGGGCATCTCGTCAGAAGGTTCCATTGAAAACTGCACATCGACATTGGCGCGGATCTGTTCGATCGAATGACCTACGATGGCGGCGGCAACGATATAGTCCGCTTCAAGCTTGGGATCAGCACCGCCGTTGGTCAGGATTCCGGATGTACGTCTGTAAGCCATCAATTCACTCCTCCAAAGTTTCGCCCGCTTGGGGCGTCATGAATATTGAATGTCGTAACCAACAAAATTGATCGGATCGGAATTCGGACCCGGCGTGCCGCCATACATGGCAACGCGCATTGCCTGGACCTGGTGCAGATCAAAACTGGCCACACCCGGACCTATTTCCCGGCGGTCGATCCGAAAACCCTGCCGCGTTGTCATATCGGCCGCAAATTTCAGCCGGTCCGGAGCCCGGAGCACGCATTCTCCCTGCAAAGGCAGGCGGGTTTCGGTCAGGGGAAAGCCGCAGCGCACGACCTGCACCTTGTGCAACCGATGCCCTTTTGGAACCGTGATGGTCAGGTCAATCCCGTCGCCTTTGCGCCGGGGTTCGATCGTTGCCTCGCCACAGACAACTTTGCGATCCACCAGAACATCGGGCGAGATATTGCCCTCGCAGGTGACGAACCTGACCGACAGGGTCAGATCAATCTGAAAGCTTCGGTACCAGCGATACGGGCATTGCAGAACAACCTGCCAGGTTAATGGCCTGATGTGCTGGTCGTGATCCAAACAGTCCCAGAACAGGCCAACCCTGCGCACATTGGGGTTTAATGATCGGTTCTCAAATACGAGTTGGGTTGTCATCGCGCCACCCTGACGAATCTGTGTTATGAACTCGACGGCGGCGGCGACAGCCTCATGATAAAACCAAGCTGTTGAAACCCCGGCTCCAGGCCGGATTTCAGACGCAACCTCAAGAACTTTCCATCCGGCTCGCCACTGATTTTGACGTGGCCGACCACTGTGAAATCTGTTTTCCCCTTATCGCCCGTGGACGTTGACGCTTTGGTATCACTGCTGGGCTTGGGTTTGGCCGGTTTGGGAACTTCAACCCAGCCATCACTGACCGCCAGAGCCTGAATTTCGGATGAAACCCCGTCCTTGGAATATGTGAAATCCGTGAAGGTGACGGCCACGTCCTCAAATTTCCCGGCATCGTCCACCTTGTACTGAACAGAGATCTGAAGCCCGTTATAGGGGGGCTTGTTGCGCCCGGTCTTATGGAAATCGCCAGATTGCCAAACCTGTTTGACAGGCTTCAAACTGTCTTTCTTGTCTGCGTCGTCCGTGGATTTTGAGTCCGGCTTTTTCGTATTCACGGGTTTAACCGGCTTTGGGTTATCTGCAGTTGCCTTCTGATCACTGTCCTCGGCGTCATCTGAACGTTTACGCTTTAGGGCAATTGTTGTGTCGGCACTTTTGGTCATGACACACCTCCTCCTTCCATAGCTCCGTCAAGCGGGGTGCATCCTGCGGCGAGTAATCCGCCGCAGGGCACGTTTACGCATTGATGTTTGCCAGCTGGAAATCGAAGGGCGTCGAGTTCTTGCCCGGACCACCGCCCGACATCACGATATCGGCGCTTTGGATACCGAACAGATTGATCTCGGTGTTGATCTGACTGATGATCGCCGAGTCCATGACCTGGCCTTCTTCGATCTGCGAAACCACGCCGATATAGATGGTCGGGTGGAACTGAAAGACGCCCTTCTGCCCTGGCGCAAGATTGGTCTTGGCGGCCAGAAGTTTGCCTTCGCGATAGATATTCGCGTTTATCGACCCCATTGTCAGGTTATTACGCATTTCAACCTCGTTGGGTGACACTGCCGGGGTTTTGGCCAGCCGCAAAATATCTCCGCTGGTGTCTTTGACCATTTCATAGGCCTGACCGTCATAGGCCGTCATCTGCGGCGTATAGTTCCCATAACTGTCCGAGGCCGAAACCATGAATTTCAGCGGGTATTTGAAGGGGTGATAATCCAGCCGCCCCAGGTTTTTGATGACTTTCCACGCGATAGCGAGTTCGCCGAAATCTTCGGCCACGTTTTGCTGGAAAATAACGATCGATGAATTATTGGCATCATCCGAGTGATTGACCAATCTGAGTTGAATATTTTCGGTAACCAATTTCAGATTCCTTCCATTAGCGGTTCTTGTCGAGAACGACGAAATCGTGAATCAATGCTAGCCGGAAACTCTGTCAGACCATCTTTGCAGGAATCATCATTTCCTTTGATCTTTGCACTGTTAGCCCCCTGCCCGCGCAAACGGGCGCACGCGCAAGCAGCCTTCACGCGCAGGGCGTGCTCATCCAGGACGTGTTTTGGGTGATGCTTAGTTCATCGAATTGCGATAGCGCCGATACTCCGATGGCGAGACGTCGAATTCCCGTTTGAACGCGGTCGAAAAGTTATTCGCATCCTCGTAGCCAACCTTGAAGGCGATGTCCTGAATGCTGTGCTGCCCCTCAAGAACCAGGGCCGCTGCATAGTTCAACCTGTAGCGCCGAAACCAAGCCATGGGGCCAACGCCGAACTCTTCCTTGAACCGCTTGGACAAGGTGTTCCGGTTTGACCCGACCACTTGCGCCAAGGCGTCAATGCCGCCTGTAAATTCGGGCTCGGTAGAAAGGAAATTACAAGCAGCATTGACCAACGTATCTTTTGAAAAGTACTCGGCAGAGACATTCTGTTTCATCAATGCTCGCGCCGCACTGAATCTGTGCTGGATTTCGCTGGTGACAAATGGATAGGCAATATAGTCGCTGTATCCTTGCGAATATACTTCGGCACGCGCCGTCGACAAACCCAGGTTGATCAGTGCAAAACTGTGCTGGCGCTTATGCGACCCGGCAGGTTTTGGGGCATTGGCCGGCACAAAACGCTTCAGGCACTGACGTACAACGATTGCTTTTTCATGGTGAGAAATGCCTGTGCTTTCTGCATCGTTCGACACGCGGTATCCCATAGACCTTTCAACTATGCTGCGAAATTCGGACAAAAGGCGCGGTGTAAACTCCAAGCAGATCACTCGGTCACGATCATAAGGACTATGCATAAAATTCCCCATCCAAAAAACTTCTGAAAATTTTGTAGGGCGCCACGCAGAGTGCGACCTCTGCTGATCTGAAAAATCAACTTGAGTCGCTGAGCCGCCACCACAACTTTCGATTGAGTACAAAAGGTCTGGGAACTTCTGTTAACTTATTCACATATTGCATTATTAGACCAATCCAATACGGCATTAACCATAAATGAGTGGCAAATTGCAAAGGGTTCTCCTTGCCAGCCAGACCAAGCTATGCCTTCTTCTGCCAACGCAATGGGAGACACGGCAGATGAGCGAAGCGGTCAAGCTGACACTGGATGAGATACGAAACCTAAGCCTGACCATTCTGTCCGGATCCGGATACGGGCCGGACCATGCAGCGGCCATCGCGGATATGCTGGTCACCTGTCAAATTGATGATTGCCAGTCGCACGGCCTGTTCCGACTGTTCATGTGCAATGACACCATGAAGGCAGGCAAGATTGACGGAAATGTCGCGCCAGCCATTACCCAATCGGATAACGCCATCGTTCGGGTCGATGCTCGCGGAGGTATGTCCCTGCTGGCATTTCATGAGGCACTTCCAATTCTGATCGAGAAAACCCGAACCCATGGTATTGCAGCCATGGCCATCAATCGCTGTTTTCATTTCTCTGCGCTCTGGCCCGAAGTGGAGCGGCTATCTGCTGCCGGCCTTGCGGCGATGGCGATGGTACCAAGCCATTCCTGGGTTGCCCCAGCCGGCGGCACCCGCGGTTCGTTGGGCACCAACCCGCTGGCATTCAGCTGGCCGCGACAGGGCAAGGATCCCTTCACCTTTGACTTCGCAACAAGCGCCTTTGCCCGTGGCGAAATCGAACTCTATCGCCGCGCAGGCAAGCCCCTACCCGATGGCGTAGCAATCGATAAGGACGGCAACCCAACCAACGACCCGCAGGCTGCGATGGAGGGTGCGATGTTGACCTTCGGCAGCTACAAGGGTTCGGCCCTGTCCATCATGATCGAACTCTTGGCCGGTCCGCTGATCGACGACCTGACCAGCCTGGAAAGCATGGAGTTTGCCGGCAACTCAGGCGGCGCCCCCTATCATGGTGAAATCCTTCTGGCCTTCGATCCGGGGCATTTCAGCGGTGGCCGCATAGACCCGAACGATGCAAGGGCAGAACGCCTGTTCGCTGACATCACCGATCAGGGCGCGCGCCTACCATCCCAACGCCGGTTTGCCGCCCGGGCCCGTAACACGGAACGCGGATATGTAGAGATTGCCAAAACCCTCTATGACGATCTGCAAGAGTTGGCCCAACAGATTTAGCCCCCTTCCCCTCAGCAAAGCAGCTGGCTAAGAAGTCTCTCCGAACGACTGTCAGGAGGCACCATTGGACCGCATCGCCCGCACCATCGCCACCGAGATCAACGCCCGACCCGATCAGGTAGGGGCCGCAGTAAAATTGTTGGACGAAGGCGCGACTGTGCCCTTTGTTGCGCGTTACCGCAAAGAAGCGACAGGCGGTTTGGACGATACCCAACTGCGCACCCTGTCAGAACGCCTGACCTATCTGCGCGAATTGGACGCCCGGCGCACAACCATCCTGAATTCGATCAAGGATCAAGGCAAGCTGACAGATGATCTTGCAAAATCCATTGCGCTGGCTGGCACCAAAGCACAGTTGGAAGACATCTACCTTCCCTACAAACCCAAGCGGCGCACCAAGGCAATGATCGCACGCGAGAACGGGTTGGAACCTCTGGCTGACGCAATTCTTGCAGACCGGTCTGTCGATCCCGATACCCTTGCCCAATCCTACCTGTCCGAGGCTGTTCCGACCAGCAAGGATGCCCTGAACGGTGCCCGCGACATTGTCACCGAACGACTAACCGAAAACGCCACCCTGTTAGGCGAACTGCGCAGCTTCATGCAGCGCGAGGCGCTGCTGACCTCAAAGGTGATTGATGGCAAACAACAGGATGGCGCGAAATTCAGCGACTATTTCGACCATTCCGAGCTGTGGGCCAAAACGCCGTCTCATCGGGCTTTGGCGATGCTTCGCGCGTCAAAAGAGGGCATCGTGACATTGGACATCGCGCCGGACCCCGAGACCGGCGCTGCTCGGGCGGAAGCGATCGTCGCATCACATCTGCTAACCCGCACGGATTCAACTGCCGATACTTGGTTACGCAAGGTGGCCGGTTGGACCTGGAGGGTAAAGCTCTCGCTGACGATGATGGTTGACCTGATGGCCGACCTCCGCAGCCGTGCCCAGGACGAGGCGATTTCTGTTTTCTCTCGCAATCTCAAAGATTTACTTTTCTCTGCGCCAGCTGGCGCCCGCCCAACCTTGGGGCTGGACCCTGGAATACGAACAGGTGTCAAAGCAGCGGTTGTCGATGCAACTGGCAAAGTGGTTGCAACTGAAACTATTTATCCATTCCAACCCAAGAATGACCTTCGAGGCGCGCAGGCCACAATCCTGCGCCTGATCGCCCAGCACGGCATTGAGCTTGTTGCAATCGGCAACGGAACAGCCAGCCGCGAAACCGAAAAGCTGGTTGGTGATACGCTCAAGGATTTGCCCAAGACTGTCAAAACCCCCACCAAAGTTGTCGTCTCGGAAGCCGGAGCGTCAGTCTATTCCGCATCCGAACTGGCCGCCCGAGAGTTCCCGGATCTGGACGTTTCCCTTCGCGGAGCGGTTTCAATCGCCCGTCGCTTGCAAGACCCTCTGGCCGAGCTGGTGAAGATCGAACCAAAATCCATTGGGGTCGGGCAATATCAGCACGATGTCGATCAATTTAAGCTTTCGCAATCACTGGCATCTGTCATCGAAGACGTTGTGAACGCCGTTGGGGTTGATCTGAATACTGCTTCTGCCCCATTGCTGTCGCATGTGTCCGGGTTAGGCCCGGGGCTGGCAGAATCCATCGTGTTGCACCGCGACATGAATGGTGCCTTTCAATCTCGTGCAGAGCTACTGAAGGTTGCGCGCCTTGGCCCCCGCGCATTCGAACAATGCGCAGGCTTTCTGCGGATACGCGATGGGGCCGAGCCCCTTGATGCGTCCTCGGTCCACCCCGAAGCTTATTCCGTGGCCCGGCGCGTTGTTGCCGCATGTGGGCGGGACATTCGGCAAATCATGGGGAATGAAGGGGCCCTGAACGGCCTGCGCGCCGAACAGTTTGTTAACGACAGTTTTGGCCTGCCCACGGTTCAGGACATATTCTCCGAGCTTGAAAAACCCGGTCGTGATCCCCGGCCAGATTTCAAAACAGCCTCGTTCGCTGATGGCGTGGAAGAGATCAGTGATTTGAAACCTGGAATGACCCTGGAGGGCACAGTAACCAATGTCGCGGCATTCGGCGCTTTTGTTGATATCGGTGTTCATCAGGACGGGTTGGTGCATATCAGCCAACTGGCAGATCGGTTTGTCAAAGATCCCCATGATGTCGTCAAAACCGGCCAGGTAGTTAAGGTACGGGTCGTCGAGGTGGATGCGCCGCGAAAACGCATCGGTCTGACGATGCGCAAGGATGGTGGCATTGAAACCCGGCAAAAGCGCGTTCAAAGCAGCGACCAATCGCGGCAAAGCCATACAAAACAAAAAGAAACACAACGCGCAAAAAACGGCAATAATGCGCAGCAGGGGGCACTTGCAGATGCGCTGAAATCTGCGTTCAAGAAACAATAATCTGCTAAAGGGTATGCACCCCCCTGCCCTTACCGCGATCAGTCGAAAGCGTCTGGCTCTAGCTCTTGCCAGAATTCGAAGATTGCGGTTGCGTTCAGCCCCGAGCGCCACGCATGCGCTCGGAAATGCTCGCGGTCCAGGTCGTTGTCTAGACCGGCAAGAAACAGTCTTTTATCTGCGTCCCTCTGTGTCGGGTTTCGCCGCGAAACCAGCTCTTCTACGATCGAGAGTTTCCGCGCCCGCTCCTCCCGCTCGGCTACCCGTTCGGCATAGGCTTTGTCTTCAACCGCCACTTGGGCCTGCCTCGCCTGCGCTTCTTCCAGTGCTTCGGGGCTGGGCTTCGCTGGCTGTTCCGGTTCAGGTGGCTGATAGTCATCGCGCAATGCAGCCGACAGATAGCCCAATGTGGATTTCACTCCGCCCTTTTGCCTTACGTAATCAAGTTTCTGCGCGACGTAGTCTTCACCATGTTCGGAAATCCACTGTCGGGCCAAACGATCCGAGACCCCTTGATCACGTAGCTTCGTGTACACCTGCATATTCCGAGCACCGTCACTGTCATCAATTTCGAACATCGCCTTTTGCGGGTTTCCCTTAATCCGAAAGCGAATATCGGTGACCGTCCGGCCTTTCTTTTGGAACTCGGGTTCGATCAGAATGTCCGAGCTTTTGTTCACCTCGGCAACCGCCGGTTTGATGATCTTGGCGTTGAGATGTTTGAAGCTGGTATAATAGTCGCTGCCATCTACCCCCATGAGCTTTCGAAAAACGTCCAAGGCCAACCAACCTGTCGACCCGATGCGCACAAAGCGATAGCAGTTTTCATACAGTGCCAATCCGTGCCCAGAACTAAAGTTGCGCTGAATCTGAACGTTGATCAGCGCATAGATTTTGGGATCATACAGCTTCTGCGCCAGCGCCGGTGAGTAGGCATATTCACAAACACCATTCTTGAGCTTGGCAAAACTCAGCAGAGAGGAAACACCCCATTCCTGACGCCCCTGCTCATCCAACATGTCCCATTCAGCGACAGTCTCGGCCAGGGCGCGCAGGCTTGCACGCAAGGTATCAAAATCGTTCGAGTTATAGCCAACCATCATCGCCAGAGTTCGTGCATCGATGGTATGGGTCTGTGCAGATGTCAGCGCATCATAGGCATTGAGAAGCAGGACATTCGACAGCTTTCGCTGAAGCAATGTCAACTTACCGCTGATGTGAATCGCGGCGACGTTCTTTTTCACCGTTTCCCTTCGCAAGGCTCCGGATAGGTGATCCATGTCTATTTGTGTTTCCGGCATGATTCTGCCTGACTGCTCTTTTTTGTATTTCTGCCATGAAAGGTACCTATCAATCAACTTCTATTAGGTGCCCAAATACAGGATCAGGCTCATCCCGAAAACGGGTACCCTAAACAGATATACCTAAACTTATCCCCAGACCTATCATCGCGAGCCCGTCATAAGAACGACTCAGACAGGATCGAACGTAATGGAAACGGCTTTGTAAGTGTCTAATAGCGTCGAAGATCCACGTCCCTGCGAATCGGTGCCCTTGTTCCTGTCGAATGGTTCCTTTGGTCCCGTATCTGGGCACCTTTGATCCCGGAATCGGACACCCTAGGAACTGTAGATGGGTCCCTAAAGTGATCTAACTTGTTGTTATAATTACTATATTATTAATCTAAATCTCTTAAAGACTCTATAAATAATAAACTCTTTGTTGGCGTGCTCTCTCATTTTTCTAGAGTTTCGTGGCGAAACCCAGCCTTGCGCGCAAAAACTGTGGAAAACTTCCGATCGCAGGATAGCTTTAGAAGATAATGTTCGCTACATTCCTAAATATACGCCGCTAAGGCGAACATCTTCTGAGGCAACGACAGTGAACAAATCAAACCAACCTCCGCTACCGCCATATTTGAATCTTGATCCCGCAACAGCGGCCGGGAAGTTACCTGATCCTATAGGAACCTCTCGATTCGCAAAAGCAGCGGCATTCTGCGCCAAAGGCCGTGAGGATCTTGCTCGCCGAGGTTATGCTCCTGATGGGGAAAAGCGGCTGCGTAGGTTTTCAATTTGGGAAATAACTAAGTACCTAATTCCGGTTGCACCTGCGCATCTCCGCCGTGTCCTCAAAGCACATCCTGATCTTCCTCAAGGCGAAGGTGAAGCCGGTTCAAAATGGTTCACTTTGGAAGAGGTCCTGACCTTGCGCCAGCATTTTGCGGCTGAAGGCGTCAGCACGAAGGAGTATCTTCCCTACCGGCCTGAAGGGCTTCCGGCTAAGGTTGTTTCCGTTGCAAATTTCAAAGGCGGTGTTGGAAAAACCTCGACCGCCGCCCATCTGGCCATGTCCGCCGCCTTGGACGGATACAAAGTTCTGGTCATCGACCTCGACAGCCAAGGATCCATGACGTCGATCCTTGGCGGGTCCGTCGCAGATGAATGGCAAACTGTGTTCCCCTTGATCGCGAAGGACTATGCTCGGGCGGTGCAGGAGGAAAACCGCGTGCGCAATGCGGCAGGTCAACCTGAAATTCCATTGGATGAGACCTTGCAAGAGGCGCTTAAAACGACCCCTGGCGATGTAATTCAGAACACCCATTGGCCAAATATTGATCTGATAGGTGCGCAGTTGAACCTTTACTGGGCCGAGTTCCAGATCCCAGTGTGGAGGATGGGGCTGAGAAGTTGGCCTTTGTGGGACGGCCTGACCAATTTCCTCGAGGATGAAGGTATCCTCAACGATTATGACATCGTCTTTCTCGATACGCCTCCTGCACTTGGGTACCTTACGATCAATGCACTGGCTGCAGCAGATATCCTTCTGGTTCCGCTTGGAGCTTCGTTTCTGGAGTTTGATTCAACGGGTCGGTTCTTTGACATGCTCTATACGACCTTTGCCAGTATCGAGGATGGTGAAAACACGGCACAACGCGCAGCTGGCTTGCCTGAGCTCAAGTTCGAATGGGATGTTGTACGCGCAATCATCACCCGGTTTGATGCCAGTCAGCAAACAGACATGGCGAACGTAATTCAGGCCTATTTCGGGGATTTCATGAATGCCTACCGGCAGGACTATACTGCTTTGGTCGGGCAGGCTGGTGAGCAGGTGAATGGGATCTACGAAGCCGACTACCGTGATTTTAACCGGGATACGTATGTTCGGGGTCGGGAAACGTTTGACCGGACTTACGCAGAATTCAAAGAGGTTCTGATCGGTTGCTGGTGGCGCGACGCTCAGATGGGAGGAGAGGCAGATGGCTAAACGCAGAAGACTGACCGCACCGGACACAACAGAGCTCGAACAGCTTGAAGCGGGTTTCGCCGCGAAACCGTCGATCAGCCCGTTTGAAGCAAGCTCGTCCGCACCTCCAATAGCTCAGGTTGCAGCGGAGGCCGCTACCTTGGGTGGCATGGCGTCCGTGACAGACAGAGTCGCTTTGGCCCAGGACCAAGGTGATGCAGCTCGATGGCGCGATGCACAAACTGCCGGTTTGATTGCGGAAAAAATATCGCTGGATCAGATTGATCCGGATTTCATCCGCCGTGACCGGATGGTTGAAGACGAAGAAGCCATGGCGGAACTGTTGGAATCGCTGCGCGTTCACGGCTTGAGAACGCCAATCGAGGTGAGCCGGGTCGGTGACAGTTTTGGCCTGATCTCGGGCTATCGGCGTCTGGAGGCCTTCAAGCGGCTGTCCCAAAGTGATGCTCGGTTCATCGAGATTCCTGCATTTGTCCGTGAGGCTGGAACAGGGCAGGGCGCTTACGTCTCGATGGTGGAAGAGAATGAGCTGCGCTCGAACCTCAGCCCTTATGAACGCGGGCGCGTCGCGGTTCTGGCGGCAGGGCAGGGGGTTTTTGCTTCAACCGAGGCCGCTGTCGATGTGCTTTTTGCTGCTGCGTCCAAAGCCAAACGGTCCAAGGTCCGTAGCTTTGCTATGGTGCATGAAGCGTTGGGGGATTTGCTGCAGCATCCCGTGTCGTTGTCAGAAAAGGCCGGACTCAAGCTTGCTTCGGCATTGCGGGACGGGGCACAAACCAGATTGCGTCAGGCATTGGCTGGCGCCGGCCCGTTGGATTCCAAATCCGAATGGGGTCTGCTTGAAGCTGCGATCAAGGGCGTGCCGGACGTGGAAAAAGCTAAATCGCGCGGCGGGCGCCCGCAGCAGGTGCAACGATTGACACCGGTTGTCCTTCCCACAGGCGGCACAATTCAGGCCGAGGTGACATCTGGGGAACTCCGCCTCAGGATACGCGGGCGGGAAATTTCAGTTGATGAGGCTCAAAAACTGATCGACCAGATTGGCAACCATCTGGGCTAGCCCTTTGACGAGACCGGGATAGATCGATCTAGTCGCCAAACAAATCAAAGAGCTGACTGGATTGGTTCGCAGAGGCGAGTTCTACTACTGTCATGGTAATGATCAAAATGTGGAATAAATGATCATTGTGAATTCAAGATCCTTTGGAGGTGCTCGCTAGGGATGTGTCGCAAACGGTTCTGTCGCAAACTTTTTGGATGGCTAAGCATCTTTGAAATTGGTGGGCAGATTAGCGTGCCAGCTCGGCGAACTGCTGAAACGGGCGGAGTCCGGGCGTGAATTGATCTTTGCGGATCATGTTGACCAATTCTATGCCTGCCAGGATAGATGCGGCTGATGCGAAGGATTTGAAACCGAGCATGGGCCTGATCCGTCGTTTGATGAATCTATGGTCTTGTTCGATGATATTATTGAGGTACTTCCGCCTAACCATCTCAATCGGTATTGGGCAGCCAAAGCCTTTCAGCATCTTGTTTATGGCTTTGATGCCGGCAGTGTTGGCCCCGCTTTTGTCGATAACAATCTTATGCGGCAGACCGTTGACTTCGAGCGCGCGGGCAAAAAACTTCGTTGCCGCAGCTTTGTTTCTGCGCTTGGAAAGCATGAAATCAAGCGTTTTGCCGAACTTGTCGATCGCGCGATAGAGATACACCCACTCACCCTTCACTTTCACATACGTCTCATCCATGCGCCAAGAACGATCCACAGCATGCTTTCGATATCGCGCGGCTTCAGCCACGAGCCCGGCATATTTGCCCACCCATCGGTTCAGCGTCGCATGATCCAAGTCGACGCCCCGTTCGGCCATGATTTCTTCCAGGTCTCGATAGGAAACACCGTAACGCAGGTAAAAGAAGACCGCGTGTAGGATCACGTCCTTTGGGAAATGCGCGCCTTTGAATGAGATCGTCACCGTTTGCTCATGTCTTATCCGAGCGCGCACTATCAGAACCGCAGTCGGAATGACAGTTGGGAGCCAAGTTTGCGACAGAACCCTTGAGGTGAACGGATTGCCACGCAAGATCGTCATCGACTAAAGTGGTGCCAATACAGCTGGCATCAAAGCGATCAACAAGATGCTCAAGAGCTTTGGTTGTCCGATCCCAATCGATATGGTCAGGCGGAAATACCTCAACAACATCATTGAACAAGACCATAGATTCATCAAACGACGGATCAGACCCATGCTGGGATTCAAATCCTTCGCTTCAGCCGCATCTGTCCTGGCAGGCATAGAACTGGTCAACATGATCCGCAAAGGTCAATTCACGCCCGGACTCCGTCCGTTTCAGCAGTTCATCCAACTGGCGGGATAAACTGCTCGCCAAATCCACTGATGCTTTGCCATCTAAAAAGTTTGCGACAGAACCTCGATCAGTGTCAAACCGGACGGGCAGATTGCAGGCAACGTGCTGTGTTTACGCCGTTCGTCTTCCAGGACCATCCGGACACAAAATGCTACCTGCTCGCACCTTGCGGCGTGTCGCCGGTGTATCAAGGCCATGGAGTCGGCAAGGAGCTGATGGAAACCAGTATCGAACACCTGAAGTCCATTGGAACGGATGCTGTGTTCGTGCTGGGCGTCCCCGACTTCTACCCCCGGTATGGTTTTGCCCCAACTGACAAACAGACGCCTTATCCTGATCTGTTGACGGCGCATGAAGCAAGGATGGCCCTTGAGCTGACAGCCGGAACGGTCGAGTGCTTGAACGGCACGACGATGGCGATCCCTCAGTTCATGCAAGCGCATTGGTGGGACACCTCAGGGCGCGAGTGACGCAAATACCGAGAACCAGACATTGGGCATTGATTGTTTAATGTCTGGTTTGTCCCGTATAGCAGACATCGGCGCTCCTCATTGTGAACTCTCGAATGTCTGCTGAGAGCCCATAGCGTGAATACGATTTTCACGCTGCGCGTGCTCGCAACGCCAATTTCACTCCGTCGTCTTTGTGTCCCATGCTGGGCATCCAGCATTCGACTTGGACACCTGCCTCAAAACGACTCAGCGGATCACGTGGACAGAACAATTGGCGTGGTGAACGACCCGGTTCGCAGTCGACCCAATAAAAATGTTCTCGATCCCCGGCTTGTGTGAGGCCAGCACGATGCAATCGATGCCATTTTCATTTGCGAAATCAACGATCGCTCGGCCAGCGCTCCCCGAGATAAGCCGCGGTTTCGCCCCCGGTAGCTCTGCAGCGTTCCGATGTAAGCCTTCCTGAAGCTCTTTTCGCGTGTTGGCCAGAACTTCCTCGGGTATCTGGGATGCCACATATGCAGGGACCGGCTCCTGCACATGGAGCACTGTGAATTCCGCATCGGCACTCGCTAGCAAACGAGCAGCTTCAAATGAGGCCTGTGTATCGTGATCGTTGTCCAGCGCGACTGGAATCAGAATGTTCTTATACATGTTATTGACCTTCGATTGCTCCAGCTACGATCATTCCGGCCTCCGCGGTGATACGGCACTCTAAACCGGTTCGGATTTCGAAGACTTACCCGCTTTCTTTGCTGTGCTTGCAACATCACCTATTGTTTTTTCCACAGCTTCGTCTTCGGTTTCCGCTGCAAATGCTGCACATCGGGCAACTGTTTCGAACCATTCCTGAGCGTCAGCCACGAGGCGTTCGGCTGAATGCTTTTGCCACTCTGCTATGGATTGCAGTGCTTTCGCCGGATCAGTCGGGTCTGCAGCAGACGCCGAGCGCGCAGCTTCTAGCGCGGT
Organism: Ruegeria sp. YTSA105; assembly: GCF_059610225.1. Lineage (NCBI taxonomy): Bacteria > Pseudomonadati > Pseudomonadota > Alphaproteobacteria > Rhodobacterales > Roseobacteraceae > Ruegeria > Ruegeria sp. YTSA105. Next base: position 20,485 of record NZ_JBXWNE010000022.1, read on the forward strand.
TCGAACAGCCTCGTGGCGCCTCTCAAACCAATGTTGAGCAAAGGCCTCTGCCTCTTTCAGTGATTTCTCCTGCGTGTCCCAGAATTGCTCAAGCTGTGCGCCTAAAAACGGATTGGCCGTAGTAGTCGGCTGCATCTGCTTGAAAACATCAACAAGTGGGTTGGAGTAACTTGATTTTGGCTTCTCTTCAGGCATCGGAGATTCCTCCTCATCTTCCCAATGCTGAATGTTACCAAATCCCGTAGAAAATAACCTTAATGTAGATCAACCGGCGTCAACAAACGTGGGCAGTGGTCCTCTACAATCTAATGGCAGCATTTGTACCAACCTACTCGATTTGTATGGACTCAAGATAATAAATCACATTTGCCAACGGCACACCTGCGAACATTGGCTGGCCGTCAGGCATGGTCAGCGCAACTTTTTGGTCCGAATCCAAAGCTGGTCCAAAAATGGGCATTTCTCCGCCATGCGCGAGCAATGGTGCGCGACCATCAATTTGACGCGCCACCTCCTCAATCGGAAAAACACCGTCGTTTTGGGCCGCAAGCCTGGTCAGATCAGGCGTCCTTATTGCCAGCATCTCCGCCATTGGACCATCTCCAGTGGCCTCGAAACCATGGCATTGCCAGCAATAGGTTCTGTAGAGATTGTGCCCGTTTTGAAGGTCAATATCCTGCGCCAGTGCAGCACTTGCAGCAAATATTGACAAAAGAAGTCCGCGATAAATTGGCATTTGTTCCTCCTCGAACGTCAGCATTTCGCGTTTAGACTACGCGGTATTGAGCGAACGCTTCATTGATCTCGCTCATATTCAGCCTTTGAGTACCAGCTGGGAAAAACTGCGACGAAAGTAAGTACACTGCAGTCGGTTCCGCTTGGCTGGTCGGTTCTTGGCGACCAATGACATAGATCAATTCAAAAAGGTACATTACATAGTAAAGCATGAATGTTTCAGCGGGATTGCCGTTCATCGCCTGCATCCAAATCAAACATGGTGATAAGCGGAATTGCAAAAGCGTGGAAATTCCACCGCAGGGGCTCGGAATGAATGGTGGCGAGCCCCTCGTTAGTGACTGGTGTACTTAACCGCGCTGTAGCTCGGTACACAGGCGTTTGTTCATTGAGGAGTGAAGCCAATGCATACGGCCGATCCACCGACACCTAAACTCCGACGCGCGCTTACTGCCCCGTTGCTTACGCTTTACGGACTAGGTGTCACCGTTGGTGCGGGAATCTATGTGCTTGTCGGTGCCACCGCCGAGGTCGCTGGTCCTTACGCCGCTGTTTCGTTTCTCATTGCAGCGCTCGTCGTTTCGCTGACGGCTTTGTCGTACGCCGAACTCGCAACCCGTTATCCCGTAAGCGCGGGAGAAGCGGCATACGTCGAAGCTGGGTTTCAAAGAAACTGGATTGCCGTGTTGGTGGGTCTCGCCGTCGCTGCTTCGGGAGTGATATCGGCTTCGGCCGTTGCGATTGGAGCGGCCTCCTATCTTCACACCCTGACCAACCTTGGCACCACGTTGCTTACGATCGGCATCGTGTCGGTTATGGGACTGATTGCACTCTGGGGCATCGCGCAATCAGTATTTGTGGCGGCAGTGATCACGATCATCGAGATTTCGGGGCTTCTGTTTGTGATTGGCTGGGGCATGTCCGTGCAGGATCCGCAAGGCTATGCGTTCAGCGAGACGATTCCAGGTTTTGAGATCAACGCTTGGCGGGGCATTTTTGCGGCGTCGCTTCTGGCTTTCTTTGCCTTTGTTGGATTCGAGGACATGGCAAACGTCGCCGAAGAAGTAAAAGACCCAGTTCGCACAATTCCTAAGGCAATTCTGCTGACGCTCGTTCTGGCGACGGGTCTGTATCTGGCGACCTCAATTACGGTCCTGCTTGTTGTTCCTATCGATACCTTGTCGACGTCGACTGCCCCGCTTGCTTTGGTTTTTTCAAATGCACCCGAAGTAATCAAACAGGGGTTTGCCGCAGTCGCAGTCGTTGCAACAGTCAATGGCGTCCTGATCCAGATGATAATGGCGTCGCGGGTAATCTACGGTCTTGCCGACCGGGATCATCTGCCGAAAATACTGGCGAGTGTCCCGCAGGTAACCCAGACACCAGTCGTCGCAACCCTGCTGGTTGTGGTGCTAATCCTTCTACTGACCCAAACACTGCCGATCGGCACCCTAGCAGAACGCACATCTCAGATCGTCTTGGGGGTGTTTGTGCTAGTCAATTTCTCGCTGATCTTTTTGAAGTTGAAACCGGATTCAACCCGACAACATTTCCACGTACCTCTTGTCGTGCCAATCCTTGGTGTTCTGACCAGCACCCTGCTTTTTGGCGCCGGGTTTCTTTGAGAGAAAATCCGACGGCGTTAGGTCGCCAGAACGGGATCCGAATGACATATGAACACTGATCGACCTACACTTGGAAGGCGGCTCTCTGACTGGTGGCACCGGACATTCGTTGATCTGGTCGCGCAATTACAATGGTCCTACATGCCACCGTTGATGGTGTACTTCGCGGCCGGAGTTTCGGGACTGACATCCGTCGTTGGCGCGTTTTTCCTCAAGGACTATCTGAATCTATCTGCTGCTTTCGTGGCGGGCTTGGCATTTTGGGCCGGATTGCCCTGGATTTTGAAAATGCCGCTTGGGCATCTGGTGGATCTGTTCTGGCGTTGGAAATCGCTGCTGATATTGGTTGGCGCGTCTCTTATCACGGCCTCGTTGCTTATCATGTATGGACTTGTGTCCGCGCCTGCCCAGATGGCCGGGGTCATGCTGCCTGAGCATTGGTATGTCGTTGCCTTGATCCTGGCACCTTCTGGTTATGCCATTCAGGACGTCGTGGCAGATGCCATGACGGTCGAAGCGGTACCACAAACCAACCAAGATGGGTTCGCGTTTACGCATGAAGAAGTTCGTGCCCGCCACACTACCATGCAGACCCTGGGCAGGATTGCGATCATATCCGGGTTTGCGGGAGTCGCAGCGGTTAACATCTGGATTTTTTCGGGCGCGGAGGATCTGGAGAAAAGCGATCGTTTGGTTCTCTACGGTCAGGTCTATCTCGTCGCTCTGGTTGTCCCCTTACTGTCGATCAGCGGAGTGGTTCTTCATGCTCTGATACAGCGTCGCCTCGTTAGTCTTGGGCACCTTCTACACAAACCGGATCAAGCCACCGAAGTAAGGTGGCCAATACTGCTGGGAGGTCTCGCGTTTGTTGTACTCAGCGTTGTGTTGGGAACCGCAAATTTCGCCTTTGCGCAAGAGACTGTTTTTGCGGTTTCGCTCACGGTCATTCTCTATCTCATGTCACGGCTGCTAAGGGAACTGGAGTCGAAACAGGCCAAGGTTCTGATCGGGACGGCGACAATCATTTTCGTTTTTCGCGCGGTCCCGTTGCCTGGTCCGGGATTGACCTGGTTCGAAATCGACGAGCTTGGGTTCGACGAACAGTTTCTGGCAATTCTGGCGCTCCTGACCTCACTACTAGCGCTGCTTGGCCTGATCATCCTCAGACCGTTTATGGCCAGTCGTTCCATCGCGCAGGTGGTGGTACTGCTCACCATTGCCGCCGGAGTGCTGGCCCTGCCTAACCTTGCTTTATACTACGGAGTGCATGAATGGACGGCCGCGCACACAGGCGGGGTTGTGGATGCAAGATTCATCGCCATACTCGACACAGCCGTCGAGTCACCGCTGGGTCAGATCGCGATGGTCCCGATGCTGGCCTGGATCGCACGTAACGCCCCGACACATCTCAAGGCGACCTTTTTTGCTGTCATGGCGTCTTTCACCAACATGGCATTGTCGGCAAGCAGCTTGGGCACAAAATACCTAAACCAGGTATTTGTCGTGACTCGTGTCGTGACCGAACCCAGAACGGGTACAGTTGCATCCATCGCTGACTATAGCCACTTGGGGAATTTGCTGATTACCGTGGGCCTGATCTCTGTCATAGTCCCACTGATTATGGTTTTTCTTGTGCAAAATTCACCATATCGGACAGGCGAATGAATACGCGGATCAGTCGCTTTCATTGAGAAGTGTCTTGAGGTGCGACACCGGAACGCCAATATTCGAACCACCAAACTCGGGTAAGATCGCGGCGTTGATCGCAACCACCTTACCGTTTCGGTTCAACGCAGGTCCCCCGCTTCCTCCAGATGTGGTCTCTGCATCATAAACAATGGCGCCGGGACTGGTCTGGGCTACGATTCCCCGGCTGGCCAGGGGTCGGATTTTATTTTGTTCCGAAAGATGGGTCGCAATTGTCCAGAAATCCACGGCGCCTTTATTCTCTAGCGTTTTCAGAAAGCCCGGACCGGCCTGCGCGATAAGAGCCTTCAGGCCGGTTGGATATCCAAGCAGGAAAACTTCCTCTCCCGCTCGCGGTGGCTCATCTGCAAGTAACAGCCCAAGACCCCGAACGCGTGTGGCGTCGATAGAGAGAAGCGCCAGATCTGCGGTTTCGCTTGCTTTATGCAAGACAGCCTTAATTGGCACAGTTTGATCAGGCAAATAGACCAGCAAACTCAGCATCTCGGCCTCCAGCGCTGCGGCCTGAAGGGCTTGTGCACGGTCGCCAGTCGTCCAGGGCAAGGCAACATGACGGTTGGTCACCAACAGAGGCGGGTCCTGTAGAAGAAACCCGGTTCCAGTAAACTGAAACTCAGCAGGTTCGCCCATCGCATCTGGTTCGAGCCACGGTTGTCCAAATGGCGTTTGCAGATTCTTTCCATCGGGGCCAACCACATGCCGCAGCAATTTCCCGCTTTTGATCTGCCGCAATCCATAGGCGCCCTGGACGAACGCGACGGAACGCGTAGAGGCTGTGATAATCCGCGTTGATGCGCCTGCGCGTTCCTCCAGCGTGCCAAGACGCTGCTCAGTGGACAGCACCTGACTCTCGAATGCGTCTTTGAGTGCACCCAAATCCTCTGGCGTCAACGAGTCTTCCCGGGTCTGTGCCAGCATAACGGCAACTGCTTCGATCTTTCGGGATTCTCGTTCCAGGCTGTCCGCCAGCTTCCTGTCGTTCTGAAACAGTAAATACCCAAATACGGCGATCAGAAGGATTGCGCCAATAACGGTGATCCTGAAGAGAATTGTGGTTTGTGATGTTAGCCGACGCCCACTGTCGCGCAGTGCACCGGAAATTTTCCTTGGAAAGGGTCGACGGCTTGTTCTCGCATATGCGTACGCGTCGCTTAGGATATCCTCGACCGTGCGATGTGCAGGGAATGAGTGTTCGCATACCCTGTAGCGGGACATCGGGCCTTTTTCGCCGAATTCGATCATGTCACCGTGCCTGAGGTCAGCCGAAGCGACCTTGTGACCGTTGACCCAGATATTCCGATCAGACAACGCGTTTAACGTGTAACCGTCATCTGACCACTGAAGAGTCGCAATGTCTTCGTCATAAGCTGGCACATCTTCTTTCGGTCTCAGCCTCAAGGTACGGTCCGGACTGACCGAGGCCGACACAGCGTTGTCGGCAAGCCAGACTACGGTCCCGCGGGACGGGCCAGTCAAGCTCTCCAGGAATGCGCGGACATTACCGGTATCAACTCCTGTGTCGCTTTGGTCCGGTGTCCGCATGGCCCATCTCTGTTTAATAGCGCTATACCCACTCTATCATGGGCAAACTCGAAACTTCCACGTTTGGCAATAAAGCACACATTCAGAGTATGCCCGGAAGCGGTTCTCCGGCGGTTAATTGTTACCGTCGAGTTAATTGCAAGTAGGTGATGCCATCAGGAGAAGTCCAATCACCGACCGACCAGCCTTCTGTACATGTTGACCCGATCTTGGTGAACGTGCGTGCGCTTCAAATTTGCTTACTTGGATGAGACCTTGATCTTACGCAAGCGGGTGTTCTGTCAGCCGCCTAGTTTGGCTCAGGTGCAAAAACTTATTTAGGTCTCTTGTGCAACCGAGCGTCTAAAAAGCAGCAGACTTGTTGCCAGAAGGATCGCGCCCAAGCACGCCATCCATACAAACTCTGCCCAGACCGTCTCGATCCCGGCACCTTTGAAAATGATGGACTGACTGGCTGACATGTAGTGACGGGATGGGAGGATAGATGTTCCAATCTGAAGCCAGCCGGGCTGCCCTTCGATTGGCGTCTCTCCTCCTGACAGCATCAACATTGGAAGCACCGTCAGCATAACCAAAAGTGCGAATTGAGCCATTGAGCGCGCAATCGTCGCAAGAAACACCCCAAGCGCCGTCGCCGTGAAGAGAAAGAGAACTGTGCCAAATAAAAACAACACCTTCGATCCCGCGATGCTGATCCCCAGGAAGTCTTGCATAACAAAGGTCAGCGATAGGGCGGTCGCTACCAGAACCACCGCCGCGTTTGCCCAGATCTTGGCGACCGCAATGTCAAATGGGGTAAGCGGCATCGCCAGCAGGTGTTCGATTGTTCCATGCTCGCGCTCACGGATCATGGCAGCACCGGTAAGGATTGTGGTCAGCCACATGATCTGGCCGATCAACGCGACGATACCGGCGAAACGAACAGTGTCGCGGTTTGGATTAAATGCGCTGCGCACAATGATATCGATGGGCGGCGGGTCTAAAAATTCTGCACCGATGGCAAAGCGCCGGATCTCGGCACTCAAGATATTGATGATGTAGTTCGCTCCAATTCCGGCCTGCTCCATCGCTGTCGCATCGATCAAAACCTGAATTTCCGGCGCGCGCCCGGCTCGAACATCTTTCTCGAACCCTGGTGGTACTGCGACTACAAACAGGAAATGCCCTGCATCCATCTTTTCGGCCCCGGTGCCCGGTGCGATCTGGACAACGGGCTGGAATTCAGGCGGAAAAAACGCTGAGGCAAGCGAGCGTGAAAGAGGCGAGCCATCCTCGTCGGCAAATGCAATGGATGCATTGTTGACCGAGTTTGAAACGCCCGTAGCCTCCATTACGGGCGCCAGCGTGAATGACCAGACAAGCAGCGCCATCATCACCCAGTCGCGCCGAAGGCTCATCATTTCTTTCAAACCAAGCCAGAATATGCGGGACAATCGTTGCATTCACGTCTCCTGCGCTCGGAGTAACAGTGCAGCGATCAAGGTTAGCGCGGGCCCGAAACAGGCTAGGGCCAGAAGGTCGGGGGCAAGTGCATCCCAGCTAAGACCTTTGGTGAACGCGCCGACGTTTAGATGCAGGAAATAGGATGAAGGCCAAAGCGATCCAATCGTCTGGGCGCCGCCTTCCAACGTCGAGATCGGTTGTAGCAGCCCGGAGAATTGAATGGTCGGCACCACCGACGCGATAGCGGTGGCAAAAGTTGCGGCCACCTGGCTCGACGTTATGGTCGCAATAAGCAGTCCATAAGATGTGGTTGCCCAAACATATAGGAAAGCACCAATTGCAAGAGGCACCGGATTTCCTTTTAGGGGCACGCCAAAAATGAAGATCGTCATCGCTGCCAAAAGTAGGAAATTGACGAACGCTATCGCGATGTAGGGGATCTGTTTGCCAACCAGAAATTCGAGCCGCGTCGTTGGCGTTGCGTAGAAATTGGTGATCGTGCCCAACTCTTTCTCCCGCGCGACACTAACTGCCATCAAAACGGCCGGCAGCATTATCAACAGGATCGCAGGCATGGCAGGGGCCATTGCAGCGATACTTTCAAAGCTTTGATTGTATCGGAAGCGCGGTTCGATGCGGGCGATTTCGACCGACTGCTCGCCACTTTGGCGGGCCATTACTTCCAGAAACGTACTGTGAAGCCCGGCCACATAGCCCTCTATTGTCTCACCCTTGAACGGTATCGCACCGTCCACAATTGCCAAGACTTCAGTTGGCTCGCCGGCGCGCAGATTGCGACCAAAATCGGGTGGGAGTTCGACAACCAGCGAGATGTCTCCTTTGGCCAACAGCTCGCGGCCGTCTTCAAAACTGGCCAGTGGCGCCGTGGGGTTGAAATAGCGCGAACCAGAAATCTCGGCGATATAGGTACGACTCTCAGGCGTTTGAGACAGGTCGAGTACCGCGAAATCCAGGTCTTCTATGTCCAGAGTGATCCCATAGCAAAAGACCAACATCAGGATCACCGAGCCAAGGAAAGCAAAAGCCAAACGGACGCGATCGCGCAGAACCTCGGTTGTCTCGCGCCGTGCATAGGCCAGTATGCGCCCGATACTTCCGGCAGCGCCCGCGTTGACAGCATCAACCGAAACATTGGGTGCTGCTACCGGCGCGGGCGGCTCGACCGCCTCCAGGACAGCGATGAACGCACTTTCCAGACTGTCCGACTGCGCCGTTGCGATCAACTCATCTGGTGTACCTTCAGCTAATACCTGGCCTGCATGCATGAAAGAAACGCGATCACAGCGCTCCGCTTCGGTCATGAAATGTGTCGAGACGAAAATCGTTACATCATCGTCTCGCGACAGCTCGATTAACAGCGCCCAAAACGAGTCGCGCGCCTCGGGGTCCACGCCCGAGGTTGGTTCATCCAGGATCAACACCCGAGGCCGGTGGATCACGGCGACGGCAAGGGAAAGACGCTGCTTGATACCCAGCGGAAGCGCCGACGCCAGCGTGCCCATATGTGCCTTCAGGCCGAAACGTTCGGCCAATTCATCGATGCGTTCCACACGATCCTTGATCGCAAAGATGCGGGCGTGCAACTGGAGGTTTTGTTGAACGGTCAGCTCGCCATAAAGCGAGAATGCCTGGCTCATATACCCGATCTCGCGGCGCATCCTTAGATCGCGCGCATCCACCGGTCTGCCGAACAGCAGCGCCTCTCCCTCACTTGCTGGCAGAAGACCTGTCAGCATTTTCATGGTGGTTGACTTGCCGCAGCCGTTTGATCCGAGGAAGCCAAAGATTTCGCCTCGGTGGATCGAGAATTCGACGTTGTCGACGGCAGTAAAATCGCCAAAGCGCCGGGTCAACCCACGCGCCGTGATCACCGGGTCTGCACCTTGATGATGCATAGGTACCTTGTTCGACACAAACCGGGGTTCCCCTCGTGCCTGTAGTTGCCTGTAAGATGTTTCAAGATCCCGGGCTTTACCCTTCAGCTTGGCAGGGGGGCCGTGAAATATCACCCGACCGGCATCCATCGCTACGATAAAATCGAATTGTTCGGCTTCCTCCATATAGGCCGTTGAAACCAGAATGGAGAGACCGGGCGTTTCTTCTCGGACCGCGTCTATCAGCGCCCAGAATTGGCGCCGCGACAGGGGATCAATTCCGGTCGTCGGTTCGTCCAGTACCAGAAACTTAGGGTCGTGGATCAGCGCACAACACAGTCCAAGTTTCTGCTTCATTCCGCCCGAAAGTTTGCCCATAAGCCGGTCCGAAAAGGGCGCAAGTCCGGTCGCTGACAGCAAGGCCGCGATCCTGATTTCACGTTCCTGTTGCCCCTGTCCGAAAAGACGTGAAAAGAACTCGAGATTCTCACGCACAGACAGTTCCGCGTATAAGTTGCGGCCCAACCCCTGCGGCATAAATGCGATCGCCGGGCACACGCGGTGACGGTGCGCGCGGTCACCTATCGATCCCCCGAGAACATCAATTTCCCCGGACTGAAGTTGCTTTGCGCCGGTAATCAATCCCAGCAGCGTTGACTTGCCAACCCCGTCCGGCCCGATCAATCCGATAAGCTGGCCAGTTGGCAGAACCAGCGAAAGGTTATCCAACGCAACATGCTGTCGGTACGTGTGTGTGACACCGTTGATGCAGAAACCAGATGAGCCCCCCTCGGCGCTCATTCGAACAGCTCGGGTGGAATTCGTCTATCCAGATCGTCTGGCCACGCGCCATCGGAAGTAAGTCGGATCGCTGCAATGCCGCGAAGGCCGGTCTTCACATGCTCAATCCGCGCCGTAACCAAATCCCTGGGAATGCGAACCCGAACGCGAAAAACCAGCTGCTCCCGTTCGCTCAAAGTTTCTACCTGCTTGGGAGTGAATTGAGCTTCGGGAGAGACGAAGGTTACGGTTGCTGGGATGGCAAATTCCGGCAACGCATCAAGCACGATGCGCGCCTCGGCACCGATGGGCAATAGTCCCGCTTCGCGTGCAGGCAGGAAGACCTCCATATAGACGTTTTCCAAACTGAGTAACGTCAAGATCGGTTCGCCCGCTCCAACGACCTCGCCGGGCTCGGCCAGTCGATACAGAATACGCCCCGGCATGGGAGCGATGAGAGAACCATCCTCTATTTGTGCCGCAATCCGGCGCACCTCGGCCTCTGCGGCGGCAATCTGGCTATCCGCCGTTGCAACCCGGGCCTTGGCCGCGCCCAGCACGGCATCCGCAACCTGAAACGCGGTTTCACGATCCTCAAAGACAGTCATCGAGATATTCTGACCGGCCAGCAACGCCTTGGCCCGGTCAAGCTCCTGCGAAGCGCGACGCTGCTGGCTTTCTCGCTGGATGACCACGGCTTCGGCTTCGGCCTTGGTTTGGCGCGCCAGCGCAACCTCGGCACTGGCACGGTCAAGGGCTGCAGATAATTCATCTGTATCCATTTCAACCAGCAGTTCACCCGAAGCAACCAGGCTGCCCTCTGCTGCCATGACCCGAGCAACGCGCCCGGCAAAGGTTGGAGCGATTTCTACTTGTTCAGCCTCGATCCGCCCATTGCCCTGTACAAACCCAGCCGGCAATTCATCACTGTCTTCTGCGACGAAAAAATAAACAGCTGCACCTGCAAGTAGGAGCGCTATGGCGATCAGAATTGCGCGTACGTTCTTTCTCATGGCCCCGCGCACATTAGTTAATTTTCTATTCTAATTTAGCTCGCTCTCGACGTGATGCCTTGAGTTGGATCAAACAGGTTCTATCTGATGAAAGTCCAAGTGCTTTTCGGGTACGAAATTGAGGCACAGGTCTGGTGGTTGGCCCACATCCATGGCCCAATGAGGCTTTCGGGGTGTGACTCTCTATGACAGCTGCGCCGAATTGGTCGCAATGATGCGCAAGGGCAAGCATCCCGTAGTCGAAATAAATGCCCAGTTGTCCATCTGTCGTGTCAAAGCTTTTACGAGTCACGCTTCCAACGTGTAGATAAGACCAACACTGCGTCAGCGTTGCTGGCTGTCGTTCCTACTTCGGCAACATGAAGAACTCTTCAAGTACAATTTTCCCATCTGCTACCGAATAAACTGCGATCTCGCTCAAGGTCATGTGTTGCCCTGTAGCCTTCTGCGTTACGTTGACCTTATATCGTACACCGAAGCGGTTTGGGGGATGAACATAGGGGCCATCCACGTCGAATTCGACGATTTCATGAGCTGCCAGCCAGTCCTCTCTTTTTCCCTTTATAGCATCCCGGCCCTTGGTGATGCGAAACTGTCGAACCGGAGGTACAACCGCCTCAATAGATTGAGCGTTTTCGGCATACATTTCACCAACGTTTGCAAGACCTCTGCGATCACGCATTGCCTGAACGAATGTTCGTCCAATCTCGACTATTTCTTCCATGATAGCCCCCCAATTTCAGCCTCAACTGTATCACATCGTACCTTTGCCAATCTTGACAGGGATCAATAAAATTAGATGTTCGCGAAGGATTCAGATCAGGATCGAGAGGACGACTTGCACAGTGGAAATGAGCGGCCCAATTTCCGGCGTCGTCTTCAGCCAGTGCGTTATTAGACAACGCCTTCAGAACCAACTGTTTCCGATCATTTCTCTCCGGCGGGTGCTGAAATCGAAGAAACAGATCTTACCGATTTGTTCCGCCAAGATAAGCAAACCAGTAGGCCAAGGCAACTCCTCCCGCCCCGCCGACAATGTTACCCAGAGTGACCCATAGCAGATTGGCCGCCGCTGCGAAAACCGGCACAGTTGCTCCCGCAGCCCAGCCCTGCGGGAAGAAATACATGTTCGCAATCGAATGCTCGAGCCCCAGCAGCACAAATGCTGAGACGGGCCACAAGACCGCTAGAATTTTTCCAGCGACGCTGCGGGCGGCGAAGGACAGCCATACGGCAAGGCAAACCAGCCCATTGCACAATGCGCCGCGGGCGAAAGCCTCCATCGGTTCCAACCCCGCTTTGGCATCGGCTACCCTTATGGCAGTGCTACCCATCGGCCCATCAAGCAAGCCGGTCAGGGCGAAGGCCAATGCAAGCCCAACGGCACCCACGAAGTTACCAACGTAGACGATGCCCCAGCTTCGGAAAAGCAGCCGCAGCGGTATCTTGCGATCGACCGCTGCTATCACCATCAGGACATTGCCGGTGAATAATTCTGCACCACCTGCGATCACCAGGATAAGGCCCAGGGAAAACACTGCTCCTCCCAGAACGCGGATCGGCCCTGAAGCGCTGTCTGCCCCCGCGACCGCCATCGTATAGGCCGCTGCGCCAAACCCTATGAATGCTCCAGCCAGCATCGCAAGAACGAACATGGGTGCTAGTGGCAGCTTTGCCTTTGCGACCCCGGCAGTCTCAACTAACGTTGCAATTTCAGCGGGTTTATGAGCATCGAACAGGGCCGGGGGGTTCATGTGGCGCTCCAGAGTTGGCACGAGTTTACGTAGCAGGTAGTTTAAGCCTGTCTTCTGACTTTGAACTAACGCGCAAACAAAACCGGAAGCCTATCTGTTCCCTCTGAGTTCGGATAGTTCCACCTAACACAGTTTGGCGCGCGGTCATGGCCATAGGTACCCATGAGGTCTACTTCAGCTTCCGCTTTCGCGAGATCTCAACGCAGAACTTTTCGATCCTCATCGTTTAGCGCCGATTGGGGCCAAGTTTGAAATTCAGGCAACGGTTAAAACAGCACAAGTGGCATTCCGACTGATGCCTAGAGAGGTGCTCCCTTGAATTAGGTTACTAATGCTTCCCAATCCACGGCGGCCCGTCACAATCAGGTCAGCTGTGCATTGCTCGGCACATGCGATGATCTGGTCTACGGGATCACCGCGTTGGGTATACGTTTGCGAAACCGTCTGATTGTACTCTTCGGCGATCTCTCTACCAGAGGAAATAATCTTGTTTGCTGCCTGCTGCACCTCTTCGTCTGAAGGCATTGTCGTGACGGCGTGATAGCCAGCCAATGCGCCCATTGCGAACGCCACGGTTTGGGGCTGAGGTGTATGAACAAGGTGAATCTGGGAGCCATATTTGCTTGAAATATCACAGGCAACGCGCAGAGCTGCTTCTGACGCCTCAGATCCATCCAAGCCAACTACGATCTTTTTGAACATGTTGCACTCCCTCCTTAGTGAGGGGTTAGTATGGGCGAGCTTGAAGTAGTTAACTTTGACTCAAATCAACACTTTTCACTGCAGGTTCGAGCGTAGTCGTCCGTCTATTTCCAGAAGATACACGGTAACCGAACCAACTTTAAGAAATGTTAGGAGTTGCAAACGAGTCATCCCAAAGGGGCGACAGCGCATAATTATTGCGAAAAACCTCGCGCAGACGCTGCATTTTTAACAGGGTATCAAGTTAAGCCCAATGATAAAGATCAAGGGAAATGGCGAGAAGAATTGCTATTAGGGACGTGCGTTTCAGTTCGTTTGGCAAGGTTGGCAGATTGCCCACGACATGAGATTCAATCTTATTTCTGAGGAAAACAACGATGCCTTCCTCTCCGCCTTGGGTTCGCCCAGTTACGATAGCCGCAGTACTCTTTGGTCTCCTGACCATTTTCTCAGGAGGAACAGCCCTGTTTGGGGGTGCTGCTGCCAGAGCTGCAGTCGGAGATGCAGTGACATTCGTGCTATGGTTCAATTTTCTGGCTGGATTTATCTATTTGCTAGGCGCTTTCGCGCTCCATAAATCCACAATCTGGGCACAACGAATTGCCTGGTTGCTTGGCTTATCTACGCTATTGGTGTTCGTTGTTCTGATACTAGTGGCACTTAGTGGAACGCCGTTTGAATGGCGAACGGTCGGCGCAATGACCATACGCAGTGCATTCTGGTTAACTGTAGCTTTCGCGCTTTCCAAAACCGCATAAGCCAGCCAACGGGTGCCTCACCCGCGCCCAAATAACTTGGCAAGACAGGCACTTTTGATTGGGATCAAGGGCCGAAACGAGCAGTTTCGACATAGTTGGTGCGTTTTTCGAACCGATTTGCAGAAGGATCGGAATGACTGTGCTGATTGCCTACGGTACCCTAGAAGACCAAACGGCTAAGATTGCGTATTTTATCAACGATGTAGTCAGAGAAGCCGGCTACGAAACGAAGCTGATCAACGCCGGCGGTCACCCCCGCTGTCTGTCTCAGCGGCAGCTTGAATAGCACTTTGGTCGACAGGCAGAATTGAATCGTCGCATTCGAAAAGACCGGCTGTGACAAGGCCGACCTTCGTGCGCCGCGAGCCAGGTCATGTCCTTGTCCAGCCAGACAAGAAGTGAGCCGCGCTCCTTAGGCGCAGCATTGTAGTCGGACCAATACGTGACGCGTTAACGGGCGGAAGATGGCTTACTCACCCACACCGTTTAACCTTATGGATTCGCGTTGTGAATCCCTCGCTGCGAGAGATATGCAACAACGCCCATGTTCGTGAGAACATAGCGGTCTAACTATCAGAAGGTAATTTAAGATGAGATTGATACTCGCGATTTTGCTTCCGTTTGTGGTGTTCTTCACGATCCAACGCCCTTTTCAGGCCTTTTTCTGCCTGCTCTGTGTATTCCCAGTGAATTGCCGCGCGAATCCCAATAAAGTTGCCGCCCAATCTTGTTGACAACGTGCATCCAGACCGATGGCCTCTAATCGCCGTGCCACAGGCTGCTTGGCAGTAAGGCCACACGGCAGACCTTCGCCGCGCTTGCATCAACAAGCCCTACAAACGGCGGCAATGCACTTGAAGCAGACTCTTAATCCAAGATGCAGTGTTATGGAGCTTTGGACAGTGGCTATACGGACAAAGCTGCGATCGGGAAATAAAACCAAAATGGCAGCATTTTCTTATATGGCGGTCAATGCCCCCCAGTTTGTCCACTCATACGCAACAACATTAACCGAACGTGAACAATGTATTCTCAGAGTGTTCAACCGTTATCGTTCATACTTCCTTACTCAGGGCCGATCAATGCGTGCCCGGATGCACTGAAGGGGAACAGCATGATCAATACTGCCAATGAGGGTGCGCCTAGCATTCCTACAGCAATGCAATCCTCGCGCACCGTCTCAGGCGGTGAATTGTCAAGCATCACGAATTCGAGCAACGGTCGCTTCCCTCCTATCGAAAATGCACTGTCTGAACTATTCAACAAAGAGCGGCTAAAAGAGGCGAAACGAGGCGTCTGATCTCTCAACAGAACGTCTGCGTATATCCCAAGTCACGTGGTGTTGTCTGGGATGTAGTGAAACCCGCTCCGGATCGGAGCGGGTTTTTTTATTTGTGATGTTGTTATGCCTGCTGGCTCGGGTCTATTTGACCTGGTGATTGATTGGACAATCAGCAATCAGCTATCAAGACCAAGCAGAGTTTTTACGGCAGCTTCGACCTCATCCGTCACAGGCTTGTTGGCGGCAGCCTCCAACGCTTCACGCTCGGTCTGCGGTTGATTTTCTACAGCCTCAGTCAGCGCATCGACTTCTGCCACCGTATCGTTGTAGTCGACCGCAGCCTGCCGTTCGGCGCCTAGGTCTTCGGCCGTATCGAGGGCTCCCTGAAGTTCGTCATTGGCGTCCTTAAGCTCTGCTTCTATATCCGGATCTGTGCCCCCGGCATCGGCAAGAGCGTCCTCAAGCTCGTTCACGCGATCCTGCTTCTCCTGAACATCTGTCAGAGCCGCATCAAGGTCCTCTTCGATCTCAGAGACCGGGCGGTCCGGCGGGGTCATGCCATCCAGCTTTGCCTGTGTTTCCGCAAGCTCCTCACGCAATTCATCTCCGGCCAGAACCGCGTCACGAAATGCGGCGATGCGGCCCACACGGGAATTAGGAGAGGCGTTCTTGAGAGCATTCTCATTAGCGTTGGCGGCGTTCAGTGCGCCTAGTTCAGATGGGTGCACGCCCAGCAGATCCGCCATCTTGTACCCTTTCGGTTTCGGGGCGGGGCGAATTGCTTTGGTCACCTGATCCACTGGTTGACTTTTGCGTACGGTCTTTACGGCTGCGGTTTTGGCTTTGGTCTTTTTGCCCCCAAACAGGTCTTTCAAGGAAAACTTGTTTTTTCCCGATGACTTTGACTTACCAGCGTTGGAAGATTTCCGGTTAGATTTTCCGGCCGCTTTATCACTATCGCTAATGGACGCACCAGATCCGCCATTACCGTTTCCACCACCATTGCCGTTTCCACCGCCGTTGCCATTGCCGCCGCCGTTTCCGTTACCGCCGCCGTTGCCCCCTTTGGCATAAGCAGCATCAGGAAACGCGACAGCTCCGACAATCGCGGTCGAGCCCAGCAGGGCGATGGCAATAGCAGAGGCTTTTAGCAGGTTGATCGGTTTGGTGTTCATAATGGTCCTCGTTCGTCAGGTGCGATTCTCGTCTGTCACGGTAATCAGCGGCGAGCAGACGCAAAAACTGGGTGTCGAAAACAGAGTCCGACACCCCTGATCTAAACCCATCATCGTTGAACCCACGCGTAACTGGCTGTTCACCGTAGGTTCACATAGAAATCGGTAGATTGAGCCGGCGTTTTCGCAGTAATGAGTGACAAGGATGAAAAAGCTTATTGCCATTGCCTGTCTACTTGCCTTTCTCCACCCCGGAGAGGGACAGGCTTCTGCACGTGAGTTGACGCAATCCGAGTTGCGCAAGGCGACAACCTCAGGCAGTGCCATTCGTTTGAAAAAAGTAATCAAAGGCGTTGAAAAGGCTTTTGGTGGAACGCCAGTTGACGCGCGCGCCTTTCAGGCTGACAGGCTATATTACCGTATTCTCGTCAAGAAACCGGATGGTAGAATCGTCAGTGTCATCGTCAACGCTCAGACGGGTGTTGTTGTCTCCAACCGATCCGTCGTTGGCCGCCAGATTTCTGAAGCTGCCCGCGCTGCGCCGGGTAATTCCGGCAAGGGCACTTCGCAGGGGAAATCTGCAAACAAAGGCAATAGCGGCGGTAACTCCGGTGGCAATGGTGGCGGTAATTCCGGTGGTAACGGTGGTGGTAATTCCGGTGGCAACGGCGGCGGTAACGGCGGTGGTAACTCCGGTGGTAATGGCGGAGGTAACGGCGGGGGCAAAAAGTAATGGTTATACTTCCATTCGCTCGCCTATAGTCCCTAAGTATGAGAGTATTGCTGGCAGAAGACGAACCGCACCTCTGCGAACAGATCAAAAAACTCCTGAACGCAGAAGGCCGCGTTGTGGATGTCGCCAATAGTGGGCTCGACGCCCTGCATCTGGGTGCGACCGAACCATATGACATGATCATCCTTGACCTCGGCCTTCCAGAGCGCGACGGCATTTCGATTCTGCGCGAATGGCGCAACGAGGGTGTCAAAACACCGGTGCTGATTCTGACTGCCCGCGATGGCTGGAGCGAAAGGGTCGACGGCCTGGATGCGGGCGCAGATGACTATATGACCAAACCGTTCCACATGCCCGAACTGGCCGCGCGTGTTCGCGCCATCCTGCGACGGCAAAGTGGACAGCTGAATCCCGTGATTGAAATGGGAAACGTCATTCTGGATACCCGTAACGGCCGGGTGACAGCCGATGGCGTGCCGGTTGACCTGACTGCTCAAGAAATCGCGGTGCTGACTTATCTGGCGCATAATTCTGGTCGGATGATTTCACGATCAGAACTTTCAGAGCATATCTATGAATACGATGGAGACCGGGATTCGAACACCATCGCCGTATTTGTTACCCGTCTGCGCAAGAAACTCGGCACTGACCTGATCACAACGGTTCGGGGTCGTGGATATATGATCGATTCGGCCTGATGTTATCGCTGCGACAACGGGCATTGCTGGGGGGAATTGCATCTGGGGCAGTGTCTGTGGGCGTAGGTACACTGGCGGTTTTCTCATACATTGATGCTCGGGTGTCCAACCGGTTCGACTCTGCGCTGCTGGATCGTCACACACAGCTGGTTGTCGGGCTGAATGTCACAACCGAAAACCCGGATGCCCTACGGGATCTGATATTTGACCCGGCTTATGGCACCCCATATTCCGGACGATACTGGCAGGTCAGAAGCGCCGACGGTGTGGTCTTCACCTCTCGCTCGCTGTTTGATGAGGTCATCGCGGAACCCCCCGGTATTCCTGACATCCCCACACTCTGGGACACAAGCGGTCCGGAGAATGAAGTGCTGCGCAGCGCTTTTCAGAAGATCACTTATGAAGATGGCACGGTATGGGGCGTCAGCGTCGCCGAAAGTCAGGCTCAGCTCGTGGCCGAGCGGCGCGCGGCGCAGAAAAGCCTGCTGCCGGTGTTTGGCCTAGTTGGCCTGATCGGTTTAGCCGGCTCGTTGTTTCTGATTTCAGTTGTTCTGGGACCATTGCGAAAGCTGCGTACGGATGTGGCCCATCGCTGGGATCAGGATGAAGACCTTAGGCCAACAGATTACCCCGAAGAGGTCTCGCCATTGGTCGAGGACCTGAACCAGCTGTTGCGTCGGAACCGCGAGATCGTCTCGGGTTCGCGCCGCCAGGCCGCAGATCTGGCACACGCATTGAAAACTCCTACAGCCATATTGCGCAATGAACTTGTGACATTGTCCGACACCGGAGCGGTGACAGATACCGCACAAGAGGCGCTGGACAGGATCGATGCTCAACTTGGTCGATCTCTGGCCAGGCTGCGGGCTTTGAACGCTGCGGACCTGACCCATTCGCGGACCGATCTGTCTAACTCCATCGAGCGCCTGGCGCGGCTTTTCTCGGCCATGGCGGACCGCGAAGGTAAATCACTGCAGATCGATGGCGATCCGGGTCTTTGGGTGCGCATGGATACGCAGGACATAGAAGAGATTTTGGGCAACCTTCTGGACAATGCGGTCAAATGGTGTCGAAGCGCGGTACGGCTGACCGCGAAACGTAAGCAGAAATGTATCGAAATCAGTATCGAGGATGACGGTCCCGGAATTCCAGAAGACGCCCACCGCGAAGCCTTGCGATCCGGTGGACGACTGGACACCTCGGTCGTTGGCAGCGGGCTTGGGCTGGCGATCGCGGTCGACTTACTGAAAGCCTACGATGCCAGACTAGATCTGGACCGCTCTGAATCGCTGGGTGGGTTGGTGTGTCGGATTGTGATCCCGACCTGAAGTCGCCCGGAATCTGATCTGCAAAGTGTCGTTTGAACAATTCGCAACTTTAACTACCAATGGGCCCGAACCTGTCGTCTGACGATCTCAGTAGGTCATCGGGTTGGTTCAGACCGCACAAAGTCGGCCTAATGGACAAATCAGGCGTTCGGCTAGGTTCACATTTTCAGAAAAATGAAGGCGCATTTTTTTTGCGCATTGGATAGGGCGATCAAAAGTTACAGCCAAAATACTTCTGTGAAGGTAAACCGATAGGAAGAACTGCCGAAGACAATGTATTCAGTCAAAAAGCCAAATTGCTTAAGTGAGGGACTCTGTGACTTCTGAGAACGCCTTAATTTACCTGTCTGACGACGACCTCGGGGGTTTAGGCATTCAACCTTCGGAAGTTGCCGATGCCATCGAGGCTGCTTTAATAGCCAAGGCAGACGGAAAGCTTCACACTTCTCCCAAGACAGTCATCTTGCCCGGCGATGGGCGCTACGCAATGTCTACTTTGGCTATGGGAGATGATGGATTCATCGTGACCAAGCAGGTTACAGTGTGTCCGGAAAACCCGGCGAGGGGTCTTCCCGCGATAAACGGTGCCATCATGGTTATGGATGCGCAAACCGGACTACTTCGCGCGGTCTTGGGAGCGAATTGGATTACGGCAATCAGAACTGCGGCTCTGTCAGTGGTGGCAGCGCGACGGCTTGCTGACCCTCATGCCGAGACGGTAGCTTTTGTGGGCGCGGGCGTGCAGGCTCACTCCCATCTAGCTGCGTTTTCAGAACTGTTTCCCTTGAAACGAATCCGCGTGTTCGGGCGTGGTAAAGAGAATGCCGACAAGCTTTGTCGTTATGCTCTGGGCATGGGTCTCGAAGCTGAAACATGCGCCGATGCCAAGGACGCTTTGAGTGATGCCGATCTGATAGCGACATCGATAACGTTGGACTACTCCATTGAACCCTTCTTGGATGCCCGATGGCTGAAGCCGACTGCCTTCGCCACCATAACTGATGCGTGCATCCCGTGGGTGCCGGCGCACATGATTGGTTTCAAAACGGTAATTGTCGACGACCGTTTGCAGGAGCTGGAAAGCGACAAGCCGATGTTGCCATACGAGCAAATTGCTGGCGACTTGACGGAATTGGTCGCTGGCAAAGTCGACGTCCGAGCACGCAATAAACCGGCGGCTTTTGCTTTCAGAGGGATTTCATTGGGGGATTATGCTGCTTCGGTCCTCGCAGTTCGCCGGTTCACCGAAAAACCCGTGAAGTGAGCCCAAAGACATGAACACCCACTTTGTAATTAGATACCGGAATGGTCGCTTTGGGCGCAGATACGCCATTCTCTGCGATCAGTTCAATTAGTTGGTCGCAGCCCGAAGCGGAACTTCCACTCCGAGCTTTGCAAAATCTAACAAGCGGACGGCAGCTACCATTAGTGTGAATGGCTTGAAGGTATCGAGCATTCGCCACGGCGACAATTTAAGAAAAAATGACTGCGAGAAACAAGGTGGCTGAAACTGCTCTCTGACAGAAAACAGGCGCCACCGCACACTTTCGGGAAAAACAGTTTTAACCCAAGGTGTTGCCGGTGATGAAGGTGTACGAACTTTCGACCAGATCGATGACGACTTCCAACTCTTCTGGTGTGGTTGGAGTATAGATCATGACAAAGCCGCTCCATCCGGGGCGTTGATCGGCCCAAGGGTGAGCTACGGCCCAGCCAGCCTCAATTGCTTTTCGCGCCAATGCTGGGTCGAGCGAAGCGTGCAAACTGCCGTCAGGATGCAAATGCGCAAACTCAAACCCACCGACGATAGAGCTCGGTCGAGACAACAACATGTCGGGATCAAGCTGAAAGCCAGTCGCGCCAGGTAGTGATATGCGTGTGGGGCCAAGTGTGACCCCTGGGAATTGCGCAACTCGCTCCAGCAATAGCCGGGCCAAATCGGCATCAATTTCGACACCTATCTGAGTATGCGGTACGCCGCTTGTCGTTTCAGGGCGGGGCGAGGTGCGCTCTGGGAACGCGTACTCTTGCGCATATGCCAAAGGGCTCGTGACCGCCGCTACTGCGACAACAGCAAATATTTTCGGGAAAATATCCATATTGTTGGCGACCCCGTCAAAAGTTAAGAAAGAGCACTCCGTGCAGTATCAGCGCACTTGCACACATCATTCAGCCTTTAACGCTTCGATATTGATCAAGAGCTCTATTTCGTCGCTCACCGCAGGTGCAAACGCCCCAAGTCCGAATTCAGACCGCACGATAGTCGCCGTGGCTGCCAGCCCCAAGGTTGGCGTGCCCTCTTTTGGGCCAAACGGGTATGGCGCTGACTTGTTAAGCGTTGTTTCCAGGACAACAGGTTTGGTGATGCCATTCATGGTCAGGTCGCCAGAAATATTCGCGGTGTTGTCCCCGGTCACTTCAATGTTGGTTGAGGCGAATGTGACCACGTCACCGTCACTCGCGCTAAAAAAGTCATCGGACATGAAGTGTTGCAAACGGGCATCCCAGCCCGTGATCATGGATTTTACAGGCATAGACACTGTGACAGATGACGCAGACGGATCATCTTCGTCGAACTCAATCTCACCGCTAAAACCTGAGAACATTCCATATGTTTCTGAGAACCCGATGTGGTTGTAGCTGAACAATACCTGGCTGTGTCCAGGATCCAACTCGTAAGTGCCACTCTCGGACAATGCGGTTGTCGCGCCCATCGATAAGAGTACCACCAGCGGGGTTGCTGCCACTTTGAACATTGATACGCTCCCGTTTTGACAAGACGTGTTTGTGGGATTTAGGTTTTGACCGACCATACTTTTAGAACAAAATGTTCTACTATGCAACAAGGTGTTCTATAGGAGGGACGATTGAAAGAAGATCCTAGGCTGATCGCCACACGACAGACCGCGCTTGATGCCGCGCAAAAGATACTAATGGATGAGGGCGTGCTGCACGTAACTCATGGCGCAGTTTCGAAGGCAACGGGCATTTCGCGCAGCACACTTTACAGGCACTGGCCAGATGCGCGCAGTCTGCGTGATGCAGCATTCAGGCGCATCGCAACACCGCCGAACATACCACCCCAAACCGATGGCCCGCTGCGATCTGATCTGCGCTGGTTACTCGGAGTACTGATGGGAGCTTTGAATGACACACCATGGGGTCAAATCGCGCCTCAAGTTGTCGCTGCTGCGTCCACCGATGCAGAAGCGCGGTTGGTGATCACTGAATTTATGAAAGACAGGTTCGCAAGTGTTGAAGCAGTATTTGCAGCCGCAATAGGCCGCGGTGAGATCACCGCCGACGTCCCGGTTGACCAACTCATAGAACTAGCAGTCGCTGCACCTTATTTCCGCAAACTCATACGTCACGAGGCACTGGACGAAGATTGGTTGGATCAACATGTTGATCTGCTTTGCAGTATAGCGAAAACCAATTCGGGACATTGAACATCGCCTGAATTTGCAGACAAAGCGACCAAGAAGCCTAACGATTTCTAAGATCGCGGTGGAGCTACGTTCGCTGCGTGACATCAGTACGTCGCATGGTCAAAACGAACCGCTGCTCACAACGTTGATGTCTGTACCCTGATTTTGTCGCCGCCGCTCATTCCTATTGCAACATGAACACCTTGGGTTCAGTGTTGCCATTCTCTGCAGCAAGCACGATAGGCCGCTAGCAGCTCAAAGCGGACCTTCAAAACAGTAATTTGCAGTTTCGTTGATGCGAACCTACCCGCCGTTCGCAGCAAGCGTTCAATCGGCGCTGCATCTGCGAAGGTAATCTGATGGGCGGAAAGCAGACTTTCGCTACTCCCGCAAAAAAAGCAATCACAGTCTCGGTTAGGCTCCAGACTCATTGATTTACAGCCAGAATAGGACTGTAGCAGCGAGAGCGATGGCCGAGAGGAATACCTTTGG
>NZ_JBXWNE010000023.1:0-19139 GCF_059610225.1 Ruegeria sp. YTSA105
CAGGTGCCCGAAGGTCTTCCTCTCAGCAATCGCCATCGCAGCTCTCGTCATCTATTGGCTATGAGTCCTGACCCTAGTTGGAAAGAAGAAGATAGAATAAGAATATTGCCCGGTATTGTAAGTTTGCTCGAAACGGACCGCCCGTTTTTATTTGCCCTGTAGGAAGAGCACACGCAACGATGCCAGAAGCCGACGTTCAGTCTGTGACCATCAAGGTCAGCTTCGTCCGCGATGTGTGAATTCAGTCCCTGATCCTTGCTGCACTCTGCACGAATGGCGACATTTCCCGCTGCCCGACAGCACCATACTTTACGCTACCGCAGCATTTCCCACACCGCGAGCGCACGCAGCATGAAAATCGGACTCACAAAATGGGCTCTTACCACCAGTTGAAGCGCTCCGCAGAGAGTGGCGACAGGAGAGCCCATAGTTGCAGACGCAGCAACGTGATCCAATGTCTGCTGCTGCTATGCTATAGCCACAATCTGAGGGATTTTACGACCATGGGACAATTCGCCTACTGATTGGATCAACGCGTTAGCGTCAATGCGGAAATGACGGTACAAATCCGCAATAGACCCGGTTTGGCCGAAATGCTCCACACCGTGCGGAATCGTTTTGTGGCCATGAACGGCACCCAACCAGGACAACGTTGCCGGGTGTCCGTCGATCACTGTGATCAATGCGCAGTCGCGCGGCACATCTGCCAGCAGCGTTTCGATATGTGCCTCAGCGCCCCGAATGCCATTTGTGCGCGCCCGTTGCGCTGCAGTCCAGCCGGCGTTCAACCGGTCGGCAGAGGTCACTGCCAGAACGCCGACATCCCGCCGCCCCTGGGCGATATGGCCCGCTGCCCTGATGGCCTCCTGGGCAACCGCGCCCTGATAAGCAATGACAACTTCGCAGTTCGGTCCCGGTTTGCGTAGCCAATAGGCACCGTCGATGGCCCCCTGACGGAAATCGTCATCCACGCGTTTACCGGGCTGCTCAATCGGGTTGGTCGTCAGACGTAAATAGACCGAACCGCCGGTCTCGTCGCGCAACCAGGTGCGTTCATCGGGATCTCCCTCGCCATCTTTTTGCATATAGGCAAAGGCCCATTCCATGATGACCGCCAATTCATCCGCAAAGGCGGGCTCAAATGCAGCCAACCCGTCTTGCGACATGCCAATCAGCGGCGACGCGATTGATTGATGCGCCCCGCCTTCCGGCGCCAAAGTGACGCCAGAGGGCGTGCCCACGATCATGAAACGGGCATCCTGATAACAGGCGTAATTCAACGCATCCAAGCCACGGGACACAAAAGGATCATAGACCGTTCCAATGGGAATAAGCCTTTTGCCAAAAACCGAGTGCGAAAGCCCTGCCGCCGCCAGAAGCAAAAACAGGTTCATTTCAGCAATGCCAAGTTCGATATGCTGACCATCTGGTGTAAACTCCCACTTCGCGGTGGAGGGGATATTTTCAGCCTTGAAAGTGTCGGATTGATGGGTGCGCGCAAACAGTTTCCTGCGATTGACCCAAGGGCCAAGATTGGTTGTGCCGGTCACATCCGGAGAGGTCGTCACGATCCGCTCGGCCAGCGCGCTGTTGCCTTTGGACAGGTCATCCAGAATCTTGCCGAATGCCATTTGAGTCGAGATTTCACGACCCGGATCCAACTCAACTGAGGGGACGTCGATAACGTCATCTGAGTATCGGCGCGGCCCGCTGGCGAAGAAGGGCGTCTTTGCCAGCATTTCTTCAAACGCTGCCGGGTCTGCGATGGTGGCAAAGCGCTCCCATTCATCACCCTCAGTAACACCCATGAATTTCTTCCATTCGGCCATCTGAGTCTTGTTCATCAACCCACCATGGTTGTCCTTGTGGCCAGCAATCGGCGTCCCCCAGCCCTTGATCGTATAGGCAAGGAAACAGACCGGGCGGTCGTGATCTATTGCGGCGAAGGTATCTGCCATGGTGGTGACGCAGTTCCCACCCAGATTTTCCATCAGAGCGGCCAGTTCGTCATCGCTGCGCGCATCAAGCAACGCGCTTACGTCGCCTTGATCGCCGAGGGTTTCCATCAGTCGCTCGCGCCACACCGCGCCCCCCATGAAGGTCAGTGCCGAGTAGAGCTGGTTGGGGCACTGATCAATCCATTGACGCAGCTTCTCTCCGCCCGGCTCTTTAAACGCAGCGCGTTGCAAAGCGCCGTATTTAACCCGCACAACATCCCATCCGAAGGCGTCGAAGATTTGCTCAATCCGTTGGAACAGTCCTTCACGCACGACGCCGTCCAATGACTGGCGGTTATAATCAATGATCCACCAGCAATTACGCAGATCGTTCTTCCATCCTTCTTGCAGTGCCTCATAGATATTGCCTTCGTCCAGCTCAGCATCGCCAACCAATGCGATCATGCGTCCAAGCTTTTGCGTATCGCCCCAGGATTTGGCCTGTACATAATCCTGCACAAGTGACGCAAACGAGGTGATAGCAACGCCAAGGCCCACCGAACCGGTCGAAAAATCCACGTCATCGATATCTTTCGTGCGGGAAGGATAGCTTTGCGCGCCACCAAATCCGCGAAAGTTCTCCAACTTCTCACGGGTCTGGTTGCCCATCAGATACTGAATCGCGTGAAAGACCGGCGAGGCATGCGGTTTGACTGCTACGCGATCTTCCGGGCGCAGGGTCTGAAAATATAACGCGGTCATGATCGATACCATCGACGCCGAAGACGCCTGATGCCCGCCAACCTTGATCCCGTCAGCTTTGGGCCGAATGTGGTTCGCATGGTGGATCATCCAGTGGGACAGCCACAGCAAACGTTGTTCAATTGTTTTGAGATCAATGGACATGGTCAATTTCCTTAAGCTGCGCTGCGGACAGGGGGTCTTGGCAAGGCTTGTTCGAGATCGTGGATCACGTCGTCGATCCCCTCCAGGCCAATGGACAATCGCACCAGCCCATCGCTGATGCCATGTGCGGCGCGTTCTTCAGGCGTATAGGTAGAGTGGGTCATGCTGGCCGGGTGCTGCACCAGTGTTTCAGCATCTCCCAATGATACGGCGCGGGTGATCATTTGCAGTCTGTTCATCATCGCGCGCCCTGCTTCCAGACCGCCATCCAGTTCAAATGCAATCATGCCGCCGAATTTGGACATCTGCCGCTGCGCGACATCATGCTGTTCGAAACTGCTCAGTCCCGGATACCAGACCTTTCGCACACCGGCGGATTGCTCCAGATATTCGGCGATGGTCGCAGCGCTGCTGCAATGCCGATCCATGCGCAATTCCAGTGTCTTGAGGCCGCGCAGTATGAGCATCGCGTTAAACGGGGCCATGACCGCGCCGGTCATATCCTTCATCCCATAGAGGCGGATTTCAGTCACCAGCTCGGCCGATCCGGCCAGCAACCCTGCAACAACATCTCCGTGACCGCCTAGATATTTCGTCGCCGAGTGCAGAACGATATCTGCGCCATGTTTGATTGGCTGGGTCAGATAGGGCGTGGCATAGGTATTATCCACCACCACGTAGGCGCCGTTGGCATGGGCAATGGCTGATACAGACTGGATATCTACAAGGCGCATATTCGGATTGGCGGGTGTTTCAAAATAGACCACCTTGGTTTTTCCGCTGATCGCCTCTATCAGGTTTTCCGGCTCCGTCAGATCCACATGGGTCACTGTCACACCGAATTTTGCCAGCCCGTGCCGCATGAAGGAAAATGTGCAGCCATAGAGCGTCTTGTCGAGAATGACCTCATCCCCCGGGGCAAGAAGAGTCCACATCGTTGCAGTGATCGCCCCCATCCCCGAGGCCAGGGCCAATCCTGCCTCTGCCCCCTCAAGCACCGCGATGCGTTGCTCCAGCAAATCGCAAGTCGGGTTCGAGATGCGCGAATAAACATGCCCTGCCTGCTCGCCCGCGAACATCGCACCGCCTGCTTCCGCGGTTTCGAAAGCGAATGTCGAGGTCAGATGCAGCGGAGGCGTCAACGCTCCTTCGTTTTCCATCGGGTTATAGCCATGGTGAATGGCAAGAGTGGAGAAGCTGTCGGGGCGGTTGCGCATTGGGTGACTCCTTGGTTTTCAAGAAGCAGAGTATGACGACACGAGTGGCAAAATATTCCAAAAATGTCTTATACTACCTCGTTTGTAGCAGTATATGCTAAACTATGAAAAAAATAGACCGTAAAGACCAACAGATCATTCGAGCGTTGCAGCGCAATGGTCGAATGACGAATCAAGACTTGGCAGCAGAGGTGAACTTGTCACCTTCGCCCTGTCTGAGGCGGCTGAAGCTGCTCGAGCAAAATGGAATCATCACCGGCTATAGCGCCAACATAGACGCCGAGGCCTACGGGTTGCCGGTAACGGTATTCGTTCACGTCAAACTGGAAAGCCATACTGAAGCGACAGTAAAGAAATTCGAAGCAGCCATTGCGCGGATTGACCAGGTACTGGAGTGTTTCGTTATGACCGGCTCATCGGATTACCTGCTTCGTGTGGTCGTGGCTGATCTTTCAGATTACGAAAAATTCGTTCGCAGAAAGTTGCATCCTCTTGGAGGTATTGCCTCCATGGACAGCAGCTTTGTCTACGGAGTTGTCAAGAAGACAAATGTATTTCCAGTGACAGAGTAACGTTGCTTGATGAACTGAGATGAAATGATTGCGGACATTAGCGCAGATGCAGCGAAAGCTCGCTTTATGCGTCATTCCAACAAATGCTGCACATCGAACGAATGAGTGGATTAGGTCATTCTATGGGGAGTACTTGAATTTATCCCTAACTAGGGATACATGCGCAACATGAGACATAAAAATCAAGCCCGAGAAAACCAAACCTTGGTGCTGGCCCTGCTACGCAGTCAGCAATTATTCATGCGCGCTATGGTGTCTGCGTTTCGTTCGGCGGGCCTTACAGCGCCACAATGGGACGCGCTGGAAACACTTAGCAACAAGGGTCCGCTGTCAATCAACGATCTGATGCGGCTGACACTGTCTACATCCGGCAACCTGGATGTGGTTATCAAAAACCTGGTTCAAGCCGGATGGGTGGAAAAGAGTGTCGATGAAACCGACAGACGGGCGCGTGTTCTGTTATTGACCGCAGCCGGGCGCCAAAAAGTGGCCGAATTCCTGCCACTCCACAATCAAGCTCTGGAACAGATTTTTGGTGATCTCAGCGTGCAGGACAAACGCCAGACGATCAAGACACTCAACCAACTCCGAAAAAAACTGCCTCAACCTTAGAAAGTCGTAACATGCCTAACAAAACACTCCTGACCGTGCATGGCGTGATTTACATGTTGTTCGCGCTCGCGCTGTTCTTTGCCCCGGCCATCCTCTGGCCAAACTACGGCCTGCAATTAAACGACCAATACGCTGTGTTCCTGTCACAGCATAACTCGATATTTCTGGGCGGCATCGGGATCATCAGCTTCCTGTTTCGGGACGTAGAACATGGCAGTGAAGCTGCAATCGCCCTTCTCACAGGATTGATGTGGACCAATCTACTTGGCGTCATCATCACGCTTTACGCCTGCCTGACAGGAGTTTTCACCGGGTTTGGCTGGTCTGACCCCATCTTCTTCGCCTTGCTTGCGGTCCTATGCTTCTACCAACTCGGGAAAAACCGCTGAACTTTCCCAAACTCACAAAGGAAACTAAACATGAGTACACTGAAAGTCTGGGATCTGCATATGACCTATGAAGGTCCGATCACAGAAGAATTTCTCGCCGGCACCGAGCAACTTGCAAAGAGTATCGCGGAGGAGCCAGGAATAATCTGGAAGATTTGGACTGTCGAAGATGGAACCAATCACTATGGGTCCACATACCTGTTTCGGAACCGCGAATATCTGGAAAGCTATAAAATAATGCACCTGAAGCGCCTGGAAGCGATAGGGATCACAGTGACCGCCGACCATGTTTTCGACATTATGGAGGAGGTCAGTCGCGTCAACCGAGCCCCACTTGAAGGCTAGCGAGCAATGACCGGACATTGGCACGCTCAACGTTGATGTCCGGTTCGGTCCGCTATCCGGAATTGCAAAGTTTGGTCTTGATTGTCCGCTTTGGGCTGGGTCTGTCATTTGTCGCGTTTGGTATCACCGCTGCTTCACTAAGATACTCGTGATTTGGCTTGAGCTGGCGTCAACACGACCACCATGCTTTATGACAGATCAGACACATTGATAAGGTAGACGAAAACCATGGCAGAACGATTTGAGCGTCACCGTCAAGCTTGGACACAAGAGGAAATTCAAAAATTGCACCTACTGGTGTCAAAGGGGATGGGCTTGAAGGCCATTGCCAAAGCTCTCACGCGCTCTGAGGAATCGACCAAGAGCAGAGCGAAGCTTGACAAAATAAAGATCAAGAAAGCACGCTGATTTTGGTGCCTTTAGTGTACTCCTGTCGTTCTTTACTGCCACGACCAATGTCCGATTTGGGCTGATTGAGCTAAAAAACCCAGATTTTAGTGAAGATGGGCGAAAAACTTGCCCGCAGAAGGCCTTTCCGAATATTCGTCGGGGGTCGGCCCAATACTCTCGTCGGCAATGTCCGAAGCTTTCAGTGGCCCTACCAGGCACTGGTTTGCAATTAAGGCGCCACAACGGGTTCTGGCAGAATGGAATTCAGTTGCTCGGTTTGTTAGGGTTCTGCACCCAAACACCCAATTTAAAAAGCTGCCTTACGGATTAGCGTAGTAAAAAGAAGGAAAGCTATGCCTTGCAACGATCCAAACTTCTGCTGATACAGTGGCGAATTGACCGACAACTTGGCATTCAAAAATCCCGCCCGGTGCTTCGATTGTCACGGACCTGCCGGGAGATAGTGACCCGTTGCCCTCGCACGCCACCACAACAGACAATGCGCCTGTCCCCCCAGCCGAATTTGCCAGTTCTCCCTTTTCAGAGGCCCAGACAGTTTTAATATGGTTCTTCCCTGATTTCGAACTGAACATGACCAAGTATTTACCGTAACTGCCGCCAATGCCAAAATTAGACATCGGGTATTGTTTACTAGCCGCCCCGCTTAACTCAATTGCAGCGTTGGTCAATTTTTGGCGCTCACTAAGCGAAATACCTAGATAGTCTGCATCGACAACCAAATACGGCAACCCGGCATCGACTAGAGAAACTGGAATGTTTCCACTTAGAGGAAGATTCAATATTTGATTATTAATCAATAGCTTGGGCTTGACAGTAAACCACTTGGCATGTGTCATAACGCTATCTGTTCGGGTTACTTGTACTTCCATGACACCATTTGCTGTTTCCAAAGCAACAACTTGTTGATCTTTGGCTAATGCTTGACGCTTCGCGCTCGCAATTATGGTGGCTGCAGCCATGAGTGCGGTTCCGGCATATGGTGCGTATGCAAACTGAGAGGCTAGAAAAAGCGCCCCATCGGTACCTTGCTCAAAGGGTGGATAGAGTAGGCAAGAGTTGATGAGGTGGTTTCCATTTGGTGGGAGGTTCAAAAACCCCCGAAACTGTTCGTGATCCGAACGAAGCTCCAGCAAGGCGCTAGCCGCGTTCCTAGAAACTAGTTTAGGAAGACCAGAAACCGCCACTCGAAGAATATCTCCAGCGAGATCAACATCTATCGCAACCGTTTGTCCCTGGTGTTTTTTAGGCATTGTTCGGTGTCCTGGATATCGTGTGCTACCTTGTAGCTTCTGGCTGCAAACATCCATGCTTGCTTTCAGCTGATGGTGTATTGGACTGAGTCTGTGTGAAAACTCTGGATGATGTATGCTTTTCGGCAAAGGCTGGAGGCATGTATGTCGAGATTTATCGCAGGCGCCGAGCGAAGTCAGTCGATGCTTTTCCCGACCAGCTTGAAGATTGGACCAACGGGTGCGTAGCCACACCACGACGTCAATAATGCTGCAAAACCTCACTTTGTTGCGCATCTCGGACTACAAAGTTTAATTGTGAAAGTCCGCTAATAGCGCACAGCGGACGTCGAGATTTTTCAATAGCTAGGTGGATGCTACTTAGACGCTAGAGGCCTCACCAATACCAGTAGTTGCTTTCCAGGAAGAGGCATTGTTTCCATCTCAAACCTGAGCGTCGCGAAGGCTCACAACTTGAATTTTCCTGGAAAAAGCCCGCCTAAAAATCTTCGAATAAGTTCAGCAGAGCGTCGTCGCGAAAAAACCTGCATATCGGTAAGGTAATTTACCCACATACCTTCCAGTAAGGCCAACGTTCCGCTAGTGGCATCATTCACCAAGTTCGGATCATGTCCGTTTTGTTGGGCTATCTCCGTGAACGCACGCCGCAAAGTCTCGACAAGTTTGGGATCCTGAGTGCTGCTGTATCGGGCAATACCAGGGTGTGAGCTCGCGATGCCTCGGAATGCATGCCAGATTTTCGTACTTCGTGGATTGAGCAAAGCTTCGGATAGATCCGCCTCGATCACAGCCATCACCCGCTCCTCGGGCGATGCATCCGAGCCCAGTTCGGTCATTCTGTCCATCTCGGCATAATACTCAGTACTGAAATGCTGGGCCGCTGCTGTCAGCAAATTGTCCTTCCCCCCGAAATGCAAATGGATCATTCCGCGCGACAGACCTGAGCGCTCGCAAATGCGACTGACCGAGGTATCGGTGACTCCAATATCAGCAATAGTATCCAGTGTCGCCTTAATCAGAAGCTGCCTATTGGCTTCCGGATCGCGCTTCGAACTACGCTTTCTTCCTTTAGGATCTGTCACTCTATTCAATGATTCCATTATCTTAGGGTCTTCTCATATGGGCCGCTCACAGGGAGATTGACACGAAAGGCCTTTCTGGCGCAACATTAAATGGACGATCGTCCATTAGCGACTCGTAAGTACCGAGATGGGAGATAGGGTGATTTTTCGTAGCGAAGCGTCCCGGGGTTATACCCTCAGCGCACCAGCCACGGCATACGTGGGGTTTCTGGTGGCGGCGCCTTTGGTGATCCTGATCGCCTATTCATTCTGGACCCAAACCTACGTAACGCTCGACAAGACACCGACGCTGAAAAACTATAGCGACGCGTTTGCCGATCCGCTGGTTCGACATTTAATGCTAAGGTCGATCTGGATTGCCGGAGCAGTTACGATAGTCACTGTCGCACTGGCCTATCCCATCGCGTACTTCATCGCGATGAAGGCCCGGAAAAAGACTATCTGGCTTCTGCTCATCACCATTCCGTTCTGGTCCAGCTATCTGCTGCGCGTATTTGCTTGGAAGCTCATCCTTGGGTTCAACGGGGTGATGAATTCTGCACTGCTGATGCTTGGTCTGATCGACGAACCGCTCGACTTCTTGCTCTATAATGAATTCGCTGTCGTACTGACGCTTGCCCATGCCTGGGCACCTTTTGCGATCCTGCCGATCTATGTCTCGTTGCAGAAGATCGATCCAAGCCTGTTGGAGGCCGCCACCGACCTCGGCAACAGTCCTTTGCAACGCTTCATGCGGGTGACGCTGCCGCTGACGATACCAGGTATTATCGCCGCTTGCCTGATCATCTTCATTCCGACTGTCGGTGACTACGTAACACCGGCACTGGTCGGCGGGTCGGACGGGAAGATGATCGCCAATCTTATTCAGGTGCAGTTCGGGGCCGCTAACAACTGGCCTCTTGGCGCCACACTTTCGCTGATCGCGATGCTGTCGGTCGGCTTCGTCGCCATCGTGTTTGTCATTACCGCCACCCAGCTTGGGAGGAGGATCAGATGAAGCGCCCCTCGACCCTGACAGCCTATGCTTTCCTGTATTTGGTTTTTCTGTACCTGCCGGTTCTGTTCCTACCTTTGTTCTCGTTCAACAGCGGTACTATCGTTGCCTTTCCGATCAAGGGGTGGACGCTGGACTGGTACCGGAAGCTGGGCGAGCAGGACACGTTGATCCAGGCCCTTTGGAATTCGCTTGGTGTTGGCACGGTCGTCGCACTTCTATCCACCGCCATGGGTCTGTTCGCTGCGCGCGCCTTTGTTCGATACCGTTTTCGGGGCCAGCGTGCAGCCGAAGGTTTGGTGATGCTGCCTTTGGTTATCCCTGGCATTATCGTGGCCTCTTCAATGCTGGTCCTGTTTCTGTTTCTCGGTCTAAAGCCGTCTTTGCTGACCGTTGTTCTGGGCCATACGTTTCTTGCGCTACCATTTTCTGTTTCGATCTTGAAGTCCGCGTTCGATGACTTCGACGCGTCGCTGGAAGAGGCATCTTACGATCTGGGCGTCGGCGTGTTCGAAACCTTCCGTCGCGTGACGCTGCCGGTCGTTTCCCCCGGTATCGTAGCCAGCATGCTGGTCACTTTTACGGTCAGCTTCGATGAGTTCGTCCTGGCCTTTTTCCTGTCCGGCAACCAGCCAACCCTGCCGGTCTATATCTGGAGCCAGATCCGTTTCCCCGCCAAGCTTCCAAACGTTTTGGCCTTGGGTTCTATCCTGCTGCTTACCTCGGTTCTGCTATTGGTGCTGGCCGAGTACTTCCGCCGCCGCTCATCCGCATCAGAGGTCCGATGACAGACAGAAACATCATAGAACTCAGGGGCGTCGAAAAGCGCTATGGCACATTCCTGGCTGCGAGCGGGATCGATCTCGATCTCAAAGAGGGCGAGTTTTTCTCGCTCCTCGGCCCCTCGGGATGCGGCAAGACCACGGTATTGCGGATGATCGCGGGCTTCCAGGAACCGACCAAGGGTACCGTGCTGATCGACGGTCAGGATATGGAAGGTGTGCCTGCCAACAACCGTCCAACGAACATGGTCTTTCAGAGCTACGCGATCTTCCCGCATCTGAACGTCGGGAACAACGTGGCCTATGGATTACGGGGCAAGGCGCCCAAGGCCGAGATCGAACAGCGCGTAGCCGAGGCCCTGGAAATGGTCGAGCTGGGCGGTCTTCAGGATCGCGGCGCAAGTGAGTTGTCGGGTGGGCAGCGGCAAAGGGTGGCACTCGCCCGCGCGCTGATCATGCGACCCAAGGTGTTATTACTGGACGAGCCCTTGTCAGCTCTCGACAAGAAACTACGCGAGCAGATGCAGTTTGAAATGCGCAATCTGCAGCAGTCGCTTGGCATCACCTTTGTGATGGTCACCCATGACCAATATGAGGCAATGACGATGTCCGACCGTATTGGTGTGATGTTCGACGGACGGCTCAAGCAGGTGGATACACCAACCACGCTTTATGCCCGTCCCTGTGATCAGCAAGTGGCCAGTTTCATCGGTGAGATGAACATACTGCCTGCCCAGTTGTCGGGCGAAACCGGCAATATGTTGTCGATCGATGCAGCCGCCTTCGGGCGGATTGAGATTGAGAGAAATCCCAACGTTGCGACCAGCTCTAAAGACATGAACATCGGTATTCGCCCGGAACAATTGGAAATCGCTGCTGAAAAGCCAGAAGACTATCCATCAACGGTTCAAGGCACTGTCAGCAATGTCGCCTTCTATGGCGAGAACATTCACTATCACATTCAGGTTGCGGGAGCCGAAAAGCCAATCTCGGTCTCGGTTCCCAACTACTTTCACACGGTCGATTTCAAACGCGGCGACGCAGTTTGGCTGGGGCTTCAGGGTGCAAGCGTGATCGATCTTGGTACAGACCATAGTAAAATAGTGGGAGGATAAAATGAGAGTTCAGGGAATTGCGGCCTTCGCATGTGCGACGGCAATAAGCACGGGAAGTGCCATAGCAGGTGGCGCTGATCTAACGGTTTTTGACTGGTCGGGATATGAAGACCCCGGGTTCTTTGCCAGCTACATGGAAAAATACGGGGATGAGGCGCCAAGCTATTCCTATTTTGGAAGTCAGGAGGAAGCCTTCACGAAACTGAGTTCGGGTTTCACGGCTGATCTGGCGCATCCTTGTTCTGACGCGGTCCGGAAATGGGTCGCAGCCGACCTGATCCAGCCCCTGGATGAAAGCAAACTGACCAACTGGGCCGATGTTTTACCTGAGATTAAGGAAGTCGACGCCATCGTCCTGGACGGCCAGCTTTACATGTTGCCGTTCGAGTGGGGGAACACGGGTCTTATCTATCGTACCGACAAAATCTCGGGGGATGATATCTCTCTGCAATTGCTGGCTGACCCGGCCTATGCAGGTAAGATCGCGATCCCGGATGCGGCGTCGTCTGCATATGCCCTGGCTGCGCTGGCCACTGGAAACGCTGATGATTACACAAATCTGAGCGATGAGCAGTTCAAAGAAGCATCGGATTTCCTGCGCTCAATCCACCCAAACATGCGCTTTTACTGGTCCGATGCGGGTCAGTTTGATCAGGCCATGACCAGCGGTGAGATCGAAATGGGTTGGGCCTGGAACCAGTCCGAACTGAACCTGATCTGGAACGATGTGCCTGCCGCCATGATGCGTGACGTCGACAAAGGTATCGCGACCTGGGCCTGTGGCTACGTGCATCTGAAGTCTTCCACGACACCGGTCGATCAGGTCTATGATCTGTTGAACGCGCTCACTGATCCTGCAAGCGGCCAATACATCATCGACAACTGGGGCTACCCGCATTCCAACGCAAAAGCGTTCGAAGTTGCCGATCAAGCCAATATCGAAGCCTATGGTTTTGCCGATCCGAAAAGCTTCTTCGAAAGCAGTTTGTTCTTTGACGCGGTGAATCCCGAGTTGGAGGCAAAAATGCTGGCAGAATTTGAACGGATCAAAGCCGGATTCTAACACAACCATATTTCCGGGGCCTTACGGCTCCGGACCCCTAATATAGGAAAACGCGTGATTATGTCGGACGCGAACCCATACGCTCTGCTCTTCGAACCGGTTCAGATCGGGCCCGTCACAGCCAGAAACCGCTTTTATCAGGTGCCGCATTGCACCGGGCTGGGGCACCTCAGGCCACGGGCGGATGCTGCCGTCCGCGGAATGAAGGCTGAAGGTGGTTGGGCAGTGGTTTCCAATCAGGAGACCGAGATACACCCGACCTCGGACTTGTCCCCCTATGCCGAGGGGCGATTGTGGGATGGACGCGATGTGCCTGCATTGCGGCTGATGACGGATGCGGTACATGCGCATGGGGCGCTGGCAGCCATCCAGCTGGTGCACAATGGCAACCATGCGCAGAACCTGCTGACCCGCGCCCCGGTTCTTGCTCCGTCCGAGATGTCCGTCGATACGACGCATCCCAAGCAGGCGCAGGCCATGGATAAGGCCGATATCTGGGAATTCCGCCGCTGGCATCGCGAGGCCGCCCTGCGCGCGAAAGATGCCGGATTTGACATCATTTACGTCTATGCCGGACATAACATGACTTTGGCGCAACATTTCATGCTGCCTCATATGAACCAGCGTAGTGATGAATATGGCGGGTCGCTTGAAAATCGCGTGCGCCTGACGCGCGAATTGCTGGAAGATACCCACGAAGCTGTAGGTGACAGCTGCGCTGTGGCGCTCCGCTTTGCCATTGATGAGATGGTGGGCGCCGACGGTATGCAGGCCGCAGAAGAAGGCCGTGCCGTGGTCGAGCTTTTGGCCGATCTTCCTGACCTATGGGATGTGAATGTGGCCGACTGGTCCAATGACAGTGCCACAACCAGATTCCAGCCGGAAGATGGTTATCAGAACGCGTTTCTGTCCCACGTCAAACAGATCACACGGAAACCCGTGGTAGGTGTCGGTCGCCTGACCTCCCCCGATATGATGCTGTCGATGGTCAAGAAAGGTATTGTCGACCTTATCGGAGCGGCGCGACCTTCTATTGCGGACCCGTTCATACCGAAGAAGATTGAAGAAGGCAGGATCGACGAAATTCGCGAATGCATCGGCTGCAACATCTGCGTGTCTTCGGACAATCTGGGTATTCCGATCCGCTGCACCCAAAACCCGACCATGGGCGAGGAATGGCGTCGCGGCTGGCACCCCGAGATCATTGCACCGAAAAAAAGCGAGGCGGAAGCACTGGTAATCGGTGGCGGACCCGCAGGTCTTGAGTGTGCCATGCAAATCGCACGGCGCGGCTATCAGGTGACCTTGGCCGAAGCCTCAGCTGAATTTGGTGGACGTGTTGCAAAGGAAAGCAAGCTTCCCGGTCTAGCGGCCTGGTCGCGCGTCGTCGATTATCGCCTGAATGATCTGAAACAGCGCGGCAACGTTCAGTTGTTCACCGACAGCAGACTTGACGGCGATCAGGTGGCAGAGCTTGGCGTCGAACACGTCTTTGTCGCCACCGGCAGCCGTTGGCGTACGGATGGCATGGGGCGAAACACCCAGCGCCGTATGCCTCATATCGAGCAAAGCGCCAGAGTGCTGACACCTGATGATATCATGAACGGCATATTGCCTCCGAATGGCCCGGTGATGATCTATGATGATGACCATATCTATTTGGCAGGTGTGATTGCAGAAAAACTGGCAGCTGCCGGATATCCGGTGGTCTTTGTCACGCCGGAGAGTTTGGTCTCTGCTTACGCCGTACATACTTTGGAGCAGCCCCGTATTCAGGCTCGTCTGATCGAACTTGGCATCGACATTCGCTGTAATCAGGTGCTGACCGCGGTCGAAAGTGACATGGCCCGCATCGGATGTGCCTTTACCGGTCGCGAAGCGAGTATTCTCTGTGCCTCGACAGTTCTGGTTACCGAGCGCCAGCGAGAGACAGCGCTTTACGACAGCTTACGCGGGGTTGGGTTGAAGACCCTCGAACTTATAGGCGATGCCGCGTCTCCGGGACTGATCGTCGACGCTGTCTTCGCAGGCCACCGCGCGGCCCGCGATTTTGAACGCCCAAAGGCAGAAGCAGACAAGGATTGGTTTCGCCGCGAGATAGTCGATTTGGAGGAAACGTGATGAACAGCCGACCGTTTGAGTTAGATGCTTTGATAGCCTCGCACCAGCACGGCCACGCTCTGCCGCGCGGATTCTATACCTCGCAAGACATCTATGACTATGACATCGCCCGGGTCTGGAACCGTAACTGGCTTTGGGCAGGGCATGTCAGCCAAATCCCAAACCCCGGAGACTATTTCCTGTTCGACTATGGCCCGGAGAGCATCATTATTGTTCGCGACCGCGAAGGCGAAGTTCGCGCTCATTTGAACGTCTGTCGCCATCGTGGATCTCGCGTCTGCACTGAACAGTCTGGCAACTCCCGTGTTCTTGTTTGCCCGTATCACGCCTGGACATATGAACTTTCGGGGAAACTTCGTGCTGGCCATAACATGGGGGAACACTTTGACCCATCCAAATTCGGGCTCTTTCCCGTTCAGGTGAGTGTCTTTAAAGGCTTGATCTTTGTGTGTGCCGATGCAAACACGCCATCGCTAGATCCTGTCCTCAGCCAGCTTTCGCCACTCGTCGAACCCTATGGCTTTGACGATCTGAAAGTTGCGCATACGGCGTCATTTCCCGTTCCCGCGAATTGGAAACTGGCGGTTGAGAACTATCTTGAATGCTATCACTGCGGACCAGCACACAAAGAATACTCTCGCTCTCATAGCCTGAAATCGCCACAAGACATGGCTGGCTTGGTCGAGCCGCTAAATGCAAGGGCTGTAGAAGTCGGGCTGACACCTGATGAATTGGCGCTTGTTGGCGCGGCTGCACCCACCCCATTCACCAGCGGGTATTATCGGCGCTACCCACTTTACCAAGGTTACAAAACCGGCAGCAAATCGGGCGAGGCGCTTGCGCCATTGCTTGGAACGCTGAAAGGCTTCGACGGTGGCGCAACTGACTTTGATATTGGCCCATTGAATTGGTTCCTGATCTATTCGGATCACATGGTGGGCTACCGCTTTATTCCACGTGGTCCACAGGAAACCGACATTCAGGTGGTCTGGCTGGTTAGCGCTGATGCCGAAGAAGGCCAAGATTACAACAAGGAAGACCTGACCTGGCTTTGGCATGTCACATCTTTGGATGACGAACGCATCATTCGGCACAACCAGTCCGGCGTTAATTCTCAATACTTCCAACCGGGGCCCTTGGGCGAAATGGAAACTTCGATCCAGGATTTTTACGATTTCTATTTTGCCATGATCCGCTCGGAACCAGAACAAAGGATGGCCGGTAATGGCTGAGGTAAAATCACGCCGTCGCGGTGGTGGTGGGCGCGCCGCGCGCATAAAGGTTCAACAGGCGACCACGGGCAATGAGGCCGTGCGTGGGGGATTAAGTGGCGGCCGCTATAAGCCGCTTACCCCAACAGATATGGAGAACATCCATCAAGCGGCTCTGACCGTTCTGGAAAAAACCGGCATTACCGATCATTTCCCGGAATTACTTGATCTGGTGCTGCCCAAGGGCGCGGTGATGAATGATCTAAATCGGCTGTGCTTCCCCCGCGCACTGATGGAAGACATCCTGGCTGGTACTGCCAAGGAGTTTTACGTCTATGCCCGCGGAGAGCGTGAAGGCAAAGACGACATGCATTGCTCGGCGGAGAGCGTCTATTTCGCCAACTCCGGCACCGCCGTGACCACCTTCGATTCCGAAACTAAATCTTATCGCCCGTCGATCCTGCGCGATGTCTATGATTTCACCCGTCTGGTGGACCGTTTGGACAACATCCATATGCTGGGCGACACAGTTTTGGCCACCGATGTGACTGATGATTTCGCTCACGACATGAACACCATTTATGCCATGCTCGCAGGCAGTCAAAAACCTGCCTGTCTGACTTTTCGCGACCGCAGCCATATTCCGCATGCCATCCGCATGTTTGATTTTGCTCAAGGTGGCGAAGGGGCTTTCATGAAAAAGCCAAGCGTCATATTTGGTGGCTGCCCCATGGTTTCCCCCTTGCGGGTCGGCAAGGAAAACATGGAAATCCTGATTGATACCGCCAAGTTGGGCCTGACGGTTGATTTGGCGGTGCCTCCTCAAGCCGGGGCCACAGCCCCCGCTACACTTGCGGGAACGCTGGTGCAAACCGTGGCCGAAACGCTGGCCTGCGTTGCCATCGTAAACCTCATCACACCAGGTTGTCCGGTCTGCTTTGCCGCCTGGCCCTTCATCACTGACCTGCGCAGCGGGTCGTTCACCGGCGGCAGTGGCGAACAGGCTCTGATCGGGGCCGCAGCCATTCAGATGGGTAACTTTTATGGCCTTCCAACCTCTGTCGGCGCAGGCATGACCGATGCTAAGATACCCGACGCGCAATACGGGTTGGAAAAGGCACTAACCTTCACGCTTGCCGCTCATGCCGGTGCCAATCGTTTGTGCGAGTTCGGGGGTATGATCGGTAGCCTGATGGGATGCAGTTTTGAAAGCATGGTCATCGATGACGAAGCGGGCGGTATGATCCTGCGGTCGTTGCGCGGGATTGAAGTCACGGATGAAACCATGGCGGTGGATGTGATCCACCAGTGTGCCATCGACCCTGGTCATTTTCTCGGCAACCCGCACACACTGAGCTATATGAACAGCGAATTCGTCTACCCACGGCTCATGGATCGTGAGCGCACGGACACATGGGAAAACGAAGGCAAAACTGATCTTCTGGACCGTGCCCGTGACAAGGCCAATTCCATTCTCGATAGCCATTTCCCCAACTACTTCGGCGCCTCAGACGCTCAGGTTCGCGAAGAATTCCCAATTGTGATGAGCACAGAAAGCATGGCCCGCCGTGGATAACTCTAACGTCAAGCACTGGGACAACGACCACTTCCTGCACCCGTGGGAAGGGATGGCAACATTGGGCGAAAACGACCGCACTTTTATCGAAGGTGCCAGCGGCATCCATGTGGTGAACGAAAAAGGCGAACGCTTGATCGACGGACCGGGAGGCATGTGGTGCACTCAGATCGGTTATGGGCGCGCGGAGATGGCCGAGGCCATGGCTGAGCAAGCTCGGAACCTTACCTATTTCTCGCCCTTTAACAATTCCAACTCGACTACTGCGTGGTTCGCGCGCGAAATCGCTAAACGTGCGCCGGGCGATTTGAACAATGTCTTTTTTACCACCGGCGGTTCCACCGCAGTTGATACGGCCATCCGGTTTGTTCATTTCCGCAACAACCTCTTGGGACGCCCCGAGAAAAAGAAAATCATTTCAAGGCAAAAAGCTTATCATGGAAGCACTTTTTTGGCGGCCAGCGTCAGTGGAAAAGAGCGTGACAGGCTTTGGCTCGACAAGGCGGATGACCTCGCACATTTCTTGCCAGACGTGAATCCGCTTTATCGTGCGCCTGGTCAAAGCGAAGAGAGCTTTCTGAAAGAGAAAGTTTCGGACCTGGAAAACGCCATTGTGGCGCTTGGCCCAGAAAATGTTGCCGCTTTTATCGCCGAACCGGTTCTTGCCTCTGGTGGCGTGATAGTGCCGCCGAAAGGGTATCACGAAAGTTGCCTAAACATCTGCAAGAAGTATGATGTTCTATACATCTCCGACGAAGTAGTGACGGCTTTCGGGCGTTTGGGCCATTGGTTCGCGTCTGAGGCAGTTTTTGACATTCAGCCAGACATAATCACCTGTGCCAAAGGAATGACATCTGGGTATGCACCGATGGGCGCCGCGATTATCTCGGATAGATTGATCGCCGATGTTGCAGGGAAAGATGCTACCTTCTCAAATGGCTACACCTATTCTGGCCACCCGGTCAGCGCGGCCGCTGGTCTGAAAAGTATGGAAATTATTGAACGGGAAAAGCTTCTCGAACACGTTCGAAAGGTCGCTCCAGTTTTTCAGGATCAGCTACAGCAGTTGGGTCAGATTGACATCGTTACCGATGTGCGCGGCATGGGGTTGATGGGATGCGTTCAATGCTCAGTCGATGGTGATCCCCAGAGCGATCTGGGGTGCGACTACGAGATTGGTAACCAGATCGATATCGAATGCCAGAAACGTGGGTTATTGGTTCGACCTGTGATCAACATGTGTGTTCTTTCACCGCCCCTAATCATTAGCGAAAGTGAAATTGAGCAAATGTTCGCTGTCTTGCGAAAAGGGCTTGAAGCGACAAGTGTGTGGCTCAGCGGGATTGGAGGCCAATGAATTGCTTGCGCTATTGTTGCGAAAGCCCGGAGGCCGCCATTTCAGCGTATTGTCGTATGCTCCACGATCTCCGCCAAAACCGTTCGGCCTTGGCGGTTTTGAAGAAGGTTTTGACAGCGACGGTTTCCTACGGGTTGGCATTATCTATTACGGGTCCGTCACAGTGTTTTTCTCGTACTGTTTGCTTCCACGGTGCTTT
>NZ_JBXWNE010000024.1:0-16643 GCF_059610225.1 Ruegeria sp. YTSA105
ACGGTGAGGTCGAGGCCAAAGTCAAAGCCGAAGTCGCAAACCTCTGCGCCAGATTCCCTATCTATCCAAACTTGTAAACTGAAGGACACCAACCCATGAGCTTTCATTCCATCGAACAGGCTCCTGCCCGCCTAAACCGTAGCGAACTCGCCGTGCCTGGCAGCCAACCCGGAATGTTCGAAAAGGCCGCACAATCGGACGTGGATGTCATCTTCCTTGATCTGGAGGACGCCGTCGCGCCGGACGAGAAAGAACAGGCCCGCAAAAACATCATTGAGGCTCTGAACGACATCGACTGGGGCAGCAAGACCATGTCGGTACGCATCAACGGGCTCGACACGCATTACATGTACCGCGATGTGGTGGATGTGGTTGAACAGGCTGGCGAACGACTTGATCTGATCATGATCCCCAAGGTCGGCACCGCGGCAGATGTCTATGCCGTCGACATGATGGTCACGCAAATCGAGGATGCAAAGGGGTACAAAAAGCGCATCGGATTCGAGCATATCATCGAAACTGCGTTGGGGATGCAGAACGTCAGTGAGATCGCGGCGGCGTCGAAACGTAACGAAAGCCTGCATTTCGGCGTAGCCGACTATGCCGCCTCGACCCGCGCGCGGACGACTATTATCGGCGGTGTTAACCCGGATTATTCCGTTCTGACTGACGCCGATACGGACGGAGGACGCCTGACCCATTGGGGAGATATGTGGCACTATGCGCTTGCCCGCATGGTTGTGGCTGCCCGCGCCAATGGTTTGCGCCCGATCGACGGCCCTTTTGGAGACTTCCAAGACCCGGACGGCTACAAAGCCGCCGCAAAGCGCGCGGCAGTATTAGGCTGCGAGGGCAAATGGGCCATCCATCCCAGCCAGATTTCACTGGCAAACGATGTTATGTCGCCGGGCGACGCCGAAGTCACCAAGGCACAACGCATTCTCGAAGCAATGGCCGAAGCTGAAGCAGCGGGAAAGGGAGCGGTTTCGTTGGATGGCCGCCTGATCGACTATGCTTCGATCCGTCAAGCTGAAGTTATGGTTGAAAAGGCCCGTCAAATCGCAGCAGCATGATCGCCTCATGACTTTACAATCGTCCATGTCTCAACGCGATTGTGCCGCCAACATATTTGCCGAAGCCATAGCTGCGGCAGATCCGGCGGTATCCCTGAGCAGACGGCTGCAATCAGCCCCATTGCCTGCGCCCAAACAGGGTGGGCGCAGCATCCTGATCGCGATTGGCAAAGCGGCCCCAGCCATGATGGCGGAAGCCTTGCAAAACGTTCAGGGTGATCATGTCGCTCTGGCCGTGACCCATTCCGAAAACCAAGCGGTCGTACCCGGTGCAACTGTGTTGAACAGTGCACACCCCGTTCCGGACGAACGGGGCCTCAAAGCCGGTCGCCAGATCATTGATCTGCTCAGCGCAGCACGCGAGCAAGATCAGATCATAGCGCTGATCTCTGGCGGGGGATCGGCCCTGATTCCGGCACCTGTGGACGGATTGTCCCTATCGGATAAGATTGTGGTCAACGAGCTCTTGTTGTCTTCCGGATTGGACATCGTGCACATGAACCTGGTGCGCCAGCATCTGAGCCAGCTCAAGGGCGGAGGGTTTCTGCGACACGGTTCACCTGCACCGGTCACAGCCTATATTCTGTCGGATGTGATCGGAGATGACCTGCGTGCCGTTGCCAGCGGCCCCACTTCTCCACCCATCGGAACCCAAGCCGATGCCCGCAGGATCTGCATTGGGGCTGGCATCTGGAAGCGTCTGCCCCAATCCGTGCGGGACCATCTAGAACACAGCGTTCCTGAACAGACGATAGCAGTTGAAGCGACAAATCATCTGATCGGGTCGAACACGATAAGCCTTGAGGCTGCGCATCGCTGTGCGGCGCAGTTTTGTCGGGCTGAAATTGCCTCCAAAGCACTGACAGGAGACGTGTCCGACGCTGCACGTCAGATTCTGCAAGCGGCCCGTTCTGTGGCTTCCGACCGCCCGGTCGCTCTGCTTTTCGGAGGGGAGACAACCGTCCGGCTGCAGGGTGCGGGTCTTGGTGGGCGCAATCAGGAACTAGCGCTGCGCGTCGCCCAACTGGCGCAATGGGAAG
This sequence comes from Ruegeria sp. YTSA105, assembly GCF_059610225.1. Taxonomy (NCBI): domain Bacteria; kingdom Pseudomonadati; phylum Pseudomonadota; class Alphaproteobacteria; order Rhodobacterales; family Roseobacteraceae; genus Ruegeria; species Ruegeria sp. YTSA105. The sequence goes on from NZ_JBXWNE010000024.1 coordinate 2,114, forward strand.
CTATTCCCGGCAACTGGATTTTCCTCAGCGGTGGAACAGATGGCCGTGATGGTCCGACCCCCGCAGCGGGTGCGATTGTGGATGTGGGAACATTCGACCGTATCCGCGATGCGGGGCAAAATCCGTCCACGCTGTTGGCAAACAACGACAGTCACCGGGCATTGGGGCTATCGGGTGATCTTCTGATGACTGGTGCGACCGGAACCAATGTTGCAGATATCCAAGTATTGCTGCTTGGGCCTGATGCTTGAGCGCGCGCTAAGCTTGGCGGGCATCAAGGTTGATATAGCGTCAGAGATGTCGAATTGGAGAGTAATGCCTGAATCCGTCGAGAAAGGTCCGATTCATGCGATAGTCTGATTTCAAAGCCATAAAAGAGGCGTTTGTTCCAATGTCACAGGCGATATTTTAGGCTCTGACGGAGGGATATAGGCATTATTTTTTGCGGAATGTTTGGCGTTGATCGGCGTGTAAGCATTTGTAATTTTCGTTCTAAAGCTGATTTTTGGGGTAGGGTTTGAACCTTTGGCCTTCAGGACATGGTCCTGACGAGGTGAGATCGTGCAGCAAACAGTCCGGTGGGCTGTTTGTAGATCCGACGGGCGGTTCTGTTGTATTTGGTTGCGGGAGGGCGCAAACGCCGTTGTCGAACGCAGATAAAATGCGTGATGAAAGCGTATTCTTTTTGAAAGAAGACGTTCCTCTCAATACACTTGTATGACCGCATTGAGCCCAAAGCAGCCGAATTGAAATCGCGACCTTCGCTCATTCAGCAAAACGAGCGCATTAGACACGCACTGCATCGCACCTAACATGCGGCCGTTGGTCGTGGCCGCAACGATGTCGGAAAGGCCTATGACCGAGTTGCGGACGAGGTCGACTGCCGAAATCGATCTATAAAATGCTATTTGCCAGCAACTGATTGCAATAATTTTCCGGTCTCAAGACGAATAAATCGCGAGGGAAGTTGTCCACTTCGCAATTCTGTCGAAATTGGATATCGAAAACAATGGTCAACCGCCCTGCTTTTCACTTCGACAACGCTGCGCGTGTTTCGGCAAGACCCTCATAAACGGCGTCGACCACAGTTGGGTGCATGTTGTGCCCTTGGAGCCAAGACCTCGGGTCGTTGGCAAGCAGCGGGTCGAGTTCAGCCATTGCATCAAAAGCTGCTTTAGAGGCCTCGGTGTTAGCAAGCTGGTTGTGCGCGATGGCAAGCATCGCCTGACCGAACGACCACCCATCGATGGCAGCCCTGTCTGCGTTTGCGAGCATTTCTGGCCAGTCCTTTTTGAGCAAACTGTCAGCGGTTAGCACGTGATAGTAAAATGGCGGCGGCGCGACCGAAGCATCGATGGCCCGGCGCATAGTTGGTGCTGCCTCTGAAAAACGGCCGGCGATCGCGTATCGGATGGCAAGGTTGGCGACCGCTGCCGGATCGTTCGGGTTCACCTCTACCGCTTTTCGCGCATAGTCTATCGAACGCTCCATATCGCCAGCGTATTGCTCAACATGCGACATCGCCTGGAGTGCGTCGGTATCTTGCGGGTCCAGATCGAGCGCGCGAGTCGCGGCGTCGCGCGCCAGATCAAATGCCGCCTCTCTCGACAGGTCGGTCTCATGTCCGAAACGGGCTGCATCGTTGCGAACATATGCAAGCATGGCCCAGGCGCGGGCATAGTCAGGGTCTTCGAGAACAGTCGCTTCCAGACATTCCCGTACTGCCGGATACTCATCGCGGTGGTAGGTGCGCCGGTAAATCTGCGCACTCGCCACACAGGAAAAGCCCCGCAAACTGTGATCGTTCGGATTATCGAGCCGCGTTCCGCGCACGTCGCGTAGCACATAGCCGTGCTGTTGCCCGATGCGAGATGCGAATTGTGACGCAATTTTTTCCTGAATGCCGGTGATGCTGAGGCCTTGGGTACCTTCTATGAAACGCTCACTCCACAAAACCTGTGCATCAGCGGCGCGGATCAGACTTGCGCGAACGTAAAGCAAACCGTCTTCCCGCCACACGCTGCCCTGCATTGTCTTTGCCCCCTAAAATTGGGCCACTACTTTGGCCGAGAAGGGGGAACAAGAGATGGCTCGGAAGCGATACTCGGACGAAGACATTCTGAAGCTGCTGCGTGAGATTGAACTGAAGCTGGCAGATGGCGACGATGTTCGGACAGCCTGTCGTGGTGTTGGTGTCAGCGATGCGACCTACTACAATTGGCGGCGTCGGTTCGGTGGCATGGGCAAGTCGCAACTGTCGGAGTTGCGCAGCCTGGAGAAAGAAAATGCCCGGCTGAAGAAGATCGTGGCCGAACTGGAACTGGACAAGCTGATCCTCAAAGAAAGTCTGAACTACCTAAAACCGAGGGCCTGACGACGAGCCAACTTCGTCAGGCCGTCATTCATGCTCGCCAGAAGCTTGGCACATCAGAGCGTCGCACCTGCAAGGTGGTCGGCCTTGCACGCAGCTCCATGCAATACCAGGCCGTAGAGAAGAACGATGATGCTCTTCGACTGGCCATGATCCGTCTGGCCAAGAGCTATGGCCGGTATGGCTACCGTAAGGTGGCGCAGCTGCTTCGGGTTGAGGGCTGGCGTGTCAATCACAAGAAGGTAGAACGGCTGTGGCGGGAGGAAGGTCAGCAACTCCCGCAGCGGCACAAGAAGAAGCGTCGCCTGTACCACAAGGACAGTTCGATCATTCGGCTCCGACCGACGCATCCCAACCATGTCTGGAGCGTCGATTTCGTTCACGACAAGCTGAGCAATGGGCGGAGCTACAAGATGCTCACGGTTCTGGATGAATACACCCGCCAGGCGCTTGCAGTGGAAGTTCGGACCCGCATGGGTTCTGAAGATGTGCTGGAGGTTCTCTACGGGCTGTTCCTGCGCCACGGAAAGCCTGATTTCGTTCGAAGCGATAACGGCCCAGAGTTCTCTTCACGAGCAACCCAGAGTTGGCTCGAGAAGGTCGGTGTGAACCCGATCCGGATCTACCCGGGGCTCTCCCTGGGAGAACGGATACAACGAGAGGTTCAATGGAACGCTCCGCCGCGAGGTTCTCAATTCCGAATGGTTCACAACGACCAAGCAGGCACAGATCGTGATCAATTGCTGGCTCAGGCAATACAACCACACCCGACCCCATCAGGCCCTCAACATGCGCCCACCAGTCCCCGAAACTCTAGTCCGAAATGGCCCAGAACATGGGGGCTAGACAACAAACGTTGGGCATACGACGAAGTGGGCTTTTGTGCGCAGGCGCATTCTGCGCGGTTGCACCTGCACCCGGTCGAATTGCGCGCTTTGCAATCGAGTTATCCTTTGAGCCGTTCTACCACCTGAACCAACACCAAGGCAAAGCGCTTCAGAACCCACTTATGCGTTCTATGAGCCAGTACATCGATACCGACCCGATGCCATAGGCTGTAATCACAGTCGCCCTTTGGCTAACTGGACGTGCCATCAATCGCCAGATCGCGACAAGAAGTGCCAAGGCCCCGACAAAACTCAACTGGCCGGCCTCGACGCCCAGGTTGAAGGCAAGCAAGGCTGCAGGAATATCGTTTGAGGGTAGTCCGATATCGGCCAAAGCGCCTGCAAAACCAAGGCCATGCAAAAGCCCAAACCCGAAACAAACGACCCAGGGCTTCTGCTTTGAAAGTCGGAAACGCCCGTCTCCAACCTTAACAATTTCCATCGCCAGAAAAACAATAGAAAGCGCAATGATGGCCTCGACCGGCGGACCAGGGACATTCAGAAAACCAAGCGTTGCCAATGCCAGTGTTATTGAATGCGCCAGTGTGAATGCTGTGACTGCTCCCACCAGTCTCCACGGATCGCGGACCAGAACAAACAACGCGAAGACAAACAGCAGATGATCCCAACCTTCCAGTATGTGTTCAAAACCCAACTGGAAATACGCGGTGAAAACAGACCATGTGGTCTGTTCAGAAGGTATGTTCTGAACGGCTGTCTCTGGTGTGAACCGAAGCGTCGTGGGCTCAGCCTGCAGGGGCTGCACTCGGACCAATACGTCGTTCTTTTGAACCTCCAGACCTTCTATCTGGATGGGTTGGCCCGCAATATCCCCGCGGCACTCGATAACCCAGGAAGAAACCCATGCTCTGCCATCGGAAATTGGGGTAGGGCCGCGCGCCGGGGTGCAACCATCCGGCGCCATGACATCAATCGCCATGGGTTGACCATTCACATCGGGTTTTCGCCAATGAACGCTCCAGGTGTCCGATGTGATTTGGCGAATTTCCAAGTACCCCGGATCAAGCGCATGCGCCGAGGCATTTCCTGCAACCCACGCAATCAGCAAGGCAAACAGTAGGCCAAATACAGCTTTCATTTGGTTTGACCTGAGAGAGCGGGCACTATGATCTCATAGTTGGCAGCAAGAATCTCATATTGCGCTTGCGCCAGATCTTCGCTCATCACGCGACGCCAATCCCGCAGCACGGCATCGTGAATTTCTGACAATGGGGGTATTTGACTAGGTTCGATGTCTTGCACCTGAACCAGATGGACCCCGTAACCCGACTGGATCGGGCCAGCCCACTGACCTTTATCCAATGTTGTAAGACCCTTGGAAAAGCCAGATCCAAAGACCGAGTCTATCACTCTGGTCGCAGTCAAGGGCATAGATGCGGGCAGCAGTGTCGAGGCGCCCAGGTCGGAAACCTCATCTCCCGCGCGCAGGGCGGCCAAGACCCCCTCGATTTCAGCTTTGTTTGGCTCCTCACCAATAAAGACCTGAATGAAGGCCAGCTTGCTGGGCGTCGCATAGCGCTCCGAGTTGTTTTGCAAAAAGGCCTCTAAATCTTCGTCTTCCGGAACAACAGACGTGGCGATCGCTTCGGTCAGGAAATCCATTTTTTGACTGAGACGAGACCGGATCACAGAGTCTCCGCGATCAAGGCCAAGCTTTCTGGCTTCTCTGACCAGTACCTCTTCGCGAATTGTTGCATCAGTCAAAGCTTGCAGCTCGGCACCGCTTGGGCGCCGTTTCCACCGTGCTTCAAACTGATCAGACAAAAGCGCGATATCGTTTTCGTCGATTGTTATTGTCACAAAATCTTCGACAGTCTCGTTTTCCGGCGCAACTATTTGGAACCAAATGAAAATAGCTGCTCCAATCAGGAAGAAATGGAACAGGGGTTCTTTCAATATTCGCATGAAGGCTCCTGCATGAAACGCGCTCCGGTTTTACGTATCGATGCTGACATCAGTCGATTGAGCATTGCAAGAAAATCAACGCTACGCACAAATCAATCGTCTGGTGAATGGGCCGAGGTAAAGGCTTCTACCTCGGTTGCCAACGCCGTGATCGGCAGTGTTACTCTGCCGGTGTATACCAAATCGGGGAAGAGTAAGCGCGTTCCTGATGTGTGAGCACCGCGTCTTCGGGCAATTCGGCGCCAAATCTCAGCTCATCGTAAAGGATCCAACGCGGTGTTGGAATTTCGATCGCACGTACGTAATAAAATGCGCGTGCATTTGGATCGAATTCAGGATCAGACCAAACGGTTACAAGTTCGGCAGTTCCAATCGTGTTGGTCCAACTGGCGGTTTCAACATCAACTGTGTTTCCAACCGCAGGGATCTTGCCGTTTTGGTCAGCAACACGGTTGTCCGACCACGCCACATCGTAAACCTTTTCCTGCAAGGCCCCTTCAGAATCCAGCCAACCCTTTACCACCTGCACGCGATCCAGATTGGCACCAACCGGGTCGCGTAGTGCAGCGATCAGGAATGCGGGCGCACCTTCACCCTCGCGAGGTCGCAGATCCGAGCCCATCGGAACACCTTTGGTGTAGCCCACATCAGCAAGGAAGCGTGTTTCAACATCCGCGTCACTGAAACCCCAACCGCCAAAGAACCGCAGACCGATCCGAGGTCCGGTGGTTGCATAGGTTTCGCGTCGCTTGAACGCATCGAAGATTGCAGCGCGAGTATTATCGGTCGCCCAAACTGCCGTGTATCCCGATGCGACAAGAAGGTCGCCAGGAATTTCGCCAAGGTCATTGGCGATGAAAGGATGCTTTATTCTCGTGGCCGATGGTTCAACGCTGACGGATTTTCCAAAGAAGTTGTCTTCTTCGGCAGTTGCCAGAGACGTATGGCTGTCCGTTGCTCCGCCCATGCCGAACTTATATGGGTTAACGCCGAACTTTTCTTCTAACAACAAACCGCGCTTCAAAGCTTCTCGGGCGTATTCGCCAGCCAGCATGTCATCGGTTTTCAACTCGGTTATGTCGAGGTTGCCGACGTCCCAGTTTTCGTAATCCGCGAATTCATCATCGGGGCTCAGGAAGGGGTGCGCTTCGCCGTCGCCCTTGATCTGCGTGACTTCATAGTGGGGTTCCCATTTCGCGCGGGCGGCCACATATTCCTCGTCTACCTTGCCACCGTGATAGGTGTCTTCGGTCGGGAACATCCATCCGTTCGAAAGGTTGCCATTATGGGCGAAAGCTACCGCCCGACCGCCCGTTTTTTCTTGATAGTCTTCCAGCCATGCATAGAGCGCCTTTGGGTCGGTATCACCAAAGGGTGGTTGCGTGACCGGCGGCACCATCTGAAGCGCCCTGATCGGCCCATCACGCAGCATGACGTTTCGGTGCAGGTTGAAACCCTTGGGTACAGAGGTCCACTCGAATCCGATGAACGCCGTGAAATTGCCGGGGTCGTTATGTTCTTCCGCAGCCAGAACGATTTGTTCCCATGTAAAAGCAAATGCATCTGCACCTGGGCTGTAAGACTCCAGAAGAACTTCTGGCAGGGTCATTTGCGAAAAGTTGGTGATGATGTCGAACGCCGCTTTGCCAGCCTCTTCGCCGCCTGCCTTGTAACCTTCGTACCATTCCAAACCTTTTGGATCGGCAAGAACGCCCGGCTTGCCAGCCTGAAGGTCCGGGGCAAATCCCATTAGGTCAGTGTGATCCGTGAGAACCATCCAGTCCAGAGGCCGGGCCAGTCTCACTGGTTGACCCGTGGAAGAAATGACCTGTTCGCCTTTTGCAAAGCGCCAAGCTTCATCAGGTAACAGTGTGTTCCCGAAAGCACCTGCATCCAGCGAAAGTCCGGTGTGAAGATGCGAGTCTCCCCACAGCGGGCGCTCAGGGAAAGTCCGGTTCGCATATGGTGAATACGGCTGCTTTGAGAACAAGCCTTCCGCCGCTTCTTCGCTAGGAACAGCGTCGGCAAAGACCGTCGATGATGCCAGCCCCAGTGAGATAGAACAAACAAAAGCTCGAAGCATATAGACCTCCCTACTCAAGATCGCCCGGTGGTGCCCGTGACTTACATCTCAAGAATTAATATTCCTATTTCTCTATATAACATCAATTTTCCATTTGTGGGAATACTCAGCTCTCGGCTTTGTCACGATGATGCAAGTAGGAGTATGGCTGCCGAAGTTGGTCTGAAAATGACTCGATAAGTCATAGCCTCGATTGTTGGGCTCAACATTGAGAACGGAAGCTTTGGAGAAATTGCGGTTTGAATTGGCGAATGTCTATCGTGAGCCATGTATGCACTTTAGCAAAGTCGGCATAGCTGCGCTTAGATGACATTCTTGGCTATCGCGGTCTGGATCATTTTGGGCTCTCCTTAAACCTATGCCGCGACTTGCACCGAGGGCCGCTCTGGTACGAAACGACTTTTGCGGCACGCGTGTGAGCAGACAAAACGCGGGACAATCCGGACACTTGGATGAATGGCGACGACGCGCATTTCAGCACATCGTTCCGATCGGCTAGGCAACGACCGCCGAGGTCACGACAGACGGAATTGGCACGTCCCATTCAGGACCCGCACCGTGCTTTGCCAGAACTTTGGCCACAACCGCCGCTCGGATTGCGGCCGAATTCGTTGTAGGTTGAGGGCGCAAAAGGGCGCCACCTCGGGCCGTTCCTTCAAGAAAGAAATCGAACGGTGCGCCCGGATCACTAACCTGCCATTTCGACGCGACGAAGGTTTGATGGCAATCTGAAAAACCGGCCTTGGCGAGTACGGGAAAGGCGATAGTCGGATCGGCATAATCATTTGCCCCGGGACCCGGTGGCAAGGCAATCTCTGGCAACCCGTGTTCCTCAATGGCGCCAAAAACATACCCCAGTGCAGTGTCAACTTCGGGCCCGCACCACACCGAATACGCCAGCCGACCGCCGTCGCGCAAAACACGGCGAACTTCTGCCAACACTTTCGGGGGGGCCGGCATATGGGGCATTCCAAAGCCAATTGTTACAGCGTCAAACGTATTGTCTTCAAAGCTCAAGGCCACCGCATCGCCTTCAACGAACTGAGCCTGTGGCACCGCCAGCCGCGCCATCTCAAGCATGGCGGGTGAGAAATCAAGGCCCGTTACGCGAGCACCTGTGTTGAAAAGGCCTGCGGATACATTGCCATGTCCGCAGCACAAATCGAGCACACGAGTGTCCGGTCCAGCACAAACCGCAGCGACCCGGTGTGGGACAACCATGTCCGCCGCCTTGGCAAACACCTCGGCATAGGACTGTGCCACATCGCACTTGGCCCATTCGCGCCTTTCGAGGGCGGCAAATGTGTCCTGTTCCTGATTGTCAGGCATCCAACATCTCCTCAATCGCCACGTTTTGGAGGACCGCCGAAAGGGGCAAATTGTCAAGTTCGCCAAGTGAAATGGGCATTCGCCGTCATTTGCGGATAGGTTGCTTTGGGTGCACGCGCTCGACGCGTTTGAGGATCGAAACCGGTGGCAGGGCGGTGTGGTTCGCTGCATTACGGGCAAGTTCCGGGCCCTCGTAGATCATTCCCCGGTCCATTCAGGCATCGGTTCTTTGCGGGTGAAGGCCCCGATACCGGCCTCGGCATCTTTGGCCATCATGTTTTCCGCCATCGTGCGACCGGCAAAGGCGTAGGCCTCTTCCAGCGGCATTTCGAGCTGTTCGTAATAGGCACGCTTGCCGATCTTGACGGCGGACGGCGATTTGTCGGCAATGATCCTAGCCATTTCTGTGGATGCCGCTTCCAGTTCCCCCAAGGGCACCACGCGGTTGACCAACCCCATTTCGGCGACGCGGGCTGCGGGCAGGAATTCCCCCAAAAGCAACATTTCCATCGCCAGCTTGCGCGGCACATTGCGCGAAAGCGCGACCATCGGGGTTGAGCAGAATAGCCCGATATTCACGCCCGATGTTGCGAAAGTTGCGTTGTCGGCGGCCACCGCCAGATCACAGGACGCAACAAGCTGACACCCCGCCGCTGTGGCAATCCCTTTGACCTCGGCGATTACAGGTTGCGGCAAGCGCACCACCCGAAGCATCATCGCCGAACACGTCGCAAACAGGTCTTGGAAATACTGAAACCCACCGTCGGCATCCGCCCGGCGCGCCGACATTTCTTTGAGGTTATGACCCGCGCAAAAGTGATTGCCGCCGGTACGCAAGATCACTGCTTTGACACTGCGATCTTCTGCGATTTCGTCAAATGTGTCAGACAGAGCGCGTAGCATCGCCTCTGACAACGCATTAATCGACTTGGGCGCGTTCAGAGTCAGAACGGTAACGCCATCGATGTCAGCCCGCAGGATCAAATCATCGTTTTGCATTTCGCCCTCATAGGCCATTGAGCGGAACTTTCAGCATAGGTGCGCCGCTTTCGTCGCACGGGATTTCGCCGGCCCGCATATTCACTTGCAGGGACGGTATGATCAGTTTGGGCATCGCCAGCTGCGCGTCACGCTCCGTCCGGAACTTGATGAAATCTTCGCGCGATTTGCCAGCACCCACATGGATGTTGTCGGCACGTTGCTGGCCAATTGTGGTCTCCCACGCGATGGCGCGCCCACCGGGGCCATAGTCGTGGCAGATGAACAGGCGCATCTCGCCCGGCAGGCTCAGCACGGTTTGGATAGAATCGTAAAGCTGCCCTGCATCACCACCCGGAAAGTCTGCGCGGGCTGAGCCGCTGTCAGGCATAAAGAGCGTGTCACCGGCAAAGGCGGCGTCGCCAATCACATGCACCATGCAGGCTGGTGTGTGGCCCGGCGTGGCAATCACAAAGGCTGTCATTTCGCCAATGGTGTAGGTGTCACCATCCTCGAACAAAGCATCAAACTGCGACCCGTCGCGTTGAAATTCCGTGCCTTCGTTTAAGATTTTGCCGAAGGTGTCCTGAATTTCGATGATGCCTGCACCAACGCCAATTTTGCCACCCAGCCTATCCTGAATTTAGGGTGCAGCAGACAGGTGATCGGCATGGACATGGGTTTCAATGATCCATTCCACCGACAAGCCCTGTGACTGGATGGCGTCGATCAAGCGATCGGCACTGTCGTAAGTGATCCGCCCGGCGGCGTAATCCATATCCAGAACGCTGTCGATTATTGCACAGGCGTTAGATGCGGGGTCTTTCACGACATAAGAAATCGTGTTGCTGGCAGGATCAAAGAACCCTTCGACACTAGGCTTTGCTGCCATATTGAGATTTGGGAAATTTGTTGAAGGTTCCATGATTTATTCCAGCGCGCCCCCGGCCTTTTTCCAGGCGCCAACGCCTCCGGTCAGGTTCACAACGGGCGACAGTCCCATATCCATGGCCACCACCGCCGCCATGGCAGAACGCCCACCCGATGCGCAATAGAACACGTAAGTCTTATCTTGACTGAACTCCGGCTTGTGCGCAGGACTTTCCGGGTCGATGTGGAATTCCATCATGCCGCGCGACGATGCGACAGCACCCTCAATGACGCCGGTTTTGGCCTATTCCGTACCATCGCGCTGATCGACAAAAACGTGATCGAGCGAGCCTACCAAGGCCAATGCCTCTTCGGCACTGATCGCAGGCACCGCTTTCGTGGCCACCTTTACGATGTCTTTCGCGCTTTTGGTGATTGTCTGAGCCATGTTTGGTTTCCTTTTTCGATTGGTTTTTGAGCCAGTCCAATAGTGCGTCGAGCGGCCAATTTATGGCACCGCTACGGCCGTATGCGCAAGCAGAGGTCACATGAGTTTCTGTGCCGCTCTCAGTCAAATTGCGAGATCAAGACGGGGCTTCCAGAACGGGCGGAACAGCTCGATCTTGGGGCAACGGTTCATCACCACCTTCAGCCCCGCTTCTTCGGCAAGCGCGGCGGCGCGGTCATCATAAACGCCGATTTGGCCCCAAAGCACCTTGGCGCCGATTGCAATGGCTTTCTCGGTGATCGCGTAAAGTTCCTCTTTCGGGCGGAAGACCTCGACCATATCCACGGGCCGGTCGATCTCTTCCAGCGAATGAACGACAGGTATGCCGCGAATTTCGATCAGCTTTGGGTTTGGATTGACAGGGATCATGTCATAGCCAGTTTCGTGCAGCACACGCAGCACGCCATAGCTGAACTTGGTCTTGTCGCCACTGGCCCCCACCATCGCAATGGTTTTGACCGAACGCAGGATGTCCGCCAGATATTCGGGCGCGTAATCATACAGGTGATCGATGTCGGCTTCGGGCATTTAAGCCTCCTTAGGGGTCGCGATATCCGCCTTCAGCTCATGCGGCTCCAGCGGATCAAGGAAGGGGTTGCGATAAAGTTTGTCGTGGCTTTCGACGCCGATTTCCAATATGCAATCGCTCACCGCGCGGGCCACACACAGCAGAACATAGCCATTGTTGATCTGGCGATTGTTCAACGCCACTTGCCTGCGCTGATCCACTTCGCCAGCTGTCAGTTTGGCCGCACAGGTGATGCAGCCGCCGTATTTGCAGCCATAGGGCAGATCGACTCCCTGTTCGCGTAAAGCGTCCAGCAACGGACGGCGGGCGTCGACCTGATAGGTCGCATCATCGCGGTTGGCGATTGTGATTGTGCGGGTTTCGCTCACAGCCAGATGTCGCTTGTACAATCGCCACCGGGATAGCGGGTTTCATGGCAGCGGCTTGGTCCGTTTGGCTCTTTGCCAAAATCAACAACGAAATCTTCGTTGATTTTCATACCGCCGTTTTCGACATCACAGTCGATCATCAGCATGACACCGCCCTGGGTGCGAATTTCCGGATAGAACTGGTTGTCCCAGGTCGAGAACAGCGAGGTCGTGACATAAAGCCGTTTGCCATCAAGCGAGAGCTGATACATTTGCGGCCCGCCTGCCACTTTGACGCCATTGACCTCGGGCGCTTTGCCCAAAAGCCCGCCCATCCAAACCTGCCCGGTCAAAACAGGATTATGCGGGTCAGAGATGTCGTACTGGCGCATATCGCCGTGCAACCAGTTATTGAGGTAAAGGTATTTGTCGTCCATCGATACAAGGATGGCCGACATCACACCGGGCACGGGAATAGGCCATTCGGGATGCGGTTCATTCTCCACATCAATGATCTTTTCCCATTCCCATTTCCCAGCTTCGGACTTCCAGAAATGGATGACATTGGCGCTAAGCGCGGCACCGCAGAACCCATGTGTACTGTCAGGATCATGCAGAAACTTTACCTCCAGCGGGATCAGGCCGTCTTCGCCGAGATACATCGTCTCGACCGGCACCTTTTTCTCAAAATCCCAGATGTGCAGGCGGCGACCGTATTTCAGGTGGCCCACTTCTTCCAAATCAAACCCTGGCATGAATGTGTTGGGTGCGGCCCATTCGGAACTGACCATCACGTTATGGCGCGGCTGGTACCAGAAGTCATAACCAAACGGGATATCGCCCATTGAGTTTTCCCAACGACCAACGATCTCGAATTCTTTGTTGAGGTGCAGATAACCACCGGGCGCTTCGCCCTGTGCGTCACCTAAGAAGGAAATGATGATCTCAGAGCCCAAACAATGCACGGTGTGTGGGCCGCTCAGATTGGTTTTTGACTTGATCTCGACCCCGTCAATCACCTTATGAAGGCGCGGAGCAAACGGGTCCGTCGCGGTGTCGATCACATGGATATTGTTGGACCGCACGCCTGGCACCAGCAGGTATTTACGGCTCATGCCCGCGTCGTCGTGGCAGGAAGAACAGGCATTCCAGCCCATGTGATGCAATTCATCCCCGATGCCGGGCATCTCTAAGCGATGGATGACTTGTGAATAGGTCGGGCTTTCCGGGTCGGCGTCCACGGTGGCTAGGTAGTCCGGCTTTTGAATGCCGGTGCCGGTGTAGATGGCAATTGTGTACAAGAGTTTTTCACGCGGCGCTTTGATCGCCTCGGCAGGGCTTGCATACCCCGGGCCACAACATGCTCCGTCCATCTTCACATTCCTCCCTTGCGATCATTTGAAGATTCTCGTAAATCGATAAAAAGATTCTCGCAAGGTAAAAATATGCATCTGGAACGCCTGACATTCATCCTCGAAGTTGTTGGACAAAAGGGCGAGACTACAGTGGCCGAGATTTGCGCTCATTCTGACCTGCCTAAGCCGTCTGCCTACCGGTTGGTGCAGGACCTCGTCGGTGTGGGTCTACTGGAACCTGTTGCCCGTGGTACATTCACAATCGGCTCCCGCCTGAAGCGGATCACGAAAAGTGACCACTCTGACCGCGCACTGCTAGAGGTGATTGCGCCTGCGCTAAAGCAAGCCGCTAAACAATATGGCACCGCATTTTTCCTGTCCCGTCTGCGCGGAAAATCCGTGGAAATTATTCACGTTGAAACACCTGACACTGGGGTCTCCTATCTCCATCCCGGTTTGGGGAAACGACCCTTGCATGCCTGTTCCTGCTCTAAGGCCGTTGCTGCATTCTCACCCGACTTGTTTTTGACCAGCGAAATGGAAGGCCGGCTGCGCGCCTACACCGAATTCACCCTGACAAACGTGCAGGACTTGGAAGCCGAGTTTGACACCATTCGCAATCGCGGCTTCGCAGAATGCGTGGAAGAGATTGAGCGCGGCATGTGTTCGGTGGCAGCTCCCCTTGCGCCAAGCGGGCCAGGTTCCACGATGTCCATCGGTGCAACCGGATCGGTACGGGTCTTTACGCCAGCGTTCCGCGAAAAACTTGGTCCCCAGATCTCCCTTATTGCGCGTGAAATGTCTGCAAATTTGGGTTGGGACGCGGCGCAGGATGCCAAAATATCAGGCTAACTTTCAGGTGGTCTTCGAATGTGGGCCACTTCTAAATCTGATCTGAACTGACCTCCGCTCCACACAAACAAAAATGCAACGCCGAACGTTCGAACGTCTCGCAGCATTCAGAAGAAAGGGCTCGGTGCAGTCATCTGACAAAAATCGTCGGATGTCCAAGGCGCGATCTTAGGCGGACATTCATTGATCGGAACTCGCTAAAAAACCATGCCGTTCAAAGACTAGTGTCAGACTTTTCTCCTGCGCCCGATTTGACGATATCCATCTCATCTGAGGCATAGGGTTTAAGCAGTTCAAAGGCCTCCGCAGCGCTGCCATCCAACCAGACCTCATAGTCACAAGGATGGAGTATGACCCGCATTCTCTGCGGATGTATCGGACGCACAATGTCATTCGCTGAGGTGGTTAACTTCGCCCCGTTTGCTTCCACGGTGCTTTCAGTTGTGATGGCGCAACGCAAAAGCCCGCTCTGGCACGGTGTGTAATATATTGATA
>NZ_JBXWNE010000025.1:0-16064 GCF_059610225.1 Ruegeria sp. YTSA105
TTGCCGTAACTTCGAGACAATCTCTTCCGGCTTCGGTCGCTTGTTTGCCATTCTAGGTCCTCCGTTTCCTAAACATAACGGGGGACCAGTTCAGTTGGGGAGGCTCAAGAAAAGCTGGTGTTGCTCAGTTTCCTGTTTGCAGTCGTACCAAGTTCTTTCACTGAACAGTTACGTGACAACTGATTTTTTCAGTACCAAAAATGTCATCATCCCCAGAGGTGGAAGGGTTCTTTGCTCCTCTACGGCAAGCGCATCCTCTTGCAGTACTGTTTCAATATCGAAATCAGAATGCCAGCCAATCGTATTTGCGACCGGAGCAATCGCGCGTTCCAAGGATGCGAGCAACCCCCGCTTTCGTTGGAAATGGTTGGTAATTACTACTTTTCCACCCGGTTTACAGACCCGTGCTATTTCCGCCATTACCCTTTCCGGTTCCGGTACGACGGATAGCACGTGCATTGCCGCAACCGTATCGAAATAGTTGTCTGGAAAATCAAGCGTGCGCGCATCCATTTGCCTCAGCTCGGCAACATGGTTCAGCGATAGATCTTTTGCTTTGTCGCGCGCCTTTTGCAGCATGTCCTCACTGAAATCGATTCCGGTCACTTGCGTTTCGGGCCCGTAATGTTCCAGCGAAAGTCCGGTGCCGACGCCAACCTCCAGAACTTTGCCTGGACGTCTATTGATAAAATCAACCGCCTGCTGCCGCCCGACATTGGTAACTGCCCCAAACGTCTTGTCGTAGATGGGGGCCCAGCGAGCATAGGAAGTTTGAACGGCTTTGATGTCCATATCGAGTCCTTAACGGTTAGAAGGTATTCCCCTGTCGAGCCACGCCCAGGCGACCGTACCCACATATCCGAAACAAAGCACAATCAACGTAGCCCAGGCGAAAGTCAGCAATGCGGCCCCCGCAACAGCGACACCGATGAGAAAAAACTTTGCGTTCTCGCGCGAGATTCGCGTCGTCTTGAATGACCAGGTCGGTATTTGGCTGATAAGCAGAAGACCTATGATCACCATATAAAGGCAAATCAATATACTGGGCAGCAAAGGGGCATCGGCGAAGGCGAAGGACAGATACATTGGCAACATGACAAGCAGCGCCCCTGCAGGGGCGGGTACTCCCTCGAAATAGGCCCCATCTTGATCGCAGGTTTCGGATTTGCCGCCCACATTGAACCGGGCAAGGCGCATGACGCAGCACACAGCAAAAAACAGAACCGCAATCCAAGCCGCACTGCGTATATCCTGCAAGGCCCAGAAATAAAGAACGAGCGGTGGGGCGACCCCGAAGTTCAAGAAATCTGCAAGTGAGTCCAGTTCGGCCCCCAGTTTGCTGTCACTGCTGAGAAGGCGCGCAATACGGCCATCCAGCCCATCCAGCACACAGGCGGCAATTATCAACTGGACAGCGAGCACGTAATTGCCCTGAACGCCAAATCTGATTGCCGACAGACCCGCGCATATGGCCGTTATGGTCAACGCATTGGGCAACAAGTGGATCAGCGCAAACTCGGTCTCTTCCTGTTTGGATGGTTTTGCCACTGATCCAGTTACCTACTTTTCTTCAAGGGTGGGCAAACTGGCAAGGACGGTTTCGCCCGCAATCATCGTTTGCCCTACACGCACTTGTAGGACCACGCCATCAGGAAGATAAACATCCAGCCGAGACCCGAAGCGGATCAATCCAAATCGTTCGCCAGTTTGCATCGCTGCGCCTGGCTTCACGAAGCAGACGATCCGTCTGGCCACGAGGCCGGCAATCTGGACAACAGCCAGATCCTGACCGTTTTTCATACGAATGCGCAGGCTGTTGCGCTCATTATCAGCACTGGCCTTGTCCAGGGATGCGTTGAAAAACTTGCCGGGGCGATATGCAACAGCGGTAATCTCACCTTCAATTGGCGTGCGGTTCACATGACAGTTGAAGACACTCATGAACACACTGACACGGGTGAGAGGCGTGTCAGGCATTCCAAGCTCGTTCGGCGGCACCGCCGCTTCGATCAGCGAAACCACCCCGTCCGCTGGGCTGACGATCAACCCTTCTCCTGTGGGTGGCACGCGTTCCGGGTCGCGAAAGAAATAGTAGCACCAGATCGTGAGGCCGACACCAATCCAGCCCAGAACGTTAGACAGGAGAAACAGACCGACCGTAACGGCGGCAAAGATCGCGACAAACCGAATACCTTCCGGGTGCATCGGTTTGATGAACGTATCGCGCATGCGCATCGCAATCTTTCCCCTAGGTCAACTGATTGAACTTCATAAGTGGATTGGTAGGGAAGGCAAGTGGGACTATTGCGGTGGGCAACGATTGATGGCGGGGTGTTACAATTTTATGGGTTCTACTGACAGCTTTTTTGATGCCCAGGTATCGGCGGTTGGACTAAGCGCCAGATTTCCGTTGTGGCATTCCACGACCGTGTTGCATGGATCAGGTTTGAGACGAATTTGCCCCATACCCCATCACGTTAGAAGACGCGTTCGTAATCCGCACGATTGAGAGATGTCATGCGGTTGAGCGCTTTTGATGCAATTTTCGCTTCAGCTATTTGCCGGTCGAGATCACACGCTTGCAGGCGATCGCCGATAACTTGTTTCCATCTGCCGATCTAGGCTTCAACCCGTGATCGCTGGTTGTCTCCCGTCTCACTTTACCAATTCATTCTGCCATGTTCAGCGATGGTATCGATGTGTTGATTGCGCCGTGCATTCTCGCCGCGAACCGCGTTTTTAGGTGGGGGTATAATGATCTCAATCCTGGATCCGAACTTGTCCAACAGACAGTCTGCAACACATTGGCCGTCATATGCTCCATCCGCCAGAAAGCGGTTCACATCAACATCCATGTCAGCTAGCAAATCTGGCAGTGCCGTTTCATTGCCCACGTGTTCGGTGGTCAATTCCGTTGCAGCGATATCACCGGTTTCCGGGCCAAGCCTGATGTGGAGCTTGCGCCATGTTTTGCGCGCCTTCCTGATGCCGTGTTTTTCTCCATGCCAGCCCTTGTCGCCACGCACTTTCAGGCCTGTGCTGTCCACAATGAGGGTGATTGGCTTATTTGCGTC
The DNA here is from genome assembly GCF_059610225.1 of Ruegeria sp. YTSA105. Lineage (NCBI taxonomy): Bacteria > Pseudomonadati > Pseudomonadota > Alphaproteobacteria > Rhodobacterales > Roseobacteraceae > Ruegeria > Ruegeria sp. YTSA105. The sequence goes on from NZ_JBXWNE010000025.1 coordinate 3,075, forward strand.
TCGCCGGTTTTGGACAATCTTCATCCGCTTACCGCGTCGCGACAAGGTCGAGAAGTCCGGTACTACGAGGTCAATGCCCATCAGCCTGGCAATCGACCGCATGAAACTCTGAGTTTGTCTGAGCGGAAGTCGAAACACGACCCGCAGAGTGAGACTGATCTCGATTGCCAGATCTGAATAAAGCGATTGACCGCCGCGTGTCTTGCGGCGTGGCGAAGCCCAGTTCTTCACAACATCATCAGAAACCCAGATCGTCACATCACCTCGACGCCGGAGACTTTCGTCGTATTCCGAGCAGTTCGTAACACGATACGTAGCCTTGGGAAACTTGTTGCGACGGGCATTGTTGAATTTGTAGGGATGTATCGCCGCTTGCGTCAGAGTGAGCGGCGGCGATATCGCGGCTCGGCTATCCATGCAACAACATCATTTTGCGGGACTTTATTGTTATTCATTAGGACGACACAAATGACCGCTTCGAAGGAAGCTGGCATCAAATCCAGACGCTGCTAAACTTATCATCGTAACAACCTTGTTATCGCAACGACCAAAATACATCTTGCCCAAGATATCTACCTACTAGTAGATAGATGTCAGTTCACAAGGAGTGACGACATGAAAATCTATGATACTGAGGGATTCCCAAACCCCGCACGTGTGCGCATTGCGCTTGCTGAAAAAGGCGCAACAGACCAGGTCCAATTCGTTCCGGTTGACGTGATGGGTGGCGAACATCGCACCGAGGCCTTTAAAGCCAAAAACCCCGATGCCGTTGTGCCATGCCTTGAGTTGGCGGACGGTACACATATTTCGCAGTGCAATGCGATTACAGAATATATCGACAACCATTTCGAAGGCCCGTCGCTGACCGGAGAGACACCAAAACAACGTGCGCAAATTTCGATGATGAACCTGCGTGCAGAAAATGGTCTGCTGAATGCTGTGGGAACCTACTTTCACCATGCCACACCAGGTCTTGGGCCAGACCTTGAGACCTATCAATGTGCTGAATGGGGCAACAAGCAAAAGCAAGTTGCTGGTCAGACAATGGCTTACTTGGATGAAGTTCTGGCTGACAATGAATATCTGGCTGGTTCTGAGTTTTCGGTTGCTGATATCACAGCGTTTGCCGGTCTTGCCTTTGCGGACTTTGCCAAGGTCGACATTCCAGAGACACTCTCCAATCTGACGGCATGGCGTGCAAAGGTCTCGGCACGGCCCAGCATCGCAGGTTAAGGACGCGATACCACTCAAGCCGAAAGGAAAAACATGGAACTGAACGCAGACTTTAAAACACGCGTGGTTGTTCATTCTGAACAGCTTGAGTGGAACGCTTCGCCTATGCCCGGTGTGGATCGGCGTATGCTGGACCGCATCGGCGGCGAAGTTGCCCGTGCCACGACGATAGTGCGCTATGCGCCGGGCAGCAAATTTTCGGAACACACCCATACAGGTGGCGAAGAATTCATCGTGCTCGATGGTGTATTTCAGGACGAACATGGCGACTTCCCCGAAGGGACATATGTGCGCAATCCTCCCACCACTGCACATACGCCGGGGTCAGAGCCGGGCTGCACGATCTTTGTAAAGCTGTGGCAGTTCGACATGGCCGACCGCAATCAGTTTCGCAAAACCATGGCCGAAGAACTGACCGATCCTGTGGATGGTGTCGCAACGGCTGAACTACACCGTGATGCGCGTGAAACAGTTACCTACAGCCACCTTGATGCAGGCGCGACACTGGAAATTACCGATGTGGGTGGGATCGAAATGCTGGTGATTGCCGGTTCCGTCACCGAAGGCAGCGATACGCTTGAAAAAGGAGCATGGCTGCGACTGCCGGAAGGCGATCAACTGTCTGCAACGGCTGGCCCTGATGGGGCAAAGCTGTGGATCAAGACGGGTCATTTGCCCCACGCCAAACCGCCTGCCGTCTGATGAGTGTTGAAAAACCTTTGGTCCTTGTGGCCGGCGCGGGGGCTGGCCTTGGTCAGTCCCTGTTGTCCCGTTTCACAAAAGATGGCTTTGCTGCCGTTGGCTTGGGACGCACGCAACCTGAAACGGTGATTGGCCAGTTCTTTGAGATGGACCTGACGGACGAGAGTGCCGTTCCCAGCCTCCTGGCACAGGTTATCGCAGAACATGGCCCGCCCAAGGTTGTGATCCACAACACGAGCGAACTGATCATCGCGCCTTTCGCAGAAACCCGGCTTGCTGATTATCAACGCACGTGGGGATCGATGGTGCAGTCTGCCATTTTGCTTGCCCAATCGACACTGCAACCGATGGTCCGCGCTGGCGGTGGTACGTTCATTGTATCTGGCGCCACAGCGTCCTTGCGGGGTGGTACAAGATTCTCGGCCTTTGCCAGCGCAAAATTCGCCTTGCGCGGCCTGACGCAATCGCTTGCACGGGAGTATCAACCAGCAGGTGTTCATGTCTGCCACGCGATTCTGGACGGTATCATTGATACAGCGCGATCTCGGGACCTGCACAACCTTGATCCGGGCAAGATGATGAAGCCCGAGGACATCGCAGAGGCTTACTGTAGCCTCGCCCGCCAACCCAAATCCACATGGACGCACGAGCTAGATCTGCGCCCGGCATCCGAAGGGTTCTAGCGCATGCAAACGCTGATTGTCGGCGGCGGGTTGTCAGGACTTGTCTTAGCCGAACGTCTTGAGGCGCAAGGGCGCGACTATATGCTGATTGAGGCCCGCCCGCGGTTTGGCGGGCGAATCATGACGCAGCATCTGGAGGCAGGCTACTTTGACATGGGGCCTGCCTGGTTCTGGCCGGGCCAGCCACGTATTGCAGCTCTGATTGATCGGTTTGGTCTGACAAAGTTCGACCAATTCGCCGATGGCGCTCAGACCTTTGAGGATGAACATGGCAACGTGCAACGCGGGCAGGGTTTTTCATCAATGGAAGGGTCATGGCGGCTAAAGGGAGGGTTGGCTGCTCTGACAGACGCATTGGCCAACTGCCTGCCGGATCATCGCAAACAGCTAAACGCGCCGGTTGTTAAACTTGACATGTCCGGCGATCAATTCATTGCAACAACGGCAAAGGGCGAACAGATCCACGCGGATCAAGCTGTCCTCGCTGTGCCCCCACGCGTTGCGGCCGAAATCGCATTTTCGCCCGCATTGTCTGCCGAAGCCGCCCAAACCATGAAAGGCATCGCGACATGGATGGCAGGTCAGGCCAAGGCTGTTGCGGTGTACGACAAACCATTCTGGCGCAAACAAGGACTGTCCGGTGATGCAATGAGCCGGAAAGGACCGATGGTCGAAATCCATGATGCATCCCCCCCTGAGGGCGGACCATACGCGCTATTTGGCTTCATCGGTGTACCGCCCCAAGGTCGCGCGGACGAACAACTGCTGCGTCAGCACCTGCACGCTCAATTAACACGGTTGTTCGGGCCTGAAGCCGCCGAGCCCCAAAAGCTCTACTTGAAAGACTGGGCCATTGATCCCTACACTGCAACTGAGGCGGATAAGGCACCGCTATATGCCCATCCGACATACGGTCTACCGAAGGCGATGAGCAATCTGTGGAACGGAAAGCTGCATTTCGCAGGAACAGAGGTCGCCCCGGTTTTCGGCGGCTATATCGAAGGTGCTTTGGAAGCGGCAGAGAATGTCCTACACAGCCTAAACGACCAAAATCTTGGATAACACATGGCGACCGACACCAAGACAACTCTGCTCAATTCGGCTGAACGGGCCGCGCGCAGACGTGGCTTTGATGGGTTCAGCTATGCCGACCTGGCCGCCGACGTCGGAATCACAAAGGCCAGCATTCACCATCATTTCGCCAGCAAGGCAGCTTTGGCCGTCGCGCTGATGCAGCGGTATTATTCAGATTTGGAAACCGCCTGTGGCGAGATTGATCAAGACCATGCAACAGGGGCGACGCGCTTGGCCGCTTTGATCAAGCGGTATCGTGGCGCACTTGAAGGTGGTCAAAGCTTGTGCCTGTGCGTGTCTTTTTCGACCAGTACAGAAAATCTATCAGCAGACACGATTGCCGAGATGAACCGTTTTCGCACAATGATGACCGAATGGCTTGCGAGGGTATTTTCACTGGGTCAGGGCGATGGAACGATCCTACATGTTGCCGATCCGGCAGCAGAAGCCGCCGCAACACTGCCTTTGCTCGAGGGCGCACAACTGGCAGCCCGAGTGGCACAGGACCCGCAAAGGTTTGAAGCGGCAGTCCAGATTTTGTCCAAGCGATTGGTTCAATAAACCAACGCGCAACCCTTCGTCCTGACACTGGCTTTTGTCCGTTAGGACTTGAGCACGTTCAAAAACAGACATTGCTGCGCTCTGCAGCATTGGTCGTTTTGGGCTCTGAACGGACCTCAGATGCGATACGGCATCGGTTGTCCGCCTGCCCTACACAGATTGTGGACGGCCCGTTGCTGCCATTGCCCGAGGATTAGCGATGCTGCAGTGAGGCCCGTCGAAGGAGATGGGGTGGATGGCTCCTGCTCCACCGGCATCGCAATGCGCAACAATGCAGTTGTTATCGACTGCTAGGTCATGTTGACAAATGGCGGATCTAGAGGCGGATTGAAGTGATATCCACGAAACCGAGGAAGCTTTCGGCTGTCTTGTCACAGCGGGTAGCCACCCGCCGAGCATTCTTAAGTTTGTTGAAACATCTCTCGACCAGGTTTCTCAGCCGGTAGAGGGGCCAATCCAACCCAACGCGCCTCTTTCGGGACTTTCGCATTGGGATCACCGGTCGAATGCCCCGGCTGTGCAGTTCGGTGCGAATACGGTCGGCATCGTACTATTTGTCGGCCAGCAGCTCGACTGGCTCCGGCAGGTTGTCGTGCATGACCCGATCAAATCCGAGATAGTCCGATGTCTGGCCGGGTGTGATGTCCGTTCTAATCGGCAGCCCAGCGGCATTTACCCGGAGGTGGGTCTTGGTCGTGAAGCCGCCTTTTGAGCGGCCAAAACCCTGTTGCGGAGTCCCCCTTTTACGCCCGCTGCCTGATGATGGGCACGAACCACTGTACTGTCGACCATTTGAAGAGCGTCAGGAACGATCTTGCTCCCGGTCAAGGCTTCCAGGATCTGTTCCCAGAGCCCCGCGAGAGTCCAGCGCCGGAACTGTCGGTAGACACTCGACCCCTTCCCAAACTCCTCAGGCAAGTCTCGCCGCGGGGCACCTGTACACGCAATCCAGAAAACACCATCAAGAACAAGGCGATGATTGGTAGGTCTGCGCCCATTCGGGGCACGGACCGAAAGGATGAACCGTTCAAAGAACGCCCACTCCTCGTCCGGCATTAGATTTCGTGCCAAGCTGGCCTCCATCGCAGATACCGGCTTGAATAACGATCAGAGGTCGTTGTGAATCCCTTTTGTCAACACGACCTAATATGTATGAATTTAGACTAGGGTGATGAGGCGAAAAGCCATCCGATATCTAGCTACCTATTCATCAAAGTATGCGTTATGCGTTGTGTAGATTGCCTGAATGGTTGGCGTCAAACGGTCAAGATGCGTACGAAGAACTTGATCCGCCGCCCACGCATCCCCGCTGAACAGGGCCTTTAAAAGAGATTGATGATCCAAATACAAATCATCCATTGCTTCTTTGCTGGTTAATGCCAGCATGCAAAGGCGGTCAACCTGCGCTTTGTTTTCGGCGATGATTTCAAACGCAAACGCCTGTTTGGCCGAGGCGCAAAGCAGTTTGTGAAACTGGTAGTCCAGATCATGGAACAAATTGACATCTTCTGCTGAGATTGCATCCGCCTGTTCACGAAGGTTAGCTTTTAATGCCGCGTCTACCGACTTGTCGCGATCTGACACGGCAGTGCGGATGACCTCCAATTCGACTGCGGCACGCACAAAGCGGGCATTCGCGATGAGCTGGCGTGAGAACGGTCGAACAACTGTCGCGCGTTGTGGCCGCACCAAAAGGAGATTGAGGTTGGAAAGTCGCGTGAAAGCCTCGCGCACAGGCTGGCGTGAAAACCCGAATGATTTCGCAACATCCGTTTCGGATATCTTTGTCCCTGGAAGCAGCTCCAGGCGGGTGATTTGTCCAAACAGTTCGTCAAAGACGACATCGCTACTCGTCGTACGTTCAAGGGTTCCCAAAGCTGCCATTTTTTGTTTTCCAACCTCTGTTTGGCGACATTGTGGCAGATCAGAGAGAGAAATAATAGAGCAAATTAGGATACTAGGTTACATTATATTCATTGTTCTAAAAGGAAAATATCACATATCTAAATAGTATCTAGAAAATTTATGTTGACTAGTATCCCAGTTATCGTGTTGGGTGTGCCCATCAACGAGGGCGGAACAAGTGTGCTAGCTGGGAGGAAATCAGATCATCCAAATTGGGGTGAAGGCTGATCTGGCGTGACCACTTGCAAGGTTTCGAACACGATCGCCGGTCAAAGACGACTGGAAGAAAACAAGACCTGAACCTGATCTGGGAGGATAGAATGTTCAATTTTTCACTAAAGACGTTGGCTGTGACGGCTGTTTTGTTGGGCGGGGTTTCGACCGCGCAAGCTGATGTCACACTGCGCGGGGCAAGCATGTTTGATGAAGAACATGCATTCACTAAGACCTTGCGCGAGTTTGAACGACTGGTCGCAGAGAAATATGATGGCGAGGTCGAATTTGATCTGCGCCTGAATGGTGAGCTTGGGGTTGAATCCGATTACGTCACCTACCTCAACCAAGGTGTCGCCGTAGATTATACGATCCTTGCCCCGTCCAACATGGCGGTGTTTTCAGAGTCCATTCCTTTGATGGATATGCCTTTCCTGTTCCGTGATCTTGAACACTGGGATGCGGTCCTTTCGTCGGATGCGCTGAAACCCCTTGAGGACGATCTGCGCGAAGCTGCAGGTATCGTGATTGTTGGGTATCATGGCGGCGGTGTGCGGAACCTGGCCTCAGCCGAGCCCATCACAAACATGGATGAACTTGCCGGACACCGCATGCGCGTCATGGGGGCCCCAATTCAGGCCCAGACATTCTCAGCTGTTGGCGCGGCGCCATCTGCCATTGCCTACAACGAAGTCTATAACGCAATCCAAACAGGCGTTATTGCCGGATTTGAGAATGAAGCGGCCTCGATCCAGAACCTGAAGTTCTACGAAGTTGCGCCGCATGTCTCATTGACCCAGCACACGATCACCGTGCGCCCAATTGTGATGTCAGCAAAAATCTTCGATGAACTGCCTGAGAACCTGCAAGCCGCCATCATGGATTCCGGCGCTGAGGCCGGTGCATTTGGCCGCGCGTTGGAGAGCGGTCAGGACGGCGAAAAACTTCAAGCAATGATCGACGCAGGTCAGATCGAAGTGCATGAGTTCGAGGGTCGCGAGAAAATGCTGGAACTGGTTCAGCCAGTGCAGGACGCCTATGCCGAAGAGCTGGGGGCGACAGAACTGCTCAACAACGTTCGCGGAATGTGATCTCCCAGCTGACGGGCGAGTAAGTAATCAAACTCGCCCGTTGGCATAAATCCCGATGCGCTTGGCGCGTCACATTGCGATGTAGGGTGGAACATGCTTGGAAAATATCTGGATAGGTTCTGCACTGGGCTTCGTATATTGCTTGGCGTGATGATGGGGGCATTGGCGATACCGGTCGCGATGCAAGTTGTCTCTCGCTACACCGGTTTGATCCCAACTTATCTTTGGACCGAAGAACTGGCGACGTTCCTGTTCGTCTGGATTGTGATGATTGGGTCTATTGTCGCTGTTTGGGACGGCACCCATTTTGACGTTCGGATTACCCGCAACGCAATGAGACCGCTGCCACGTTTGTTCCAAGACGGCATCGTTCACGTTGCCATCATGATTTTTGGGGCGTTCTTCCTGTTTTACGGCATCGAATACACCGAATTTGGGGGCAAACAGCGGTCGGTAATGATGCGTGCAAATCTTGCGATTACGCACATCTCGGTCCCGATTGCCGGAGGGTTTTGGTTTCTCCTGTCAGGCTACCGGTTGTCCGAAACCATCGCGAAATATCTAAACCGAGAGAGCAGCCAGACATGATCCTCGATACTGCAACTGCCGCCACGATGCTTATTGCTGGCTTTCTGGTGCTGATTTTCATCCGCATCCCAGTGGCATTCGCATTGGGTTTGGCGACCCTCCCGGTTGTGTTGCTTGAGCTGCGGCTGACCCCGTTCATCGTGCTGGATCGGATGTTCCAATCCTATAACTCCTTCATCTTATTGGCCGTTCCATTCTTTCTACTGGCGGCCAACCTGATGAATTCCGGCAAAGTAACCGACCGGCTGATCGAACTGGCCCGTGTGCTAACCGGCTGGATGCCCGGCGGATTGGGTCATGTAAATGTCGCTGTGTCGATGCTGTTCGCAGGTATCTCAGGGTCTTCTACAGCAGATGCGGCGGGTATCGGAAAAATCCTGATCCCTGCCATGCAGAAAGAAGGATACGATACACGGTTTGCCGTTGCCATTACCGCCTGCTCTTCGGTGATGGGGGTCATCATCCCACCATCGATCCTGATGATCGTCTGGGGCGGCGTCATGCAGGTCTCTGTCGGCGCGTTGTTTCTGGGTGGTGCAATTCCGGGCCTGATGATTGGCCTTGCCTTGATGGCCACTGTCTATGGCTTCGCAAAAGCCCGCAATTACCCGGTGACAGCGACGCCTAATTGGGGTGAGTTCTGGGCCGCTTGGAAAGGTGCTGCACTGGCTCTTTTGACGCCGGTCTTTGTGATTGGCGGTATCGTGGGCGGCCTCGTCACACCAACTGAAAGTGCAATCATCGCGGCGGGTTACGCGCTGATCCTGGGTATGTTTGTCTATCGGACAGTAACACCCAGAGATTTGGGCTTCATCCTCTACGATACGGCACGCTTTGCAGCCATTTCACTGTTTGCGATCGGCACTGCGTCGGCATTCGGCTGGCTACTGTCGTTCTACGATGCGCCGCGCCTGATTGTCAGTGTTCTGACTGCTTGGGAGTTCGGGGCATTTGGAACGGCTATCTTGATTGCCCTTCTGTTTCTTCTCTTTGGCCTGTTCATCGATGCAATCCCGACAATCATCATTCTTGGCACGGTTCTGATGCCCGTGGCGCAGGCGGGTGGGGTTGATCCGATCGCCTTCGCTATCATCGGCATTGTCTCGCTTGCCTTCGGGCTGGTGACACCGCCATACGGCTTGTGTTTGCTCATCTCTGCAGCGATCGGCGGCCTAAACGTTGTGCAAGTCCTGCGTGAGGTCGTGCTTATCCTTGCCCCAATGCTGGTCATCCTCATTCTGTTGGCGGCATTCCCCGAAATCATTCTGTGGCTCCCAAAGGCAGTTATGCCGGGGGCGTTCCGATAATGGCGTCTCAACTTGCGCTGAGAGCGCTCTGAGAGGGCCGCCAACTGAAACCCGTGACACAAGCGAAGCTGGCGCTTTGTAATAGGAAGGACCGACATGAAACTTGCAGGTAAAACCGCCATTGTAACCGGAGGAGGCCGTGATATTGGCCGCGCGGTTGCGATCAAACTCGCCTCTGAAGGCGCAAATGTTGCGATCAACTATTTTTCCAGCTCAAACGGCGCGGATGAAGCTGTTGCCGCAATCGAAGCCAACGGTGGTAAGGCGATTGCCGTGCAGGGTGACCTGAACAAGAAGGCGGATGTTGACGCGCTTGTGTATCGCACGGTCGAAACCTTTGGCGGCGTCGATATTCTGGTCAATAATGCAGGCGGTCTGATCGCCCGCAAAACCATTGCGGAAATGTCTGTTGAACATTGGGACGCCGTGATGAGCCTGAATCTGACCAGCACATTCCTGATGACGCAGGCTTGCCTGTCCAGGATGACGTCTGGAACTATCGTCAATCTCGCCAGTCAGGCCGGGCGCGATGGTGGTGGACCGGGTGCCGTCGCCTATGCCACGGCCAAGGGCGCGGTCATGACCATGACACGCGGTTTGGCAAAAGAGGTCGGCCCAGACATTCGTGTGAATGCACTTTGTCCTGGCATGATCGATACCGATTTTCACAATGTTCATACACCTGATGCTGGTCGACGCGGCTTTGAAGCCAACGCACCGCTAAAGCGTCAGGGTCATGTCGATGACGCTGCAAATCTCGTTTTATTTCTGGCCTGCGAGGACAGTGCCTTCATCACGGGCGCAAACATTGATCTCAACGGTGGCATGCTGTTTTCCTAACAAGCAAGGAGAGAACCTGTGCCCAATTTCCCGATCGTCTCTACAGGTGAACATGTCACGCGGCAGGTGCTATCTGATCATTCTGACCTCATGGTTGTTGCCTTCCGGTTTTACGCGACCGGGGCGATTGGTGCTCTACACAGCCATCCGCATGTGCAGGCGACCTATGTCGAAAGCGGTCGATTTCGGTTTACGTTGGGTGAGCACGAACAAGAGTTTGGCCCCGGTGAAAGTTTTGTCATCCCGCCCGGCCAAACCCATGGCTGCACATGCCTGGAACCTGGGACATTGGTCGACAGTTTCACGCCCCGCCGCGATGATTTTCTGTAACTGATATGCGTGTACTGGCAATCGGCGAATGCATGGCAGAACTTGCCCCATCTGAACGGTTTGGTGAATTCAAGCTTGGTTTTGCGGGCGATACCTTCAATACAGCATGGTATCTTGCACAAATCGCCGCAGATATCGACGTCAACTATCTGACGGCTGTCGGAGATGATGCGATTTCGCAGGATCTGCGGGCGTTCATGAAAGACAGCAGGATATCCGACACGCACGTCCAAGTCATTGCGGGCAAAACGATTGGGCTATATCTCATCCATCTCAGCAATGGTGAGCGCAGTTTTTCATACTGGCGCAGCGACTCTGCCGCCAGGCAACTTGCGGTCGACGAGATTGCACTCGGGCGGGCAGTTAAGGGCGCAGACTTAATCTACTTTTCTGGAATAACCCTCGCTATTTTCGATCCACAATCACGCGAAATGCTGTTCGATGCGTTGCGTCGTGCACGTGCATCCGGAACGACTGTTGCCTTTGATACAAATCTAAGACCACAGCTTTGGTCTACGCCGCAGGAAATGACAGACACAGTTATGAAAGCTGCTGCGCAATCCGATATCGTTCTGCCATCTTATGATGACGAAGCCGTATGGTTCGGGGACGGCGATTCAATTGCGACGCTGGATCGGTATGCAAAGGCTGGTGTCGATCAGATTGTCGTCAAGAACAGCGCGCAGCCTGTGGTTTTTCAAAAAGCAGGTCAACGTGGAGAGGTAGGCGTTGATCCAGCGAGGGGCATTGTCGATACCACTGCGGCAGGGGACAGTTTCAATGCAGGTGTCTTGGTAAGCGTTGTTAGGCAGGATGATTTGGCAACAGGCATACGCAAGGGGTGTCGTCTGGCAGGCCATGTCGTCCGTCACAAAGGCGCACTCGTCCCGGTTAACTTAGATCTTGGTAAGGATGAGATGGGTTGTGATACCTCTTGATCAAGGAGTAGCAAGATCATGAAACAGACTTGGCGCTGGTTTGGCCCTTCTGATGCGATCTCCATTGGCGAAATCAGGCAAACCGGTGCAACCGGCATCGTCTCAGCCTTGCACCATGTTCCAACAGGAGAGGTTTGGTCAGTCGAGCACATCAAAGAGCGGCAGCAACAGATTGAGCAGCCCGGAGGCGTTCCATCTGGATTGACCTGGGACGTTGTTGAAAGCGTTCCGGTGTCCGAAGCGATCAAATCGCAAACCGGCCCGGTAAGGCAACACCTTGAAATGTACAAGGAAAGCCTACGTAATTTGGCCGAATGTGGCATTCACACAGTCTGCTACAACTTCATGCCAGTTCTGGATTGGACGCGCACAGACCTGAGCCATCCGCTGCCACATGGTGGGCACGCAATGCGGTTTGATCTCTTGGATTTTGTCATGTTCGATTGTTTCATCCTATGCAGGCAACGCGCGGAGCAAGATTATTCAGCGGTGATCATAGAAGCCGCACGGGCCCGGTTTGCAGATCTGGGTGATGGAGATCGCCTGAAGCTGTCGAACAATATCGTCGCTGGTTTGCCGGGGGCGAACGACAATTGGTCTCTTGAGGACGTGAAACGAAACCTCGACGCATATGTTGGCGTGACGCCCGAAACCCTCCGCTCCAACCTGGTTGATTTCCTTTCCGAGGTTGTTCCAACGGCCGAAGACCTCGGCGTCCGGCTCTGTTGCCATCCAGATGACCCACCTTTTCCACTGCTTGGGCTTCCACGGGTCATGTCGTCGCAAAGTGATTACGCGACCGTGTTGGATGCCGTTGACAGCCCGGCAAACGGAGCAACGCTATGCACCGGGTCATTGGGGGTTGCCGAAGACTTCGACCCAGTATCCTTCATTGCTCAGCACGGCCATCGGATCCACTTTGTACATCTTCGCAATACCGTGCGGGACGGTTCAAGCGACCGCAATCGCCATAGTTTTTCCGAGTCTGAACATTTGGCAGGAGACACAGATATGGTTGCAACAATTCGCGCCTTGATGGTCGAAGAAACGCGGCGCCGCAATCAGGGGCGATCAGATTATGAGATTCCCATGCGCCCGGACCATGGCCACGCTTTGCTGAACGATCTCGCTCGTCCTTCCCAGCCCGGCTACCCGCTCATAGGCAGAATGCGCGGCCTCGCCGAACTGCGCGGTGTTATGCACGGTTGCACTTTGATTTCACCTGGGTCCGATGCCAATATTCGCGGCATTTAAGCGAGCGTCTGCTCCTCCGGACAGATCAGACCTTTTGCTGGGCTTGATGATACCAGTATGTGATCAGAAGACGACAGTAACCTGTCGGCAGAAGTCCGCTGTGTGCGCGCTTTGGGTCTTGAGCGGTTGAAAATGCTGCGCTTTGCATGAAGGTCCGGTTCGAGGAAACCGGTTGGTCGAACTGTTGGCGCCTAGGGTCAGGACTCATAGCCAATAGATGACGAGAGCTGCGATGGCGATTGCTGAGAGGAAGACCTTCGGGCACCTG
>NZ_JBXWNE010000026.1:0-10630 GCF_059610225.1 Ruegeria sp. YTSA105
GGTGCCCGAAGGTCTTCCTCTCAGCAATCGCCATCGCAGCTCTCGTCATCTATTGGCTATGAGTCCTGACCCTAGTTCATGCTGGCGGGGATAGGCGTCAACTTGAAGCCCTTTCTCAAAACCTTGACCTGTCAGCGCAATAAATCCGAACCTCAAATTTCCAAATTGGTTCCACCTACAGCGTATCAGACACGCTCAACCTAGAGGGACCAAGAAATGAAAAAGACACTGATTACATCCGTCACCTCATTCGCCATTGTCCTGAGTGCCGGAACGTCCATCGCTGGTCCGTTGCGTGACCATAGCCAACGCGGGTTTGCGCACAAAGTTCACTCATCAGTTTCGCAAACAGTCAATCACGCTGATGGGATGGCCAATACCTACCAAACCACCAATTCTTCCGGCTTTGGCTTCGCTTTACCTTCAGAGCGCCATCTGGGTCAAAATAACCTGTCCGCCACTCAGCAGTATCCCGCAATAAACCCGAATTGGAGCTGGGATTTGTCGGATGTTAATGTGATCGGAACTGATACTGGTGGATACGCAATCGAAGACGGTATTCGCCTGAATTGGGGTCAATTCAAGAAAACCAAATGCCTGGTCAAGTTGAAGAAGATGGTCGATACCTCATTGGTTCCGTGATCATTGTCGCGGCAGGGTTTGGGGTTATCATCGAGGGTTTTGCGGAAATTATTTATGATATCGCTTGTCCACTTGGCAATCTTAGCCCAGCTGAATGCTAGCTATTCTGGAATGCGGGAGAATTTAGGTCCGGCTGCGATGTAATGCCGGTAACTGCTGCGCTTCAATACTGAAAGGCCACCCGGTATAATGGGAAGATCACCACGGTATGGACCGACCATGACCCAAAACCCCTGCGCCGGCTCACAAGAGACGGTTCAGGGACTACTGCGTCAGGGAGATCATGCTGGGGTGTTCTGGGTGGAAGCCGATATGTCGGCTGAAACCTAGAGCCCGGTAACGAGACGGCAGGCTCGGGATTTGCTACAAAAACAGATTGCAGCCCAAAGTCACTCACCGATCGGGACGTAGCCGGTTTTGTTGCAAAATTTTGAGCACGACGAGCTGTTTTAACGATCGGATTGGAGCTAGACGGTCAGCTCAGCGAATTGTTTGAATGAACAGAGTCCAGGCTTGAATTGGCCTTTGCGGATCATGTGCGCCACCTCGATACCTGCAAAAGTTGCCGTAGCCGACCACTTAATACAGCACTGCGTGCAGGTGAATGATAAGTTTGCGAGTGCAAACCAGTAACGATAATGGCTCCCATTATCGTTATCGATACGAACGGCCCAACCCGGTCATTGTGATTTTTCGCGGTGCGCGCTCGCTACGGAAGAAATGCTGCATGCGCTCGAAATCTGGCGCTGTGACGCGGCGATGAAACCGGCCATTGGTGCAGCGCAGCGAGGCTGGAACGGTCAATTCACACAGTGCGGACTAAGTCGCCGTTCGCTGCCCAGCAGAATTGCCATGTATTTGAACGACGAAGCTTGCCTTCGAGAGGCTAGATCAAGCGGCGCCGACACTCGCTTCTCGGAGCAGGAACCTTTGAATTTTGCCGCTGGGTGTCTTCGGCAGTTCTTTGACGAATTCGATAAGCCGAGGATAGGCGTGTGCAGAAAGGCGCTGTTTGACATAATCCCTCAGCTCTGCAGCCAACGCCTCATTACCTTCTGTGCCTTCCGCCAGTACGACCACCGCTTTCACTATTTCGGTCCGTTCCTTGTCCGGCACGCCTACGACTGCCGCCTCCGTCACAGAAGGGTGTTCGATCAGGGCGCTTTCAACGTCAAACGGTCCGATGCGATACCCCGAAGAGGTGATGACGTCGTCGTTCCGCCCTACGAAAGTGATACATCCGTGTTCGTCCCGCTCCACAGTGTCCCCGGTAAGATAGTATCCGTTCTCGATCGATTTGTTGCCCTTGTTCAGGTAGCCGCTAAAGAACAAGAGAGGTGAATCCGCGATGTTGACGGCCAATTGACCAAGCTCATTGAAATCGGCGATGCTGCCATCCTCGGCCAGAACCTCGACCCTGTATCCCGGCATAACATAGCCGGCCGATCCCGGACGAACCGGATGTTCGAGGCCGTGATGGTTATTCACCAGCATACCCGTTTCGGTCTGCCCATAGTGATCTTTAATCGGCGCATTCAGTTCGGTTTCGAACCAGCGGATGACTTCGGGGTTCAGTGGCTCGCCTGCGCTGCTGATGCAGCGGATCTGATCGCGCAGCTGTGCCGCGCGCTCGGTTCCGGAGGCGATGATTAATCGAAACGCAGTGGGCGCGCCTGCAAAGTTAGTCACACCCAATCTCGAAATCACGTCATATGTACTGTCCACTGTGAATGGTCCCTCGACCAGAGTGGTTACATGACCCAACAGTAGCGGGCCGATCAACGCATAGTATAGACCATAGGCCCAGCCCGGATCGGCAATGTTCCAGAAAACATCCTCATGCCGCAGACCGATCCCTTCGACCATGTAAGATCTAAAGGCAGGCAGCGCCTTTAGGGGCACGGGGACTCCTTTTGCGGGACCTGTAGTTCCAGAGGTCGCCATCATGAACATCAGATCATCGCCGTTCCGCAAAACCGGGGCGAACTCAGGCGATTGCGCGACCATTATCCGGCGGAAATCAATGTCTCCCCCAACAACCTCTTGTCGCGTATCCGCTATCGTCGCGACAGGCGGACAACCTTCCACTCCATTGAGCTTATTGCGGTTCGCGGCGTCGGTCACAACCAGCTTCGCTCCGCTCATGGTCAAACGGTCCTGAATGGCCTTTGGCCCAAAGGCTGTAAACAAAGGCTGATAGGCCGCACCAGCTCGGAGGGCGCCTAGAACAACTGTCACAAGATCCGGGGTGCGCGGCAACAGACCCGCCACGATATCGCCGGGTCGGATGCCTTGTTTCTTCAGCAAATTGGCGAAGCACGCAGCTTCATCGCGCAACTCTACAAAGTTGCGGGTCTCATGGTGCCCGTCCAATGCAATCCAGTTCAATGCCAGGGGATTGCCCTGCAAATGGGCATCACAACATTCTACGCATGCATTGATCCCGCCGCTGAAATTGCCGAGAAAGACAGACTTTGCGAGGTCCAGATCAAAGCCCTCCACCGCTTTGGAGTATTCTGAGGAAGTCCCAGAGTCAGAATTCGATTCCATCAAAACGTATTCCTCCAAATGCAGCCCGTAATTACCTTGCACTCAAATAGGTCGAATTTCTACGTTGGAGATTACGCGAACATCTGCGCGCCACGAGTGGTCCATTCAATCCCGAACCAAAGCTCGATTTGGCACGAGACGGTAGGGCAACGGTCCAATGCGTGGCAGATGAAATGGGAGTGAGCCGACGCTCGTTACAGAGATACCTAAACGCGTCAGGATTCACATTTTCAGGGATACGCGACCAGGCTGTAAATCATGCAGCATTGCTCGTGCAAATGGCCTAGGTCAGGGTATGCTCGTTCGACCATCGGAACTTTGCCACTCAGCGAATTTCATCGAACCGGTCATTGAAGGCCGCGCTGGAATGCGAAAATTGAGCCGCGCATTTTCTGCAGTTGGTTTGAACAATAAAAAGGCGGTCAATCCTGGCGTCAATTTGAGAAAACGCGGGAGCATTCTCGCTACACGGAGCAATGACAAATCAACTACTTGCCTGCGATTTGGAATGTAAGAGCGCACCATGCAAATCGTGGCAGTTCACGAAGATTCTACCCTCGTAACGGTTTCTTCTGATTTTGCTCAGACGGTACGTGTTGCGATTTTTAAATGATCATTTTAATATGCTCCGATGGGTAGACCAAGATCATATTCACGCGAAGCTGTAGTTGAAAAAGCCATGGGTGTTTTTTGGCAAAACGGCTACAAAGCTGCATCGATAAGTGACGTTGTCCGCGAAACCGGGCTGAACACGGCCAGCATGTACAAGGAGTTTGGAGACAAGGAAGGATTGTTCTCAGCAGCTTTGGATCATTACCGCGATCATGTTATCGGGCCGCGCTATCGTATTTTGATCGACAACCCTAACTTAGAGGGCGTCGAAATGTTTCTCCGAAACGTTTTTTTGGGGGCCGCCAAGTCGGAATACAAGGGCTGCCTGATGATGAACCACCTTGCACAAAAGCATGTGATAAGTCCTGAAGCCGCAAAGCAAGTGGGCGCGTTCTGCGCAGAAGTCGAGTCATTGGTTGAAACTGCTCTTCGTAATGCCCAGGCGGATGGAGATATCGGGGCGGAAAAGGACACAGCGCAGCTTGCAAGCTTTGTGGTTTTTTGCGTTCACGGGACCGTCTTGTATGGGCGGCACGACGAAAAAAAGCACGTGATACCAAACTTTTACGACTTGATCATGAGGGAAATTCGCGAGTGAAGTTCATCCCTCATTTATTTTAAAATTGTTTTTTTAAAATAAATGTTCTAAAACTATCCCATCCAGACGGAATTGAAGGCAACGACGCGCTGGACGCTAGTGAAACAGGGATAGGAGAAGCACGATGAGTATTTCCGAAACGGCTATGGCCTTCTTTGATGCATGCGAAACAGGCAAAGGCTGGAACGTCTGCAAGACATACTGTCAGGACGGTGCCACTTTTACATGCGAAGCCGACGCATTGGCCGATATCTCGACAATCGAAGATTATACAGCCTGGACGGCGGGAATTTTGACCCCAATCCCAGATGGCAATTACGACATCACCTCATTCTCGACTGATCACGAACGCAACATCGTAACGGCCACAGCAGTATTCAGCGGCAAACAAACCGGTGAAGGTGGACCAGTTCCTGCCACCGGCAAAGAAATCGCAACCAACTATGCCTACGTTATGGAATTTGAAGGTGATAAGATCGCCCGAATGACCAAAATCTGGAATGATGGGCACTCTCTAAAACAACTCGGATGGGCGTAGTGACGTCGCTATAGCGGCGGCGCCATTTAGGGGCTGTATTGCGGGAACTTGGTAACCACTTCGGGCTCTCACCGGCAACTTTGCGTCTGAGCTCCAGCCTACACACCATGATGACCGTCTATGGCGCATTTGGACCCAAAGTGGTTTTGAACCCTTTGTAGGTCAAAATAACCGCGCCAAACACTCTTTTGGGGAGCGTGCCATGTCAACACAAACTGGATATCTGTTGATCGCCGACATTTCCGGCTACACACAATTTTTGACCACTTCGGAAATGGATCACGCTAATCCGATTTTGCATTCCTTGCTGGGCGTACTGGTCGAACAGGTGGGTGATCCGCTCCATTTCTGGAAAACCGAAGGCGATGCCGTTCTGGCATATTCAACCCGGCAGGATTTCCCCTCCGGCGAGACCTTCCTGACCATCTGCGAGAATCTCTACAACGCATTTGCTCTTCGTCGGCAGGACATAATTGCCAACACAACCTGTACCTGCAACGCGTGTGCCAATGTCGGAGGGCTGGATTTGAAGGTTATCACCCATCATGGCCAGTTCGAAGAAATGCAACTTGGCCCGGTAAAAGACTTTTCCGGCGCCGACGTTGTTCTGGTCCACCGAATGGCCAAGACGAACGTTGTTGAAGCCACCGGTGTACGCAGTTACGCGCTGTTTAGCGAGGCCGCTGCAAACGCCATGGATATCAAAGGCATAGTGGAACCGTTTTCACAGGACATCGAACATTTTGGCGAGGTTTCGATGAAAGTCTACGATTTGGCTAAATCTTGGGAACGTTTGCGTGCCAACCGCGAACGCCATTTCTTGACCAAGGAAGACGGAGTTTGGACATTCCTCCATCATTTCGATGCCCCAATTGCAGTTGTCTGGGAGGCATTGGTCGCGCCGGAACTAAAGCTGAAATGGATGAACCGTGTACAGGAAATCACCGTCGACAGCCCACAAGGGCGTCTCGGCAATGGGTCGGGCTATCATTGCTCTCACGAATTGGCGGACTTTTTCTATCGCATCACTGATTGGGAACCGTTCGACTATTTCTCGACCTGCATCCAGGATCCGGCGCGCACCGGGGTGAGCTTGCCCGAGACATATCAGCTGACGCAAACGAACTCTGGCACCGACTTGCGATACACAATGGGTCAAGCGACGGATGCCGAGGGCAATAGGTCGGAAATCTCAGAACAGGAGGTTTCAGCGTTCCTGGCAGAATTCTGGGCCGCATCGTTCTCTGACCTGGACGAACAACTCAAGGCCTCGAAGTAAGAGCGCTTTGTTGGGACGGCTTACATTGCGTCGGCAACCGCGAAATGCTGCTCTCTGTGATGTGTATGATGTCTGACGCCATCACCTACCGAACATTGGAGCAACAGTAACGTTTTCCCATGCCCTGCTTCCCACGATCAATCCAACGGCCC
The DNA here is from genome assembly GCF_059610225.1 of Ruegeria sp. YTSA105. Lineage (NCBI taxonomy): Bacteria > Pseudomonadati > Pseudomonadota > Alphaproteobacteria > Rhodobacterales > Roseobacteraceae > Ruegeria > Ruegeria sp. YTSA105. The sequence continues at coordinate 6,372 of NZ_JBXWNE010000026.1, forward strand.
TACCCGTCATAAACTCAGGGACAACATTTTACTCAGGGATTTCCACGGTTCCTACTATGTGGGTTCGCCTCAAAGGTAGTGCTTGGTACATCGACACAATGTCCGTCGTGGCTATGCCCTCGCCAGTCATCCCATCATAGCGCCCGGTTCCGACGATAATTTCCCAAGAATTTGCCGCGCCTTTTTCACCTGCTTTCCAACGCATCGTGAAAGTGTCTTCGCCCTCACCAAAAATGCATATTCCGGAGATTGAGTTGGTCCCATCTTGGTAACCGAACCCCGATCCAAGGCATCGAGCAAGCCCGCCGTCAACAGGACCTTCGATAACTTCAAATCCTCCTTTGTTGTCGGAGATGTGAAAAATATGATCACCAAGGTCAAAGTTTTCCTGAGAAAGCGGATAGAAATTATTAAGCTCGATGCGTTGCTCCTCGGCACTGGTCGCAGTACTAGTAGCGGCCAAGACCGAGATCAAAATTAGGTTTTTCATTAAGGCCTCCTAAGGCTCCATTCACCTTAAGAGTATTAGTGAAATTAGCAAACGACGGGCATGTAAATTACTGCTATTCATGAGCGCCCGCTCGTCTCAACCCGCCTGTATGTGCGGATTGTCCGGGAATGGGTGAAGCCCATAGACCTTGAGGCGAGCACCAACGGAACGCATTCTAAGAGGTGAGCCAAGGTTACTCAGATCTGCAGAAACACTGACAATCTGCGCAATAAGCGACTTCTGCCTGAACATACAAAAATGGATAGGACGGTACGGTATTCTGGCCTAGAGTTGGAGGGCACATTGGCCATCGCGGAAGCTTTTGAAATTTAGAGCCACAGGGTCGTTTTCCTAGACGGCCCAAACCGGACATTGGCTACCGGGTGGTGATGCCGCGGTCGCAACCCACTTTCCGGACATTCACTGCGAGAGCGAAGTCCCCGGCGCTGAGCACACACAACGCGAGACTTGTCGGACTTTCCCGAAGCCCCTTAACTTTAACGGAAGTTTCCTACTGGTTCTTGTTGGTGCTAGTAACCGCACGCCAGCCTTCCTTTGGCGGCCTGTCTAACAGGTCTTGGGCGAGGGCCATCATGGCGACTGAGGCGGGGTCTCCGTTTCGCGCCTGGTCTGCGGCCGCGAATGCGGCAACGGCCTCTTCAAACCGCCCTGTCCGATAATGTGTAAGGCCCTGTTCATAAGCCTCTATCCAGGCAAATGATCCAACACGCCCATCCGCCATCGCGATCAGTTCGTAGACCACCAGCTCTTCAACACGTCCAAACACGGTAAGCGTGTCCAACTCACGGACCACGATTGCGTCAGCGGCCTGTCGCCTCGTTTCCGGCCCGACCAGGATCAGCGTTCCATAGTCTTTGTTGGCCCCTTCCAACCGACTGGCTACGTTCACGACATCACCAATCGCGGTGTAGTTCAACCGCTGCTCTGATCCGATATTTCCGACCAGAGCCTCGCCGCTGTTCACCCCGATCCTGACGCGTAGGGGGTTGCCGGCCTCATCTTCAATTCCGGACGCGCCCACGGCAGCGACAAGGTCCAGCGCTGCGCGGCAAGCATTTTCAGCGTGGTTGGCATCTTTACGCGGCGCCCCCCAAAACGCCATCACGGCATCGCCAATAAACTTGTCGATCGTCCCACCGTTTTGAGTAATGGCCGCAGAGGCTGCGCTGAAGAAGGGCTCCATCAGCTGGACAATATTTGGGCCAAGTTTTTCGGACAGCCCTGTGAAACCCGCTACATCGCAAAACAACACAGAGATCTGTTTCATTTCTCCGCCCGGCTGTATCTTGATGCCCTCAGCAACCAGCATACGCACGAGATCGGTGGGCACGTATTTTCGGAAAGCGGACAAACCAGCGGCCATGCTCGCGGTTGCCGCAGAAAGATTGGCAAGCTCAGACAGTCTGGAGGGTCTGCGCTCAATGCGTTCGACGTCAAAGCGTTCGATTTTGCCAAGATCTTCGGCGATGCGTGCCAACGGATTTGCGACAATGCTTCGGATCAGCCAGATCGCCAGCCCGGTTGCGACGATCACCACACCGATCAAAACGTATATCAAGTTTATCAGCGCTTCATCGATGCTCGACAGAAACGCCGCTTCGGGTATGACCGTGGCAACGCGCCAGCCGTAAAACCCCAGTGGAGTCAGCGCCACCGCATAAGGCACGCCGTCGATGACGACACGTTTCGTCAACGTGCCTTGGGCATTCGCTTGGGGATCTGCCAACAACCTTTCGCCTGAGATCATGGCAACTTCATAAAGCTTCCCTTCGCCCATGCGCGCCGGGGTAATCTCATCCGCTTCTGCATCAGGTACTGCAATAACTTTGCCGTCAGCGTTCAGAATAAATGCCGCGCCGAATTCGCCGGGGGCAAGCGTGGCGAGAAAACGTGACAAACGATCCGTTTCGATTGCAACGGCCAGAACACCTTGCCGCGTTCGGTTGACGTCTATCGGACCAGCAAAGGCGTAAACGGTTTTTTTACTATCCGGAAGGTCGTGCGTTTCGATCCACCCCGCAGAGCTGAGCCCCATGAAGTTTTCAAACCAGGCATGTTCGCGCGGATCATAGGATGTTTCAGTAAAGGTCCGCTCCTCGAACTGAATGTCACCGGGGATAAAGATATAGCGATCCTTCCGCAGCATTCGGTCGCTGATCCCCTTGTCGATTTCAATCATCTCAAGCCCGCCGTCACCTAGACGGTGCGACGCGAAAAAATTGCCATCGGGCCAGCCAAAGAACATCCATGAGATATTCGGCTGCGCCTGCAGTTGCGACAGAAAAACAAACTCGCGCTTGTCGGCCTGTCGCGTCGCGATGACGTTCTGGACAAAGATCGTGCGAACGGCGGCCCAAGCGGCTTCGGCCGACCTAAGCGTCACCCCCACCTCGATGCGGACAGTGTTCGCGATCTGGCCGTTGATTTCAGCTGCAAGCATTCGGCTATTGTCGCGCGCAGTCGTCCACCATAGGGAATGGACAATAAAGGTCGACACCCCGATAGACACAGCCACCAGAATTGACACAGCGATGCCCACGCTAAGTCGCACTTAAATCTCCGCCAAATTACTCATATTCTTCAGTATTGAATTGAGATTGCTAGGAGGGCATAACTTTTTTGACCTATCCCGAAATCTCACGCAACTGTTAGGTAGCAGCAAAGCATTGTGTTGAAGCGGGCGCTTGAACATTGGCTACTGTAACTGACCTTTGCGATTTTGCCAGACGCTGTGTGCAAATGAACGGGCCGCCCGAACTTGCCATTGGCAGATATGTCCCACCACTGCGCTGCAGCTCATCAAAGGAGACATTCGCCGCAGCCACAAAATCGGCGGGTCTACGAACTAACAGCTCGCGAAAGGAATCTGCCGTTCATCTACTCTGCCCTTCCCGCCGCGTATTGCGGGAAGAGCCGCCGTTGGCCCGAATTCGCAAGTTCGGTATGATCTTAGCGGCTTTGTCGCAAAATTCTCTGAAGTGTAAGGGCTGGTTGGAATTTACTAAGTTCATACGGTTTGGTTCGTAAACTGCTTGACCGGGCAGATTCCGACTCCGAACTGACCCTTTCTGATCATCTGCGCAACTTCAATCCCATCGAGCGTTGCAGAGGCGGACGCAGTTTCGCTTATGGCGACGTGCCTTGTCGGCAATCAATGGCGCATATTTGACGATCCAACGGTTCAGCGTCGCGTGATCAACCTTAACTCTGCGCTCAGCCAGGATTTCTTCCAGATCCCGATACGACACTGAGTAGCGCAGATAGAAAAACGCCTCGTGCAAGATCACATCTTTTGGGAAATGCGAGCCCTTGAATGAGATCGTCACCGGATGCTCCTGTCAATTTTGGGCTGGTCATTAATGTTGTTTTCTCCAGTGACAGAATAATAAAGTCTATTGAGAACCAGTACCGCCAACCACTAATCCAAATATATAAGGGCGCTTCTGGTTAAACGTGGCCTTTGTGCCGAATGGGCAAAGCATTGGTTTGTCACCCGTCGCGCAAACACACCGCACCAAGAAATGGCGAACGGCATCTAATCTGATCTCTAGACGGCGGCGGCCGCTACCTGGAGGGTGCGTTGTGGGCTAACACTTGCCAGATCTCAGGCGTTAGCCCTGGATGCTAGCATTGGATCGAGTTGCCTTTCAGCACATCGAAGCCAGCCAACCAGGGTCAGGACTCATAGCCAATAGATGACGAGAGCTGCGATGGCGATTGCTGAGAGGAAGACCTTCGGGCACCTGTC
>NZ_JBXWNE010000027.1:0-9118 GCF_059610225.1 Ruegeria sp. YTSA105
AAACCATCATCTCAATGGATCACAGGCCAATGATGCACTAACAATCAAATTGAACCAGTCAGATGAGGCTGCTCAACAAACAATCATTCATAAGGGAGTAGCAGTTGTTTTAGCCCTCGAAAAGTTTGATGTTAGGTTTGAAACTCTATCGCTTTGGGCTCACACTGGACGTCGAATGCGATGCAGCATCCGGTGATATGCTGCACCGGTCAACGTCGGGTTGTCGAAGTGGGAGGGAATGGCGGTTCGGAGGATCAGTCATGGAAACACCAAACTTACCCGCCATTCGCGCGCTTCGCCCGGCCTGAAACAAGGGCCGGATCGTAGGACAAAAGCGCCCTCTGAAACCAAAACACATCTGGGCGATCAGGGTTGGACTTGAGCTAGCCAAAATCCACCGGGACTTTGTCGTCTTCAATATGGCAATAGACAACAAGCTCCGAGGCTGCGATCTGGTCCGAATGCAGGTGGTCGATGTAATGGCCTCCGGACAGGTCAAGGAACGAGCCTCCGTTCTGCAGAGTAAGACGCAGAAGCCGGTGCGTTTCGAGATCTTCGAAGGCAGACGTTTGTCAGTCGCGAAGTGGATGGAAAACCCGCTGATGGTTGGTTCGGAATACCTTTGGCCTGGCCGGTTTCATGAACGACTTCATATATCAACGCGCTAATATACGCGGATCGTACGGGATTGGGTCACTTTGAAAGTGCCTTATTACGGGGCTTATAGTTTCCACGCTTCTTTGGTGCGGGTTCGTTGGCATCAACGATAGCAACCAGTTCAGCTATATTCCAGAGGCGATCAGTCAAACCCGCTTCCATTGGAGGTGTCACCTTTAACGTCTGATGCACCTTCACAGAGTTGTAGTACATGAAACGCAGCGCAACGGAGTGCATGCGGTTTTCAACCTTCTTGCTGAAACCACTTGTCAGGCGGGTAAAAGGGCGCATGGGCATACGCATGGTCAGGTTTTGACACTCAACATTCGACGTGCTGATCAGAGATTTGTCGGTGCGACCTGACCTAGCTCGCCAAGGTGACTTTGCAGAGCGTTGATCAATTGCGTGCGTTGCCGAGCCAACAATTCCCGGGACCGAAGAACCATCGCTGACGCCTAGGTCTCTTCACACTTCACAGCAACAATGCGCATCGTTGGTCGACTTGCAGCTTCACAGTTCTGCTTCTGCATCGTCCATATCGTTCTTCTGACGTTAGACGAATGGCTTCACGTGGCCGGATTGATCAGCCTGACTTTGTGACCCAAACGACCGATCTCGCGCGCCCAATAATGCGCACTGGTGCAGGCCTCCATTGCAAACACGCTACGCGGGAATTTGGCAAAGTACTCGAGGACCTGGCCCCTGCGCAGTTTCTTCTGAAGAACCGGGTGACCTGTTCTAGCCGCTCCGTGCACCTGGAACACATTCTTCGCCAAATCCAGGCCAATCATGCCAATCTCTTCCAGTGACGCCTCCATTCAGTTTGTTTGCAAACCCACAATGGCACACCGAGGCCAGCGGGGGCGTCTACACCTTCAGAACCGTTCAAGGGTCGTGTTGTGGCCAAGTCGTCGGTCCTGGGTGTGAGGTCAATGAATTTGCGCGACGACATGATCTACGGCCCAATCACCTGTCGACGTGGCAACGGTTGGCAATGGACGGCTATACGTCATCAGATGTATTGAGACAGATGGCGGTTTGGCTTTGTTGTGTCATCGCTCATCTGGTTTCAAGCAGCACGGATGGTGGCATTCCAGACGTCAAATAGCTCAAATCGTTTAAGAACGATGCGCTCAAACTATGATCTGGATCAAAATGTACCAGCCTCAGAACGATTATGCAGTAAACTCAGAAAAGGAATCAGAGATAGCCAGGTCAAAGCGATATGAGTCAACTGACCAGCCGACGCGTGTTTTTGGGCGTCACCGCATTCCGGGAGGACAGTAATCTTGTTCGACCTCCGGGTTCGGTTGTGCTTGGTTTTGCAGATCAATGCAGTAAATGTGGCGACTGTGTCGAGGCTTGCCCCGAAAGTGTGATTACCATTGGTCAGGATGGGTATCCGGTGTTTCAACCCACCGAGGGTCCCTGCACTTTTTGTGGGAGTTGCGCTCAATCCTGTCCCACGGATGCCCTGGACATAGAACGCCTGCAAGATTGGCCGTGGCGTGCGTCGGTCGAAGCTGCGTCCTGCCTGTCTGTCAATGGGGTCAGCTGTCGGGTGTGTCAGGACACTTGCGAACAAAACGCCATCAGCTTCAGGCTGCAACTGGGTGGCCGCGCGGATCCATCTTTAGACCTCGACGCCTGCACTGGTTGTGGGTCGTGTACGGTGTCCTGCCCGGTCAATGCCGTCACATTGAAACGCCAAACCATATCTCAAACGGAAGTCAGCCAATGAATATCTGCGGATGCCTTTTACATATCGCGCAAGCGCACACACTGGCGGCGTCCGAGGCAATGAAAGACACCGCCGGTGTCGAAATTCACGCCGAGGCCGAAGACGGCCGTTTCGTAATTGTTGTCGAAGACACGCCGACACGCCTTGCGTCCGAGATCATCATGGACCTGCACCAGATCCCCGGGGTGATTTCTCTGACGCTGACGTACCACCATTTCGAGGACATTGCGGACGGCCATCCGCATCCCGATGCCCCAAGCCAAACCACCAGCCGGAGGCCCACGCTATGACCATATCAGAAACTCGTCGGACATTCCTCAAGGCCTCAGCGGCCGCAGCTACGGCCTCTGCCGCAGGTATTCCTCTAGCCACTGGTCAGGCTGCCGCGCAGGTGGGCACCCCTGACATTCGCTGGGACAAGGCCGCCTGCCGGTTCTGTGGCACCGGCTGTTCTGTGCTGGTCGGCACCAAGGACGGGCGTGTTGTCGCCACTCAGGGTGACCCAGACGCGCCGGTCAATCGCGGGCTGAACTGCATCAAGGGCTATTTCCTGTCCAAGATCATGTATGGCAAGGATCGCCTGACCACCCCATTACTGCGCAAGACCAACGGCGAATATGACAAGAACGGTGAGTTTGAGCCGGTCAGTTGGGACGAAGCCTTTGACGTCATGGCTGCCAAATGGAAAGAGGCGCTGGCCAAGAAGGGCCCGACCAGTGTCGGCATGTTCGGGTCAGGCCAGTGGACGGTTTGGGAAGGCTATGCTGCTTCGAAATTGATGAAAGCCGGGTTCCGGTCCAACAATATCGACCCCAACGCGCGGCACTGTATGGCGTCCGCGGTCGTGGGCTTTATGCGTACCTTCGGAATTGACGAGCCGATGGGTTGCTATGACGACCTGGAACACGCGGATACTTTCGTGCTGTGGGGATCGAACATGGCCGAAATGCACCCGATCCTGTGGTCGCGCCTGACCGACACGCGCCTGACCAAGCCGGGATGCGAAGTGCATGTTCTATCGACATTCGAACATCGCTCGTTCGAGCTTGCCGATAATGGCCTAGTGTTTAACCCGCAGACCGATCTGGCGATCCTGAATTACATCGCCAATTACATCATTCAGAACGGCGCGGTGAACGAAGAGTTTGTCAACAAGCACGTCAACATCACCAAAACCGCCACCGATATCGGTTATGGTCTGCGCGATACAAACGCGCTGCAGCAAGAGGCAGAGAACCCAAACTCGGGCAAGCTCGAGACGATCAGCTTTGAAGAATACGCCGAGGCGGTCGCACCTTATACGCTGGAATACACAGCCGAACTGTCTGGCGTGCCCGCCGATAAACTTGAGAAGCTGGCGCAACAATATGCAGACCCGAACCGCAAAGTGATGAGCTTGTGGACCATGGGTTTCAACCAGCACACCCGCGGATCGTGGGTGAATTCGCTGATGTATAATGTGCACCTTCTGGTTGGTAAGATCTCTGAACCCGGCAACTCGCCTTTCTCGCTGACCGGTCAGCCCTCGGCCTGTGGAACCGCGCGTGAGGTGGGCACGTTCGCCCACCGCCTGCCTGCAGACATGGTGGTGGCAAATGACGAACACCGTCAGATTTGCGAAACCGCCTGGAATATCCCGGCAGGTACTATTCCACCTAAGCCCGGGTTCCATGCGGTCTTGCAGCACCGGAAGCTGAAGGATGGTGAACTGAATGCCTATTGGGTGCAGTGCAACAACAACATGCAGGCGGCACCCAATATCAACGAGGAAGGTTACCCGGGTTATCGCAACCCGGAAAACTTCATCGCAGTTTCTGACCCTTATCCAACGGTCACGGCTGTCTCTGCCGATTTGATCCTGCCCACCGCCATGTGGGTCGAAAAAGAAGGCGCCTATGGCAACGCGGAACGCCGTACTCAGTTCTGGCGCCAGCAGGTGAAAGCGCCAGGAGAAGCAAAATCTGACCTGTGGCAGTTGATGGAGTTTTCGAAGCGCTTCACCGTTGAAGAGGTCTGGGATGAAGAACTGCTGGCCAAGATGCCCGAACACCGCGGCAAGACCATGTATGATGTGCTTTACGCCAACGGATCGGTGGACAAGTACCCCCTAGCCGAAACTGCGGAAGGCTTTGACAACGACGAATCCGAGCATTTCGGGTTCTACGTTCAGAAAGGCCTGTTTGAGGAATATGCCGAATTTGGCCGTGGCCACGCACATGACCTTGCGCCGTTCGAAACCTATCACCAGGCGCGCGGGTTGCGCTGGCCGGTCGTGGACGGGCAAGAAACCCTTTACCGCTTCCGCGAAGGGTACGATCCGTATGTGCCCGAAGGCGCGGATGTTAAATTCTACGGTCACAAGGACGGCAAGGCAAAAATCATCTTTGCCCCCTACGAACCCGCCGCAGAAGAGCCGGACGAAGAATATGATCTGTGGCTGTCGACCGGTCGCGTGCTGGAACATTGGCATTCAGGCTCGATGACACGCAGGGTGCCAGAACTGCACCGGGCCTTCCCGTCGGCAGTTGTCTATATGCATCCACAAGACGCCAAGGATCGCGGCCTGCGCCGCGGGCAGGAAATCGTGTTGTCGACCCGCCGTGGCGAGGTCACCAGTCGGGTTGAGACACGCGGGCGCAACAAGGTGCCGCGCGGCTTGGTCTTTATGCCGTGGTTTGATGAACACCAGTTGACCAACAAGCTGACGCTGGATGCAACCTGTCCGCTGTCGAAGGAAACCGACTACAAGAAATGCGCCTGTAAGGTCGAGCGCGCGTAATCGGCACGGATCGCAAAGGTAATCCCCATGCCCCTCGCCGAAACACCCCTTTCGCCGAAACGTCGCCGCTTCCTTCAGGATACGGCGCGTGCGGCAGGCGGCTGTATGGTCGCCGGATCACTGCTGGCCTGGCTGGCCCGCGACGCCCGTGCATTGTCGGCCGAAGCTTTGCGCCCCCCCGGCGCGCTGCCAGAGCGGGAGTTCTTGTCGGCCTGCATTCGCTGCGGGCTGTGTGTGCGAGACTGCCCCTATGATACCTTGAAACTGGCCGAGCTTGGGTCGGATGCCGGGGCGACGGGCACGCCATATTTTACTGCTCGGGATGTGCCTTGTGAAATGTGCGACGATATTCCTTGTGTTGCCGCTTGCCCGACCGGTGCGCTAGATCCCAAGTTGGATAACATTGACGATGCCAAAATGGGCGTCGCGGTTTTGGTCGATCAGGAAAACTGCCTGAACTTCCTGGGATTGCGGTGTGACGTTTGTTACCGTGTCTGCCCGGTGATTGACGAAGCGATCACTTTGGAAACGGCGCATAACGCCCGCTCGGGCCACCATGCAATGTTTATCCCAACCGTACATGCCGACCGCTGCACCGGCTGTGGCATGTGCGAAAAAAGCTGTGTTCTGCCAGAAGCCGCAATCAAGGTATTGCCGGCACGTCTTGCGCGGGGCAGCAGCGCGGATCATTACCGCAAAGGTTGGGAAGAAAAAGATGCCAAGGGCGCGCCGGTTGTTGAAGGCATAATCGACCTGCCCGACCGCCTGCCCGGCCCGGGGGTCGACAATCTGATCGCACCGGGTGGTTTTGAACCCGGCTATGATCTTCCAGGGGTGGGACAATGACCACCCGCACACATATGCCCATAGGCCAAGAAGCCGTGGCGGTCAAAGGCTGGGTCGGCGCGCATAAATACCTGATACTTCGCCGTATCAGTCAGCTGTTCTTTCTGGTCCTGTTCCTGTTGGGACCCTGGTTCGGCATCTGGGTCGTTACAGGTACCTTGGCAGGATCGCAGACCCTGGGTGTACTGCCGCTGACGGACCCATTCATCCTGTTGCAAAGCATCATCGCCGGGCATTGGCCGGCGATGACCGCTTTGATTGGCGGCTTGATCGTCATGGTGGCCTATGCGCTGGTCGGGGGCCGCGTCTATTGTTCGTGGGTCTGTCCGATCAACCCGGTGACCGACGCCGCCAACTGGTTGCACAGGCGGTTGGACTTGCCGAAAGGTTGGCAACCTAAACGGCGCACGCGGTTGTGGATATTGGCCACGGCGCTGATCGTCTCGGGCCTCACCGGCGTGATCGCATGGGAGATTATCAACCCAATCACCATGTTGCATCGCGGCCTTATCTTTGGGGCCGGATTTGTCTGGGTCATGGTCGTTGCGATCTTTGTCTTTGATGTGTTTGTCGCCCGTCACGGCTGGTGCGGCCACATATGCCCGGTCGGTGCGTTTTATGGCCTGATCGGCACCAAAAGCCTGTTGCGGGTCAGCGCGGTTAACCGCTCGGCCTGTGACGATTGCATGGATTGTTATGCCGTATGCCCCGAAAACCACATCATTTCGCCCGCGCTGAAGGGCAAGCCGGGTGCCACGCCGCTGATCCTGTCAACCGACTGCTCAAACTGCGGTCGCTGTATCGATGTCTGTGCAGTTGATGTCTTCAAATTTACTCACCGGTTCGACGACCAAGTCGCCGCACCTTCCGATCCAGTTCCCGCGCCTGAACCGCGCGTAGCCAGACCTATTTAAGGGAGTGCCGAGATGAACAAGCCAATCCTCACAGGTGTCGTCGCCCTGATCCCCGTTATATTCCTGAGCGGGTTCGTCCTTGCGCAATCTGCGACGGTGCAAACCCTGCGTGGCGCCGAGGTGGATGAACCCATTCCGTTGGACCGGATTCACAAGAACGTGGAAGGACGGATGCAGCGCAACTATCGCCAGCAACCACCGCTTGTCCCCCACTCGATCGAGCAATACCAGATTGACGTGCGCACCAATCAATGCCTGTCCTGCCATGACTGGACCAAAGCCGGGGAACGCAATGCGCCGACCCTGTCGATGACCCATTATCTGGATCGTGACGGCAATGAGTTGGATCACATCGCCGGGACCCGTTATTTCTGCAACCAGTGCCACGTGCCTCAGGCTGATGCGCCTGCGTTGGTCGACAACGTGTTTGAACCCTCGTCCGGCAACTAATCCAACGCATGTCTGAAAGGAGCACCAAGATGGCAGACTCCCCCGAAAACCGCGGTTGGATCCGCCGCCTCTGGAACGCGATCTGGACCCCGGCTGTTATGTTCAGCTCGGGCTTTCTGATCCTCGCCGGGTTTCTGGCCGGTATTCTGTTCTGGGGTGGGTTCCACTGGACATTGGAACTGACCAATACCGAGGAATTCTGTACCTCGTGCCACACGATGGAAACCAATCTGGGCGAATACCGCGAGACGATCCACTATAACAACCACTCCGGTGTCCGCGCGATCTGTTCTGACTGCCACGTGCCACATGAATGGAACCACAAGATCAAGGCCAAGATCATGGCTGTTAAAGATGTCTATCACGAGCTTGCCGGAACCATCAGCACGCCTGAGAAATACGAAGCGCATCGGCTAAGTATGGCTTCGGCGGTCTGGAAAAAGATGAAGGCCTCTGACAGCCGCGAGTGCCGCAACTGCCATAACTTTGACTATATGGATTTCACCATTCAAGAAGCACGCGCTGCATCGGAACATCAGCGGGCAATTGACAACAACATGACCTGCATCGACTGCCACCAAGGCATCGCACACAGCCTGCCGCAGGGTTATCAGGAAGAATACCAGAAAATCACCGATGCGCTGGCTAATAAATCCGCAGGTAACTTGCAACAACAGGTTGCAGACGGCAGCGCAGAAATCCGGTCATACCTGACCACACAGTCGGACTGAAAAGGGGTAAGTTATGCTGGAACTTCTGGGAACAATCGGCGGCAACATCATCGGCCTTCCAGGCATTCTGGGCGTTGCGCTTGGCATGATGACGCGCCGCCTCTGGCTGGGGGCCATGATGGGCGGTTTGATCGGCATTGTTGGGACGCTGCTGTTTGCCCATTGGGACTTTGCCAATGTTGCAACGACCGAACTTTTGATCGCCATTGTTGTGGGTCTGTGTGCCGGGACACTGGGTTCTGCGATCCGTATCAAAGGGGCAACGGTCTAACAGAAAGACCGAAGCGTGCTGGGCAATGGCGGCGTAGTGATTGGTCCTTTACCCGATGCTCTGGGGTAGATAGCGGCTAGGTGCAGAAGGGCTCTGATGGAATGGACATCCCCTGATTTCTCATCTGATAGGTTTTCGAGATGGAAGCCGTCAGAACTATCGAGCAATCCGTGCCGAGGGACCATTGCTCGCGTTGGTGTAGATTTTCAGCTGCAGCCCACGCGCCACTGGAGCATTCGACCACGCCTTGCAATGGACAGGTATTACGACATCTAGCTGCAATAAAATAGATATCATATCAAACCCTTAAAGATAGTGTTTCAGCCAAATTGATTCAGGAAAGTAGGCCTCAATGAGTCCACCACAGATTGATTCCATATCTTATTGTGCACAATGGCGCCCCTAAGCGCGTAATCCTAGGAACCATGATTGGCCTGGCAAGATCCGGGCTCTGCTTGTCCTACTCCCACCATTTTGTACTGCGCAAAAAAAACAACCTGTTCTGGCGCAAAAAGTAACAGCGCAGCCCGCACCGCCGCACTTGTTTTAGGGCCAGCAGGATTTGGACAAGCCAAACGCCTCTGGCCATCTGGGGTAAGACGCTGCCTTTCCCCTCGGGCAACCCTATTAGACAACACCGTGTCCTCGGCTGCGCCTATGGACCGCACAAGACGCTGTACAATCGATGGAAACGGTGGAGCGACAAGGGCATCTTCGCGCGAATGATGG
>NZ_JBXWNE010000028.1:0-7514 GCF_059610225.1 Ruegeria sp. YTSA105
AGATCAGACATGTTCACCGCTCGTTTTTGAACCGTGAATCACGCCGCAAAACGGAAATCAATGGGTCCTGACCCTAGTAATAAGTTCGCTACCAATTTCGTCGAAAACTTAGTTTGAAAGCCGTAAGTTCGTGCGGCGTCGACGTGAATAAGTACCAGGGCACCCGTTTCAAATTGTCCGAAGTGATTGGCCTGTATCCGGTTTTGCCTCTTTCTCTTTGCGACAGACGCGATGCGTAAATAGCTGCCGTTGGTGCGCTGGCAGCGAAAGACAGTATCGTTCGCGTTCTGTGAGTTCGCTTGTGTTGAGATATTGCTGTCGTAGCGAATGACCGAAAAGTGGGCTGCGACCGCAGCATCGTGACGGCATGTCGAGTGACCGGTAAGGGCCGACCGTGTAGGCGGCCCAGAGATGTTTGATTTCAATAGCTTCAGCAATGGCCAAGGCATCCTCAAGTTCAACGCCAAGATACCTGACTGTACTGTCCATCTTTGTGTGCCCCAACAGAAGCTGAACGGCGCGAAAGTTGCCAGTCTTCTTGTTGATCTGAGTGACTTCCGTTCGCCGCATCGAATGCGTGCCATATGCACTGGCTTCCAGTCCGATCGACGTGACCCAGTCCCGAACAATCTACGCATACTGACGTGTCGATATGTGAAGGCGCTCATGAAAACGGCCTAGCCAAAGATACTCTGATCCGACCATCAATTCGTATTCCATCCATTTTCCGACGGATGTGCGGGTGCCTTCCGATATCTCAAACCGAACTGACTTCTGCGTCTTGTTCTGCAGCACTGAGGCGGGTTCCCTGATCTGGCCTGACGCCAGCACATCCACAACTTTCCTCTTCACAAGGTCGCAGCCGCGAAGCTTGCTGTCGATTGCCATATTGAACAGAGCAAGATCACGATGGTACTCTGCCAATTCAAGCCGCACCCAGATTGCTCAGACATGCTTTGGTTTCAGTGGCCGCTTCTGACCGACAATGCGGCCCTTGTTCCAGGCTAGTCGAAGTGCGCGAATGGCAGGTAAGTTTGGTATTTCCATGACTAATCCTCCGATCCGCCATGCCCTCCCAAAACGACGACCCGACGTTGACACAGGCGTCATACCACAGGATGCCGCGCCGCCTCCGATGTCAGGAACCTAGTCCGACCTGCCCATTCGACAGAGCGCAGCGAAAGTCAGCTTTTTATGGCTTGGCCATAAATGCGGCTCGGATCGCCTCCTTCATAGCGTCCTGAGGCCCTTGTTCTTTCGGCTTGCTGGATGCCATCACCAGCTTGGAGGCAGGCGTGTTTCCGAAGCCCAATGCGTCGTTCACCACCGATAGACCTGCGTGAAACGACGAGCGACCAAGTAGACCTACTGCAATCCCAGCTTCAACCGCTGCAATTACGCCAGAGACGCTCTGGCTGGAATATACAACGCGATATGGCTCTCCGCGGGCTTGCAATGAATTGACTGCCGCGTCGCGCCACCAGCATGCATGATCGAACAAGGCCACCGGAAGGCTTTCATCGATCTGAAAATTCCAGCGCACCGACGACACCCAACAAGTTGGGTCTTCATAAAGAACTTCCTCTTGGCTGGACGGGTTTTCGACCTCATAGACCGCAAGGTCCAGCGAACCTTTGTCGAGGGCCTCGGGAAAACTGGTGCTCAGAGCGCATGTGACATCCAGTTCGACTTTCGGATGATGGCGGGTGAAGGTCGCAATGATCGCCGCGAGTTTCGTTCGTCCGTGATCGTCGGGTATGCCCAAACGTAGTTTCCCGCTTACCGTGTTCTGGGAAATCTCTCGTAGTGCCGCATCGAGACGTGCCGTCACGTCCTGCGCGACTGGAAATAGCTTTCGTCCCGTGTCGCTCAGGACCACCCCGCGACCATGCCTGTCGAAGACCGGCTGACCCAGGATCGCTTCGAGGCGCTTGATTTGAAGGCTCGTTGCAGACTGCGACCGGTGGATGCGGGCGGCGCCTTCTGTGACGCTTCCGGCATCAGCCACGGCGACGAAGGTTCGCAGAAGATCGCTATCCAGGTTTTCCATTTGTTTTTCCAATATCGGAAATTGTAACTATGCGTTTCACAGATGCCTCGTGCCGCACTATTTTTCAAGGTCAGAGGAGTATCTCATGTCCGATCAGACAGCTGCCAACCGACCATCCAACCGGAAACCCTTAGTGTGGGGCCTGTTTCTGCTTCTGTTGGCAGGTGTAGGTTTTGCTTGGCCGGAACACGCCGCAAACGCAGCAAGGTTCGTCCTATGGGGTCTAATTGTCGTTGCCCCCATTGTCATTCCGGGCATCGTTCTAGCAGCTTGGATCATCGCCAGCGGCGCGGATACCCACATCGCTGGCGCGTTCGAGGGCAGGACGCTGAGAGCGGTTTTGGCTGCATCGCTCATCGGAGCCATCACGCCGGTCTGCGGTGTGACGGTGCTGCCCTTAATGGCCGGATTGCTGGCAGCGGGCGTGCCACTTGCTCCGATCATGGCATTCTGGCTGTCCTCCCCAATAACTGATCCGGCGATGCTCGCGACAACAGCCGCGACACTGGGTTTGAGCTTTGCGATCGGCAAAACACTCGCAGCTTTCGGATTAGGCATATTCGGGGGCGTGATCACAGGGCTATTCGCCAAGACACCTTGGGCAATGAGCGCGCTTCGAGACAATGGTCTTGCGCGCCAACTGAGTGCCGCACGATGCGGCAGGGATCAACCCTTTGATCCATGGGTATGGCGGTCTGAGGCACGAAGGCATTCTTTCAGCAGACAGTTCTGGGCGACCACGCGGCTGATCCTGATCTGCCTGATCCCGGCATTTGCCGCCGAGTATGCCTTAAACGCCGCACTGACGCCGGGCGCACTGGCAGCATATGTTGGCGAAGACAAATGGTGGGCCATACCCGCCGCTGTCTTTGTCGGTGCCCCGGCCTATATCGACGGTTACGCTGCGCTCCCGCTGACACGCGGGTTGATCGACAACGGCATGTCCGAAGGCGCGGCGATGGCTTTCCTTGTCTCGGGCGGCGCGGTCAGCATCTGGGGTGCTATGGCCATCGCACCGGTGCTCAAATTGCAACCGTTGATGCTCTATCTGCTGCTTGCAGTTCTGGGTTCGCTTGGGGCGGGGTATGTCTTTGGGTGGATCGTCTGAGATTCAGCGTTAACGGGAAGCAGACGTTCAGCAACCGGCAGCTTCCTCCGCAATGTGTGAGTACGAGCAGCGCCAAAATTTGCACTTGCAGCGAATGACCGAAATGCGGGCTGCGTCCGCACAATGCCAGCGGGGTGTTGAATGCCTTTTATGGGCCGCTCAGTGCTTTTTGGCCGCGTGCGCGGTAAAATTGCACAATAACCAGTTCTTCACGTCAGAGCTGTGCGGCATTTTGCACTTGGGACCGTGCGGAAGGAGTGCGGTGTTCATTGCTGTTAATGCCTCCGAGCGGCGACGCCCTAGGTGGCACCTGATTGACATTTTGGGTATTTTGGCGCAAAATAAAAGCATATTTAAACAGCATTAACACTATTCCAAATTTGCAAATCACACTTGGTCGAGATTGGTGTAAAGCGTCCTATTTGGCGCAATTCCCAAGAGAAATTGACAGAAGTTCATTTTTAAAACGGAGGCTTACTTTAGCTATGTCCAGTCTTATTCAATCTGTTTTCGGTCGTGTCACCCAACAAGAGAACGGTCAGCCCGTACACGGAATATTGGTCAAGATTCAGGCGGTATTTGGGGATGGCTGGCGCAAGCGAGACGGCTGTAAGATCGATCTTGGATGCGTCCTGACGGCCGCCGATGGCCGATTTGTGCTCATAGTGGATTCGTCGAAAATACCCGAAGACTGTCGATGTGCAGGTCCGATGGAATTGCGGATAAAGCTGCGCGACCGCGATGGCGTGCGCATCCATAAAGCTCGGCTCAAGATTGAGGATTGTTCCTGCACCGACGATATTAAAATCGACGTCGCCATCCCGGCAAAGAAGCTGGCGTGTCACCTGAGGCGCCCGTTAAGCTGGGCTGCACCGGATAAGCCGTTTTTGCCAGAAAGCGTTCTTGATGACATTGAGGAAGCGCTTGAGCTTGCGGATGCTGATCGGTTGCTGCGCAAGCGCACTCACTTCTTTGAGTGCATCCGCCCGACGCTTGCGATTTTTGACAACTCGCTTAGTGATGCCTGGAGTGTTCTGAACGGAGACGTCGCTGCCAAGGGGCGCTATGTGGATGTACTCAATGCTCTTTGTGCCACGTCGCCAACAGGCTGCGGCTGTGGCGGCGCATCCGGGGATGGTGCAGGCGGTATCTTGCAGGACATTTTTTCCGACGACTGCAATGATGACAGCTGTAGGCCCATCAAATCCAAACCCAACCCGGTGTGCTGTTCCGACCATGTCTGCCCGACCGGTAAGTCCCTGATCGCTGACAAAGACATGAGCTTGATGGTCTTTGCGGCCATGCATGTATCCTGTGGTCACAGACCAACAATGATCAAATACGTCGGCGCGCTGCTTGAACAACGTTGCCGGTTCCAGGTGTTGACCGCGCTTCATGAAGCAGCTGTCAACCTGATTTGCAAGAAGCCGCACGCAGGGCGTCATTTTAAGGATCTGCTCGAATATGTGATGTGCATCTGCACCGGTCAAACCCCTTGCGGACAAGTGCCTTGCTGTCAAACTTGTGTCCGCCAGCCCATCCTGGATTGCATCACGGATGCCTATAGAAACTGGTGCAGTATCGAATGCTACACCGTGACCAAGATCAACCCAGAGCGTGCCTGCCCCGGTGACACGGTTGCGATCTGCGGGTGCGGGTTTGGCGATATTGCGGGGCAAGTGCAGTTCACCCAGCATGGCACGATGAACCCCGGTCCGATCGCTGTGCCGACCTCGTGGTCAGACGAACGCATCTGCGTGATCGTCCCGTCCAGTGCAGGATGTGGTTTGGCGATCATTCCTCCGACCCAAACGATCAGCGTCTGCGATCGTTTCCTGGACTATCGAAAAAGCGGCACGATGTTGGCTGAATTCGAAGGTACAAGCGCTGACATTCTCAAGTTTATCGTCAAAGGGCATCAGAACGACGACTGCCTGTTACCCGGCGAGGTTCTGAAAATCCGCTGGAAGGTCTGCGCCGCTGACTCAGTGACTGTGCGCATCGTCAATACAGACACCGGCGCTGCCATTGCGCAGATTTCACCGGCCCCCGATCTGGGACGCTGGGATTTCGATCAGACTGACTTCGACCAAACGACCCGAGTGCGGGTCGAAATCGTCGTGACCGGTAAATGTAAACCTCCTACAGTAAGTCAGGGCTTAGACCTCGTTTTCCAGAACCCGCCGGATCTATCCATCGACGGGGTCGAGGTAACGCAGGCGATTCAGTATTTCCGAGCCAACCAGCATCTGACTGATCCAGCTGACCGCGGCCCGGACAACTCCCTTCAACTTGTTGCCAATAAATCGGCCTGGGTGCGGACATATCTGCGCAGTGGGCAGGATCCGAATTTCGATAATGGGCAGCTCGGCAATGTCAGTGGCACACTTCAAGTGGAACGCCGGGTTGGTGGGATCTGGTCCACGGTGGCCAATATCGTTCCGACCAATGCCCCGGTGACAGCGCAGGACAGTTTCTCAAGCTACGACGCAGAGAGACGCGACATTGATGCGACGCTGAACTTCATTATCCCTGCCAACGTAATGACCGGGCTCTTGCGCCTTTCTATCACTGTCTCGTCGCCAGACGATTGCTATGGAGGCAGCGGCACGGCCCAACAGCTTGTTGATGTCGATCTTGAGCAAGAGTTGCGCGTTGCAGCCGTCACAATTGGCTATAACGGTCCACCGATGGGCGGCGGCGCCAATATTACCTTGCCTGCCCCCAACGCAGCACAAGTTGCCGCTGATACCAGCTTTGCCCTTCGGGTTTTCCCGGTAGGCAGTACGCCCAATGTGCGTATCATCGACAGTCAGACAACAACACAAGGTCTGACAAACAACAATTTCCCAGCGGGGGGATGCGATCCCAACTGGACGCCGATCCTGAATTTCGTGGCTAACGCGCGCACGAATGACGGTAATCAGGGCGATTGGCTTTACTATGGACTGGTCAATGCGGCGATCCCGCGCTCGCATGGCAACACAGGATGCGCCAGCGGCGGCAACGGCGCTGGCTTGTCCGGTAGCCCGATCACGTTGGCGCATGAGTTGGGCCATCAGGCGGGTTTACCACATGCCCCATGTGGCACGGTCGGCACGCCGAACGCGAGCTACCCGCTTTACGAGCCTTACGATACCGGCATGACAACGACCGATAGCAATGGCAACACTGTCTATTCGGATGCGAGCATCGGCGAATACGGCCTCGACACAAATGACGGGACAATACACCGGCCAGCCAACAGTGAGGATCTGATGGGTTATTGTGGCCCCCGGTGGGTCTCGATCTTTACGCATAACTATATGCTGAACCGCGCCGAATTTGACCCGGTGGCGCTGGCAACGGGCGTGTCTGGCGGCAATTCGGTGGGGGTAGGCGCCATGGAAGTCGATCGGCAAGACCAGATGCGTCCTTTCGTGACGATCGTCGGTGAAGTCGGCAAAGACATGCAGGTCTCGGTCGCAAGCCTCGTACGGGTTCCAACCCGGCCCTTGCGGATGCCTGGCGCGCGTACCGATCTAGTTTTGCAGTTGATCGGGGACAAGGACGAGGTGATCTCATCTGCGCCGGTGTTCACAATGGATAATCACGACGCCAATGGCGATGGCTGCGGTTGCGGCGGAGGCGATAAAAAGGATCCGCCTAAACCGCCGTATAGTTTCATTGCGGCAATGGGCGATGTCGGCTCCGGAATTGCAATCCGCATCTGCCAGGGGGACGCAGTCATATGGGAGCGCAAGCGACCGGCACGGCCGGTTAAATTGGCTTCGGCTGAAGCCAGCATTGGCAAGTCTGGTCTAAAGGTTTCCTGGAAAACGACCGGTGCCAAGCGTGGTTACGATCCCGATATTTGGCTGCAATGGTCTTCTGATGGTGAACGCTGGAACGGGCTCAGGGTTGGTGCGAGAGGTAACAGCGTTGAGATCGACCCCAACACCATTCCGGTCGACAAGGTTTGGATTAGGGTCCTTGCTCATGACGGTTACTTCACCGCAACGGCAGACACCAAGCAAGTTAAACTGCCACCAGCGCCACCCGAACTCGCCATTATTCACCCCTCTGAGGGGCAAGTGGTGCGCCCGGACCGACCGCTGCATCTCTGGGGTACATTCACTGGCCGCACCGAAGCAAAATCCGTTGAATGGTATCTGGACGGCAAGAAGGTCGCCAAAGATCTGGATGCTTGGATCGATGTACCCAAGCCAGGTGACCATGTGGCGGAGCTGCGCGTTAAAGGCGCAAACCCGGTAACTGTCAAGTTTTCTACAGGTGAGCGCTAGGGTCAGGACCCATTGATTTCCGTTTTGCGGCGTGATTCACGGTTCAAAAACGAGCGGTGAACATGTCTGATCT
>NZ_JBXWNE010000029.1:0-2500 GCF_059610225.1 Ruegeria sp. YTSA105
GTTTGCTTCCACGGTGCTTTCAGTTGTGATGGCGCAACGCAAAAGCCCGCTCTGGCACGGTGTGTAATATATTGATATTGTGTAGTGATTTAGGTTGCGGGAGTAGGGTTTGAACCTTTGGCCTTCAGGTTATGAGCCTGACGAGGTGAAGACGTTAAGCAATTGATCCAGTGGATCAATTTTAGTCTGAACGGGCTGTGTTGATATTATTCGACCTGGTTGCGGGAGTAGGATTTGAACCTACGACCTTCAGGTTATGAGCCTGACGAGCTACCGGGCTGCTCCATCCCGCGACACTAGGTTGGCCTATCGCTTTCGCTACTTGAGGCCGGGGTCGAATAAGTATTGTTATCATTTAGAGAGAATTGGGATTTTTCTAGGTTTGGCGGTGACCTACTCTCCCGGGGCTTAAGCCCAAGTACCATTGGCGCGGCAGTGCTTAACTTCCGGGTTCGGGATGGGACCGGGTGTTTCACTTGCGCTATGACCACCAAACCGAGGAAAATCCCACGTTGCGACTTGCGTAGCAAGCGCGACGGGTGGCAGGCAGCGTCTTTTGCGTGCAAAAGGCGCGTTGCCACTCGGTAGTGTAATCAATCAACAGTGCCGCTTGGCGCGACACAGCCATCGTTAGTCTAAGGTGTGTATGTTTTTGATTTGTCTTTCCATTACTGGATCAAATCAAGCCTATCGGGCGATTAGTACCGGTCAACTGAACGCATTACTGCGCTTACATCTCCGGCCTATTGACGTGGTGGTCTTCCACGGCCCTCAGGGAGACCTTGTTTTGAGGGGGGCTTCCCGCTTAGATGCCTTCAGCGGTTATCCTGTCCGATCATAGCTACCCTGCACTGCTGCTGGCGCAACAACAGGTCCACCAGTGGATCGTTCACCCCGGTCCTCTCGTACTAGGGGCAACTCCTCTCAAGTCTCCTACACCCACGGCAGATAGGGACCGAACTGTCTCACGACGTTCTAAACCCAGCTCACGTACCTCTTTAAACGGCGAACAGCCGTACCCTTGGGACCTGCTCCAGCCCCAGGATGAGATGAGCCGACATCGAGGTGCCAAACACTGCCGTCGATATGGACTCTTGGGCAGTATCAGCCTGTTATCCCCGGCGTACCTTTTATCCGTTGAGCGATGGCCCTTCCACTCGGGACCACCGGATCACTATGGCCGTCTTTCGACTCTGCTCGACTTGTCAGTCTCGCAGTCAGGCTGGCTTCTGCCATTGCACTCAACGAGCGATTTCCGACCGCTCTGAGCCAACCTTCGCGCGCCTCCGTTACGCTTTAGGAGGCGACCGCCCCAGTCAAACTACCCGCCACGCAGGGTCCCGGATCCGGATAACGGACCGCGGTTAGACATCAAGAGTGCGAAGGGTGGTATCTCAAGGGAGGCTCCACAGGGACTAGCGTTCCTGCTTCAAAGCCTACCACCTATCCTGCACATCACAATCCTGATGCCAGTGCGAAGCTGTAGTAAAGGTGCACGGGGTCTTTCCGTCTAACCGCGGGAAGCCTGCATCTTGACAGGCAATTCAATTTCGCTGAGTCGATGTTGGAGACAGCGGGGAAGTCGTTACGCCATTCGTGCAGGTCGGAACTTACCCGACAAGGAATTTCGCTACCTTAGGACCGTTATAGTTACGGCCGCCGTTTACCTGGGCTTCAATTCAAGGCTCTCACCTCTCCTTTTAACCTTCAGGCACCGGGCAGGCGTCAGACCCTATACGTCGTCTTGCGACTTCGCAGAGCCCTGTGTTTTTAATAAACAGTCGCCACCCCCTGGTTTGTGCCCCCAGCCCCTAGTTGCCTAGGAACCGGGCCTCCTTCTCGCGAACTTACGGAGGTATTTTGCCGAGTTCCTTCAACATCGTTCTCTCAAGCGCCTTGGTATTCTCTACCAGTCCACCTGTGTCGGTTTAGGGTACGGTCTTATAGGAGGGCTATTTCCAGGAACCTCTCAGCAGCCCATTCAATCCGATAAGGATGAACTACCTCTGAGATCCGTCACCACTCCACGGCCTAGGAATATTAACCTAGTTCCCATCGCCTACGCCTTTCGGCCTCGGCTTAGGGGCCGGCTTACCCTGCTCAGATTAGCTTTAAGCAGGAACCCTTGGACTTTCGGCGAGAGTGTCTCTCACACTCTTTGTCGCTACTCATGTCATCATTCTCACTAGTGATCTCTCCACCGGATCGCTCACGCGCCGGCTTCTTCGAAAGCCTCTCTCCTCCAATACGCCCGAAGACGTGAAGGAGGAATGAGACTATGTCACACTACGCTCTGCTACCATGCCTTACGGCATCCTAAGCTTCGGCTCATGGCTTGAGCCCCGTTACATCTTCGCCGCAGGACAACTTATTTAGACCAGTGAGCTGTTACGCTATCTTTAAAGGATGGCTGCTTCTAAGCCAACCTCCTGGTTGTTTTGGTCGTCCCACCTGCTTTCCCACTTAGCCATGAATTGGGGGCCTTAGCTGTAGGTCAGGG
>NZ_JBXWNE010000030.1:0-4493 GCF_059610225.1 Ruegeria sp. YTSA105
ATGACGGATATTAGGCGCACACCTTTGCATGGTTTGCATGTTGAGTTGGGTGGGAAGTTGGTTGATTTTGCGGGCTGGGAGATGCCTGTTCAGTATCCCTTGGGGATTATGGGTGAGCATGCGCAGTGTCGTGAGAAGGCGGCGGTGTTTGATGTGTCTCATATGGGTCAGGTGATCCTGCGGGGTGAGGATGTTGGTGCCAAGCTTGAGGCTCTGTGCCCGCAGGCCTATGCGACACTGAAGCCTGGCAAGGCGCGGTATGGATTTTTCACCAATTCGGATGGCGGGATCATGGATGATCTGATCGTGTCGAATGCGGGGGATCACTTCTTTGTGGTGGTGAACGCGGCGCTGCGTCATCAGGATATTCCGCATATGCGCGACAATCTGGACGGGGTTGAGGTGATCGAGATCTTTGACCGCGCGCTTGTTGCGGTGCAGGGACCGAAGGCCGAGGATGTGGTGGGTGCGCTTTGCCCTGCGGCGCGGGATCTGAAGTTCATGGAAACTGTTGTTGCCGACATTCTGGGGGCCGAATGCCGGATCTCGCGTCTGGGCTATACCGGCGAGGACGGGTACGAGATCTCGATCCCCGAGGACCGCGCGATAGAAATCACCAAGGCCTTCCTGGCGCATGAGGATTGCGAGGCGGCGGGCCTGGGCGCGCGCGACAGCCTGCGGCTGGAGGCGGGGCTGTGCCTGTATGGCAATGACATCGACCAGGGCACCTCGCCGATCGAGGCCAGCCTGGGTTGGGCGATCCAGAAACGCCGCAAGGAAGAGGGCGGATTCCCGGGGGCCGACCGCATTCAAAAAGAACTGGCCGAGGGTCCCGCGCGCAAGCTGGTGGGCATCAAGCCGGAAGGCCGGGCACCGGCGCGTCAGGGCGTGGACATTCAGTGCGCGCAGGGCAATACAATCGGCCAGATCACCTCGGGCGGGTTTGGCCCGACGGTCGGTGGACCTGTGGCGATGGGCTATGTGGCGGCGGATCATGCCGAACCGGGCACGGCGGTGAACCTGATCATCCGGGGCAAGCCGCAACCGGCACAGATTGTGGCCACCCCCTTTGTCACCCAGAATTACAAGCGTTGAAGTCAGGAGAGAGACAACATGGCAACCTATTATTCCGAAGAGCACGAATGGCTGACCGTCGAGGGCGACACCGCGACGCTGGGCATCACCAAACACGCGGCTGAACAGCTGGGCGACGTGGTGTTCGTGGAACAGCAGGAAGCAGGCGACGAGTTCGAGAAGGGTGGCGAGATTGGCGTGATCGAATCCGTCAAGGCGGCGTCCGAGCTTTATGCGCCGGTTGATGGCGAGATCGTCGAGGTCAACGAGGCGCTGGCCGACAATCCGGGCGCGCTGAACGACGACCCCGAGGGCGAGGCCTGGATTTACAAGATCAAGATCACGGATGCGTCGCAGCTGGAAGATCTGATGGATGAGGCCGGCTACAAGGCCTTCATCGGGTAACTTCAATTCCGGGGCCCTGAAACCGGGCCCCGGGCTTCATCTTTTTCCAAATACTCCCGCCGGAGGCATCTGCCAGAGCGGCTGGGCGAGACATTCCTTGAGGAGCGCTACACATGGCCTTCAAACTCACCGATTACGAAGCCTATGACTTTGCCAACCGTCGCCATATCGGGCCCAGCCCGACCGAGATGCGCGACATGCTCAAGGTGATCGGCTTCACGACGCTGGATCAGCTGATTGACGCCACCGTCCCCCCTGCGATCCGGCAGAAGGAAGCGCTGGACTGGGGTCCGGCGATGACCGAGCGCGATGCGCTGTTCCACATGAAAGAGGTGGCGAGCAAGAACAAGGTTCTGACCTCGCTGATTGGTCAGGGCTATTACGGCACCACCACGCCTGCGCCGATCCTGCGCAATATCCTGGAAAACCCGGCCTGGTACACGGCGTACACGCCTTATCAGCCCGAGATCAGCCAGGGCCGGCTTGAGGCGCTGCTGAACTTCCAGACCATGGTCAGCGATCTGACCGGGCTGGACGTGGCCAACGCCTCGCTGCTGGACGAAGCAACCGCTGCTGCCGAGGCGATGGCGATGGCCAAGCGCGGTGGCCGGTCCAAGGCCAATAACGCGGCTTTCTTCGTCGATAAAAACTGCCACCCGCAGACCATTGCGGTGATCAAAACCCGCGCCGAGCCTCTGGGCATCGACGTACAGGTGGCTGATCCGGATACGATGGACGCGGGCGCGGTGTTTGGCGCGATCTTCCAGTATCCCGGCACGCATGGACATGTGCGCGACTTCACCGCCGAGATCGCGGCGCTGCATGAACATAAAGCCATTGCCATCGTTGCCGCCGACATCCTGTCGCTGGCACTGCTGAAATCCCCCGGCGAGATGGGCGCGGATATCGCCATCGGTTCGACCCAGCGCTTTGGCGTGCCGATGGGCTATGGCGGCCCGCACGCGGCCTATATGGCGACCACCGACAAGCTGAAGCGGTCGATGCCCGGCCGGATCATCGGCGTCAGCATCGACAGCCGGGGCAACAAGGCCTATCGCCTGGCGCTGCAGACCCGCGAACAGCATATCCGCCGCGAGAAGGCCAACTCGAATGTCTGCACCGCGCAGGCGCTGCTGGCCGTCATTGCGTCGATGTATGCGGTTTATCACGGCCCTGATGGCATCAAGGCCATTGCGCAATCGGTGCACCGCAAGACCTCGCGCCTGGCCGCCGGTCTGGAAGAGGCGGGCTTTGCCGTGGAACCGGAAGTGTTCTTTGACACCATCACGGTCGAGGTCGGCCATCTGCAGAATGTCGTGATGGAGGCCGCCGTGGCCCGCGGCGTCAACCTGCGCAAGGTCGGCGACAGCAAGGTCGGCATCAGCCTGGACGAACAGACCCGGCCCGAGACCATCGAGGCCGTCTGGGGTGCCTTCGGCATCGATCGGGCGGATGACAGCTCGAACAAGCAATACCGCCTGCCGGATTACGCGCTGCGTGAAAGCGAATATCTGACCCACGAGATCTTCCACAAGAACCGGGCCGAGGCCGAGATCACGCGCTATATGCGCCGTCTGGCCGACCGCGACCTGGCGTTGGACCGGGCGATGATCCCGCTGGGGTCGTGCACGATGAAGCTGAACGCCACGATCGAGATGATCCCGGTCACCTGGCCCGAGTTCGGCAATCTGCACCCGTTCTGCCCCGAAGATCAGGCACAGGGCTATCACGAGATGATTGCCGATCTGAACGACAAGCTGTGCCAGATCACCGGCTATGACGCGATCTCGCAGCAGCCCAACTCGGGTGCGCAGGGCGAGTACGCAGGCCTGCTGACGATCCGCAACTATCACTTCGCCCGCGGCGAAGGGCACCGCAATGTCTGCCTGATCCCCACTTCGGCCCATGGCACCAACCCGGCCTCGGCCCAGATGGTGGGCTATCAGGTGGTGCCGGTGCAAGCGGATGAGAAGGGCAACATTGATGTCGCCGATTTCCGCGCCAAGGCGGAAAAGCATTCCGACCATCTGGCCGCCTGCATGATCACCTATCCGTCGACCCATGGCGTGTTCGAGACCACCGTCCAGGAGGTCTGCCAGATCACCCATGATCACGGCGGTCAGGTCTATATCGACGGCGCCAACATGAACGCCATGGTCGGCCTGTCGCGCCCCGGTGATATTGGCGGCGATGTCAGCCACCTGAACCTGCACAAGACCTTCTGCATCCCGCATGGCGGTGGCGGCCCCGGCATGGGTCCGATCGGCGTCAAGGCGCATCTGGAGGAACACCTGCCCGGCCACCCGGAATACGGCACCGCCGTCGGTCCGGTCTCGGCGGCACCGTTTGGGTCTCCGTCGATCCTGCCGGTCAGTTGGGCCTATGTGCTGCTGATGGGCGGTGCGGGTCTGACCCAGGCCACGAAAGTGGCGATCCTGAACGCCAACTATATCGCGGCCCGGCTGCAGGACGCCTATCCGATCCTGTACACCTCGGAAACAGGCCGG
The DNA here is from genome assembly GCF_059610225.1 of Ruegeria sp. YTSA105. Lineage (NCBI taxonomy): Bacteria > Pseudomonadati > Pseudomonadota > Alphaproteobacteria > Rhodobacterales > Roseobacteraceae > Ruegeria > Ruegeria sp. YTSA105. The sequence continues at coordinate 3,987 of NZ_JBXWNE010000030.1, forward strand.
GTGGCGCATGAATGTATCCTTGACACCCGTCCTTTGGATGAGGCGGCCCATGTCAGCGTCGACGATGTGGCCAAACGACTGGTCGATTCAGGCTTCCACGCGCCGACCATGTCCTGGCCGGTGGCCGGAACCCTGATGGTCGAGCCCACCGAGTCGGAACCCAAGGACGAGCTGGATCGCTTCTGCGACGCCATGCTGTCCATCCGGGCCGAGGCGCAGGACATCATCGACGGCAAGATCGATGCGGAGAACAACCCGCTGAAAAACGCCCCCCATACGGTGCGCGATCTGGTCGGCGACTGGGACCGCCCCTACACCCGCGAACAGGCCTGCTTCCCTCCGGGCTCCATGGGCGTCGACAAATACTGGTCCCCCGTCAACCGCGTCGACAACGCATACGGCGACCGAAACCTCATCTGCACATGCCCACCAATGGACGCTTACGAAGAAGCCGCAGAGTAAACAGACGACAACCAGATCAGCCCCCGCAATGGCCAGGGGCTGATC
>NZ_JBXWNE010000031.1:0-2990 GCF_059610225.1 Ruegeria sp. YTSA105
GACCGAAACCCAATGAGCTATAAATCTGACATCGAAATTGCGCGTGAGGCGAAGAAGAAGCCGATTCAGGAGATTGGTGCGAAGATCGGCATCGAATCTGCTGATCTTCTGCCCTATGGCCATGACAAGGCAAAGGTGAGCCAGGACTTCATCAATTCGGTTCAGGGCCGTGAGGACGGCAAGCTGATTCTGGTGACGGCGATCAACCCGACGCCTGCGGGTGAGGGTAAGACGACGACGACTGTGGGTCTGGGTGACGGTCTGAACCGGATCGGCAAGAACGCGATGATCTGTATCCGTGAGGCTTCGCTGGGCCCGAACTTTGGCATGAAGGGCGGCGCTGCGGGTGGTGGTTACGCGCAGGTTGTTCCGATGGAAGAGATGAACCTGCACTTCACCGGTGACTTTCACGCCATCACCAGCGCCCATTCACTGCTGTCGGCGATGATCGACAACCACATCTACTGGGGCAATGAGTGCGAGATCGACATCCGCCGTGTAGCGTGGCGTCGTGTGGTCGACATGAACGACCGCGCGCTGCGTCAGATCACGGCCAGCTTGGGTGGCGTATCGAACGGTTTCCCGCGCGAGACCGGCTTTGACATCACCGTGGCCTCTGAGGTTATGGCGATCCTGTGCCTGGCCAACGACCTGAAAGATCTGGAAAAGCGGTTGGGCGACATCATCGTCGCGTATCGCCGCGACAAGACCCCGGTTTACTGTCGCGACATCAAGGCCGAAGGCGCGATGACGGTGCTGCTGAAGGACGCGATGCAGCCGAACCTGGTGCAGACGCTGGAAAACAACCCGGCCTTTGTGCATGGCGGCCCGTTTGCCAACATCGCGCATGGCTGTAACTCGGTCATTGCGACCAAGACCGCGCTGAAGGTTGCTGACTATGTGGTGACCGAAGCGGGCTTTGGCGCCGATCTGGGCGCCGAGAAATTCATGAACATCAAGTGCCGCAAAGCGGGTATCGCGCCGTCGGCTGTGGTGCTGGTCGCCACCGTGCGTGCGATGAAGATGAATGGCGGTGTGGCCAAGGCTGATCTGGGTGCGGAAAACGTCGACGCGGTCAAATCGGGCTGCGCCAACCTGGGTCGTCACATCGAAAACGTCAAATCCTTTGGCGTGCCGGTTGTGGTTGGCATCAACCACTTCGTCACCGATACCGACGCTGAAGTGCAAGCCGTGAAAGACTATTGCTCTGACCACGGGGTCGAAGCGGTTCTGTCGCGTCACTGGGAGCTGGGGTCGGAAGGTTCGGCGCCGCTGGCCGAGAAGGTGGTCGAAATCGTCGAAGGGGGCACAGCGAACTTTGCGCCGATCTACCCCGACAATATGCCGCTGTTCGAGAAGATCGAAACCATCGCCAAGCGCATCTATCGCGCGGACGAGGTTTTGGCCGACAACAAGATCCGCAACCAGCTGCGTGAATGGGAAGAAGCCGGTTACGGCAACCTGCCGGTCTGCATGGCCAAGACGCAGTATTCCTTCTCGACCGATCCCTCGTTGCGCGGCGCGCCCACCGGCCATTCGGTTCCGGTGCGCGAGGTGCGCCTGAGCGCGGGTGCCGGATTTATCGTGGCGGTCTGTGGTGAGATCATGACTATGCCGGGCCTGCCGCGCAAACCGGCGGCCGAAAGCATCTGCCTCAATGACGCAGGTGAGATCGAGGGCTTGTTCTAAGTCGCCAGATAAGACATCTCGTGATCCGGAGAATGCTCCGGGCCACGAGGAGATCACGATGCCCACTCTGACACCGCCGCAAGACTGCGCAACGATGCAGGATCTGCGGATTCAGATCGACCAGCTGGACCGGCACCTGATCGAGATGCTGGTGAGGCGCGCCAGCTACATTGATCGCGCGTCTGAGTTGAAGCCGGGCGAGGGCCTGCCGGCCCGTATTCCGGATCGTGTTGAAGAGGTGGTGCAAAAGGTGCGTGCCAGCTCTCAGGCGGCGGGGATGGACCCCGATCTGGCCGAGACGCTGTGGCGCATTCTGATTGACTGGTCGATTGCGCGTGAGGAACGTGTGCTCGGCAACGACTGACTGACCGGGCGCCCCAAGCGCCCGATCCGTTTTTGGGAAGAAGGGATCGAAGAATGGTAGCGCAGGTTATCGACGGTAAGGCCTTTGCAGCAACGGTGCGGGCACAGGTTGCCGATCAGGTTGCAAAGCTGAAGGACGAAAATGGCATCACCCCCGGTCTGGCCGTGGTTCTGGTGGGCGAAGACCCGGCCAGCCAGGTCTATGTCCGCTCGAAGGGCAAGATGACCGTCGAGGTCGGCATGAACTCGTATGAGCACAAGCTGGATGTGGACACCTCCGAGGCAGACCTGCTGGCATTGATCGACAAGCTGAATACCGATCCCGCAGTTCACGGCATTCTGGTGCAGCTGCCGCTGCCCAAGCATCTGAACGAAGATCTGGTGATCAATTCGATCGACCCGGCCAAGGATGTCGACGGGTTCCACATCTCGAATGTGGGCCTGCTGGGCACCGGTCAGAAATCGATGGTGCCCTGTACCCCACTGGGCTGCCTGATGATGCTGCGTGATCACCACGGCTCATTGTCCGGAATGGACGCGGTTGTGATCGGCCGCTCGAACATCGTTGGCAAGCCGATGGCGCAACTGCTGCTGGGCGACAGCTGCACCGTGACCATCGCGCATAGCCGCACCAAGGATCTGCCCGATGTTGTCCGTCGCGCGGATATCGTTGTCGCCGCTGTGGGCCGCCCCGAGATGGTGCCCGGCGACTGGATCAAGGAAGGCGCCACGGTCATCGACGTGGGCATCAACCGCATTGAACGCGACGGCAAGAACAAGCTGGTTGGAGACGTGGATTACGCCAGCGCCGCCGAACGCGCCGGAGCAATCACCCCCGTCCCCGGTGGCGTCGGCCCCATGACAATCGCATGCCTGCTGGCCAACACCCTGACCGCCGCATGCCGCGCAAACAAACTCCCCGAACCAGAAGGCCTGAC
>NZ_JBXWNE010000032.1:0-1272 GCF_059610225.1 Ruegeria sp. YTSA105
GGTTTTTTCACCCAGTCTCTCTCAGAGCGCGACCCAGAGCTGTTCGGCTCGATCACGTCCGAGCTGGGCCGTCAGCGCGACGAGATCGAATTGATCGCGTCCGAGAACATCGTCTCTGCTGCCGTGATGGAAGCGCAGGGCTCGGTGATGACCAACAAATACGCCGAAGGATACCCCGGCAGGCGTTACTATGGCGGGTGTCAATTTGTTGATATCGCTGAAAATATGGCCATCGACCGCGCCAAGCAGCTGTTCGGTTGCGGCTTTGCAAACGTCCAGCCGAACTCTGGCTCTCAGGCAAACCAGGGCGTGTTCCAGGCACTGATCAAACCCGGCGACACCATCCTGGGCATGAGCCTGGATGCGGGGGGCCACCTGACCCATGGCGCCGCACCCAACCAGTCGGGCAAGTGGTTCAACGCCGTCCATTACGGTGTGCGCAAACAGGACAACCAGATCGACTATGACCAGATCGAAGCGCTGGCGAAAGAGCATCAGCCCAAGCTGATCATCGCAGGCGGGTCGGCCATTCCGCGCATCATTGATTTTGCCCGCATGCGCGAGATCGCGGACATGGTCGGCGCCTATCTGCATGTCGACATGGCCCATATCGCCGGTCTGGTCGCGACAGGCGCACACCCATCGCCCTTCCCGCATGCGCATGTGGCTACTACCACCACGCATAAAACCCTGCGCGGTCCGCGGGGCGGCATGATCCTGACCAATGACGAGGCGATCGCCAAGAAAGTGAACTCGGCCATCTTCCCTGGCATTCAGGGTGGCCCGCTGATGCATGTCATCGCGGCCAAGGCCGTGGCCTTTGGCGAAGCACTGCGACCCGAGTTCAAGGACTACATCGCCCAGGTGGTCACCAACGCGCAGGCCCTGTCGGACCAGTTGATCAAAGGTGGGCTGGACACAGTCACCCACGGCACCGATACCCACGTGGTTCTGGTGGACCTGCGCCCTAAAGGCGTCAAAGGCAACGCGACTGAAAAGGCACTGGGCCGGGCGCATATCACCTGCAACAAGAACGGTGTCCCGTTCGATCCCGAAAAACCGATGGTGACCAGCGGCATACGCCTTGGCAGCCCCGCAGGCACCACCCGCGGCTTCGGCGAGGCCGAGTTCCGCCAGATCGCCGACTGGATCATCGAAGTGGTCGACGGTCTGGCCGCAAATGGCGAGGACGGTAACGGTGAGGTCGAGGCCAAAGTCAAAGCCGAAGTCGCAAACCTCTGCGCCAGATTCCCTATCTATCCAAACTTGTAA
>NZ_JBXWNE010000033.1:0-1240 GCF_059610225.1 Ruegeria sp. YTSA105
GTTGAGCAGCCTCATCTGACTGGTTCAATTTGATTGTTAGTGCATCATTGGCCTGTGATCCATTGAGATGATGGTTTCGGGAGCTGACGGGCGGTAGCCCAGTGCACTGTGGGGACGTTTTGTGTTGTAGTGTTTCCTCCATTGTTCGATCAGGATTTGAGCTTCGCGCAAGCTGTAGAAGATCTCACCGTTGAGCAGCTCGTCCCTGACCCGGCCGTTGAAGCTTTCACAATATCCGTTCTCCCACGGGCTGCCAGGTTCGATGTAAGCCGTCTTGGCGCCAACGGCGGCGATCCAGTCTCGGACCGCCTGGGCGACAAATTCCGGCCCATTGTCAGAACGTATGAACTGGGCGCGCCGCGAAGTATGAACAGGTCTGTCAGAACGTCGATTACATCGGTCGAGTTCAGTTTCCGCTCGACCCTGATTGCCAAGCATTCCCGGCTGTACTCATCAAGGATGTACAGCGTCCTGAAGGCTTTGCCGTCGTCGGTTCGACAATGAACGAAGTCATACGACTAAACATGGTTGCGATACTCTGGCCGTAGCCGAACGCATGAGCCGTCATTTAGCCAGAGCCGCCCTTTCTTCGGTTGTTTCACTGGCACTTTCAGCCCCTCTCGTCGCCAAAGCCGTTCAACCCGCCATCGCTGACAGACCATCCAGCCTCTCTCAGCAGCGCTGCGATCCTGCGATAGCCATATCGGCCATATTGACGGGTCAGCTCGATCATGTCGGCCACCAGCCTGTCCTCGTCCGCGCGGCCTCTTGGGATGCGCCGTTGCGTGGACCGGTGTTGTCCAAGTACGCGACAGGCGCGTCTCTCGGAAACGTTCAGCCGGTTGCGTACATGGTTAATACAAGCACGACGACGAGCGGGGCTCAGTAGGGCTTCGCGTTCAGGGCTGCAAACCATCCACGGGATGGTTTGCTAACCGCCCTTCATCCTTTGTGGCTTCCGTCAAGATCAGTTTGTCCAGCGTCAGATCAGAAACCGCACGTCGCAATCGTTCGTTCTCTTTCTGAAGCCGTTTCAGTTCCTTCAATTGATCAACACCCATTCCACCGTACTTCTTCCGCTAGCGGTAATAGGTTTGTTCAACAACTCCGATCTGCCTGATCGCATCAAGACGGGAAATGCCTTGCCCCATCAGAACTTCAACTTGCCGTAACTTCGAGACAATCTCTTCCGGCTTCGGTCGCTTGTTTGCCATTCTAGGTCCTCCGTTTCCTAAACATA
>NZ_JBXWNE010000034.1:0-1070 GCF_059610225.1 Ruegeria sp. YTSA105
TCGAACGACACGTTGTCGCCGGGCATAACCATCTCGGTGCCAGCTGCCAGGGTCACGGTGCCGGTCACGTCAGTTGTACGGAAGTAGAACTGCGGACGGTAGTTCGCGAAGAACGGCGTGTGACGGCCACCCTCTTCCTTGGTCAGGATATAGGCTTCGGCTTCGAACTTGGTGTGCGGTGTAACCGAACCCGGCTTACACAGAACCTGGCCACGCTCAACACCTTCACGGTCGATACCACGCAGCAGCGCGCCGATGTTGTCGCCCGCTTCGCCGCGATCCAGCAGCTTGCGGAACATTTCAACACCGGTACAGGTGGTTTTCTTGGTGTCGCGGATGCCGACGATTTCGATCTCGTCGCCAACATTGATCACGCCACGCTCAACACGACCGGTCACAACTGTACCACGGCCCGAGATCGAGAACACGTCTTCGACCGGCATCAGGAACGGCTGGTCAACAGCACGCTCAGGCGTCGGGATGTACTCGTCCACGGCAGCCATCAGCTTGCGGATCGATTCTTCGCCGATTTCCGGGTTGTTGCCTTCCATCGCGGCCAGTGCCGAACCGGCAATGATCGGAATGTCGTCGCCAGGGTAATCATACGAGCTCAGCAGCTCGCGGATTTCCATTTCAACCAGCTCCAGCAGCTCTTCGTCGTCAACCTGGTCAACTTTGTTCATGAACACGACCATGGTCGGGATGCCAACCTGGCGGCCCAGCAGAATGTGCTCGCGGGTCTGAGGCATCGGGCCGTCAGCCGCGTTCACAACCAGGATCGCGCCGTCCATTTGCGCCGCACCAGTGATCATGTTCTTGACGTAGTCGGCGTGGCCGGGGCAGTCAACGTGGGCGTAGTGACGCGCATCGGTCTCGTATTCCACGTGGGCCGTCGAGATGGTGATGCCACGTGCTTTTTCTTCAGGCGCGCCGTCAATCTGGTCATACGCTTTGAAGTCACCGAAATACTTGGTGATTGCTGCGGTCAGCGTCGTCTTGCCGTGGTCAACGTGGCCAATCGTGCCGATGTTGACGTGCGGCTTATTACGCTCAAACTTTTCCTTTGCCAT